>CAZIKE010000060.1:0-21392 GCA_964539775.1 uncultured Chitinophagales bacterium
TGTTCTGGGCGTGCTCATCATCGTCATTAGTCTTGCTGCCTTCTTCGTCCCGAAAATGAAGCCGATGCTGGAGAGCCGACAGCAATTCAAAGGGTTCGGGCTTGAGCTGGGCATCAACACGGTGGCGCTGCTGATCCTCTTCGGCATCGCCCTCACGCTGCCGGGCTTCTATCTCTACACCAAAGATTATGAAGATCAGGTTTCCGCGCTCTACTCATCCCTTGATCGGATTGAGAATGAGTGGAAGGAACGTCTCCGAAAGCTAGAGGTGGAAAATGAGAGCCTAAAGGAGATTGTCGAGGGAGGGAAAAAATACGATCTCAATGCCGTACTCCAATTCCGGCCGAATGAGGCTCCGCCATTTGGCAGCATCAAGAACCTCGAATGCTCCTACACGACGTGGAAGGGGGGCGATCCGGTTGTGCTGAAACCCAGCGATGTACAGCCCGGCCCGTCCGAAGGGACAATCGAAGTCCGCATTCGTGGTTTGGACAAGGATGATTTCATCGTCCAGTTGATGCTGAAGAACAAGACGAACAACACGGAATGGGTGTACGATCGGCCGTTCAAGCCGGCAAAACCGAATCTTGAGATGGTGAAGAGGTAAATGCGATGAGCCTCGGTTGCATCGGGAAGCTGGCGGTGCGAATGATCGTCCCGGTCATTGGTGGGTTCTTCCTTCTGGCGGAAACGCATTCTGCCCAGCCACGTGTTGCCTTCAACAATACAGCAACCTACCTCGGCAACGGGCGATATGACTGGACGGTGTATGTGGATGCGGATGCGGCGACGCTGGCGAAGATCCGCTCCGTGCAGTACACTCTCGATCCTTCCTTTCCCACTCCCGTCAAAACCGTGACGACGCGAGAGAACAAGTTTGCACTCTCAGCCAACGGATGGGGGGAGTTCACGATCTACGCAAAGGTGCAGTTTACGGACGGAACCACCGGCAACTATCGCTACCGGCTGAATCTTCTAAAAGCGCGCAAGGAGGTCTCGTCTGTTCCGCCGAAGAAAGAGGCTGCGCAACAAGCGGCACCGACGGTGTCCGTGAACGTGGATACCGCTACGATCAGGACAGGCAACACCTCCCGGAGTTTGGGCGGCGGCAGGTGGGAATGGGCCGTGTTCATTCTTGCATCGAATGAAGTTCTCAGTCAGATTCAATATGTCGAATACACACTCCATCCAACGTTCCCGGAGCCTGTTCAGCGAGTAACGGCTCGAGGCGTGGAAAGTGGAAAAGGGTTTGTGCTCAAAGCGACCGGTTGGGGAACGTTCGAGATTGCCGTGAAGGTCGTCTTCATCAACGGGAAGACTCGCTACCTGAAACATCAGTTGAAGTTTGGCTAACATTCTTTTCCCACATTCATCTCACAAACAAGAGAGGTCGCAATGCCGCTCAACAAAATTCCCATCAATCCGAGCGGGGGACCGGTAACGGTGGAGATCGCTTTTGGCTTCGCGCAAGTGGGGGCATACACGCTGAAGCTCTGGTATCAATCCGGTCAGGGGAAGGTCATCGGCGAGGGCGTGAATACCGATAATCAGCCCGACGAGTTCACGCTGCCCAAGCCGGCAAAGACGAATGTCGGAAGGATTCTGGATTGCGTTGCAACCATCATCTCGCCCAACCCAAAGCCCGGTGAGCGATACCGCGTGGATATGATCGTCTGGCAGGATGAACACGAGTGTGGTCGTGAGTTTGACGAGGGATTGATTGACCGGAAGTCGGTGTCCACCCGCCTCGCTGCGATCCTTTCATCGAAAGATTGAGGAGAGAGCATGAAGCAGATCGCACTTGCAAGTATCGTGAGCACGCTGTTCCTCAGTAACGCTTCGGCACAGGAACCCACGCTCGGCAACACGCTGGTGAGCAACGCACGACTGAACTTTGCCGTGCCCGACGCGCCGGCCTTTACCATCCTGAACTATTCACCCACCACCATCGTTCGCCCATCGAGTGTCCAGGAGGTGACGCTTGCGATCGCGGACTTTGCGAGAGGAGGAGGAGTGCTACCGCGGACTGCCGCAGCGGAGTTTTCTCCCGGTCTTCTCATCGGCGGCAGAACGCTCACCATTCGACAGTACAACGCGAATCCGTTCTGGTATCGGGCACGGATCTCGGCGGCAACGCGCTCGTTCGACGATAACACGGGGCGACTGCACGCGAGCCTCGGTATACGCTTTACGTTTACAGACGAAGCGGATCCGCGCACTGATCGTGCGTTTATCGAAAACCTTTCCGGTCTCGCGCTCCAGATCAATCAGGCGGTTGCCCGCAGAGTGCAGGCAGCGCCGCCGACGGAGACGGGTCGCATCGAAGGTGAAGGACCGGCAATCGACGCGCTGGAACGCGAGGTGGAGCAGTTGCGAGCAAAGCAGCGGGATGAACGCTGGAATGCCAACATTGCCGAGTTTGCGGCGGCGGTCCGCTTCGCTTCGCCCGATTCGCTTGCACGTAACGCGCGGGCGGACAAGTATCAGGCGTGGCTTGCAGGAGCGTTCAACGTCAGCACGTGGGGACAGTTTGTGTTCAATCTCTCCGGCAGTATCGAGCGATCGCTCTCGTTGCGCATGGATTCGACCAGCGTGGCGATGACCTCGCGCTTCTATTTTGGCTCCAACGCCATGAAGGTGTATGGTGAAGGGCAGATCACTGCCGTCGATCAATCACCGGCGCTGTATCTGTTTAGTATCGGAGGTGAGTTGAATGCGCTCAGCAGTTTCTGGCTTGAGTTCGCAGCGGGCTTCGAGAAACGCGGCCGCGATCCAGCCATCATCCGCTCCGCATTCCATATTCGATGGACTCTCCCTGAAGTCCTCTTACCAGGTTGAGTTCTTCGTTCTCAGTCTCTCGAAGCCCCTGGCGTCTGAATGCGTCAGGGGCTTTTCATTTAGGGGCGAAAAAATCTTTCCTGAAGGTGAAACCTCACTCCCGTTCGCTCGTTATACTGACCATCAGTCATTCAGTAGGCTTACAATAATTTAATCTACATCAGTCTTGACAATCCCTCATTCCATGTGTTATATTTGTGCCCATCAAATGACTGTTAGTCAGTGACTTAACCGAAGGATAATTGAAAATGGGCATTCTTGAGCGAAAAGAGAGGGAAAAGGAGCAACGTCGGGAAGAAATCATCACGGCTGCACAGAAAATCTTCTTCGAGAAGGGGCTTCCTGCCGCTACGATGGACGAAATTGCTGAAGCTGCCGAGTTGAGCAAAGGTACGTTGTATCTGTATTACAAGAGCAAGGAAGACCTGTACCTTGCTGTAGCGATGCGAGGTTCGGAAATCATGTACAGCATGTTCCAAGAGGCCGCCCCGCCGACCAAGTCCGTGCTCGAACGCATTCTGGGCATCGGTGATGCGTACTTTCAGTTCTTCCAGCAGTACAGGGATTATTTCCACATGTACGAGTACTTCGAAAGCCCTCAGTTTCACAAGCAGGTCTCGCACGAGATGCTGACCTGCTGTGCGAACAATGATCAAAAAATCTGGAACCTTGTAGTCGGTATCATTCAAGACGGCATCAACCAGGGCATCTTCGATGCCGATCTCGACGCGAAACAGGCGGCGATCATCCTCTGGGCGAACGGCAACGCGTTGATGCGGCTGATGGATCGCAAGGATCCGTACTGGACAGAACACATGAAGATCGACCTCGAGAAAACCATGCGTAAAGCGTATCAACTCATTCTCGAAGGGATGATGACGAAGAAAGGCAAGTCACAGTACAAGATGCTTTTTCCAAAGGAGACGATTTCATGGTAATACGGCGTGTGCAACTTCTTCTAACACTCTCTCTCCTTGCGTGGTCCGCCCAAGCGCAGACGGAGCTCCACCTGACGGTAGAGCAAGCAATGAAACTCGCTCTCGAGAATAGCAAAACACTGCATGCCTCGTTGATGCGTGTAAACTACGCAGATGCCCGGGCATCCGAGGTAAACACAGGCCGGCTTCCGTCGCTCCGAGTGGCCGGTGCGTACACACGGTTGAGCAATGTACCGCCATTTACGGTTGCTCTTCCACCGCAACTTGGCGGTAATAGCTTTACACTTGCTCCAAACGTCGTCAACAACTACACATTCAAGGCATCCCTCGAACAGCCGTTGTTCACAGGCTTCAAGCTGGATGCTGCAGCTGCCGCCGCTGACTACACCGCCAGGGCTACCGAGCAGGAGCACGCGCGAGAGCGATCCGAACTTCTCTACAACGTCCGGGTTGCGTACTGGTCGCTCTTCAAGGCGATGGAGTTCAAGAAGGTGATCGACGAGACTGTCGACCAAGTCAAAGCACATCTGCGTGATGTGCAAAACATGATGGACCAGGGGATGGCAACAACGAACGACGTGCTGAAAGTTCAAGTTCAACTTTCTGATGCTCAGCTCCGACAGATCGAAGCGAACAATAACGTCCAGCTTGCCGTCATCGGCCTGAACAACATCATCGGTATACCGTTGCAAACGCGGGTCGTCATCGACTCCAACATCGATCATCAGCCCGACACCGACTACACGAACCTTGACGGCCTGATTACCCGGGCGCTGGAGCACCGGCACGAAGTGAAAGCGATGGAATACCGGATCAAGGCTGCAGATGCAGGCGTCACTGCTGCCCGCGGCGGATGGTGGCCGCAAGTGTTTCTCGTGGCAAACTACTACTACAATCGCCCGAACCAGCGCGTTCAACCTCTTCAGGATGCGTTCAAGGATACGTGGGACGTGACACTTGGTGTGTCGCTCGATATTTGGAACTGGGGAAAGACGCTGCACCAGTCCGACCAGGCGTATGCACAGCTGGAGGAAGCACAGGACGCACTCTCGCAGGTGAAAGACGGTATCATGCTTGAAGTGACACAGAGCTACCTCACTCTCCAGCACGCGAAAGAACGCACGCGCGTTGCTGAGCAGGGCGTGCGTCAGGCAGAAGAGAACTACCGCGTCACCAACAAGCGCTTTAAGGAAGGGCTTGCACAAACGAGCGATCTGTTGGATGCTGAAGTTGCGTTACTGCAAGCTCGTACCAACGACACGCAGGCACGGGTTGACTTCGAGCTTGCCGAAGCTCGCCTGCGCAAAGCTCTCGGTCAATAACAGCGACACATTCCACGTACTCTTCGAGGAGAAAGCAATGAAAGGGATAAAGGCAATCGGTATTTCCGTACTCATCGTGGTCGTCGTCGTCGGCATCCTGTTCCACAACAAGGCACAGATGCAGGCGAAATCGAAAACCAATGTCATCACCTCATACCCGGTGTCCGTCACGACCGTGGAGCAGGCTCAGCTTGCAGAAACACTCTCGCTGGTGGGGACGATTGTGGCGAATAATGACGTGCCGGTGGTTTCCGAAACGCAGGGAAGGGTGGTCGCCGTGCTGGCGAAGGTCGGTGATTTTACGCCGGCCGGTTCCGTGCTTGTTCAGGTAGATGATGAATTGAAGAAGGCGGAGTTCATGAAGGCCGAGGTACTATATGAGCGTGCGAAGAAGGACGCGGAGCGATTCAAGAGCCTGCGTGAAGAGCACGCGGCCACCGAGTGGCAAAAGGAAAACGCGTGGCAAGCCTTCAAGGTGGCGGAGGCAGAGTACATCCGCGCAAAGAAGGCATATCGTGATACACGAGTCAGCACGCCGATTGCGGGTGTCGTCACAGCGCGGCCTGTAGATGTCGGCACGATGGTACAACCCGGCATGGTGGTTGCAAACGTTGTGGACATTTCCCGCTTGAAGGTGAAGCTCAGCGTCGCGGAGCGCGAGGTGTTTAAGATGAACGTGGGCGATGCTGTCGAAATCACCACGGATGTGTATCCCGGCGTGCAGTTCGCGGGAACAATTGCCAGTATCAGTGCGAAAGCTGATGAGTCCCACACGTATCCCGTCGAGGTCACGCTCGCCAACAGCAAGCAGCACCCGCTGAAGGCCGGCATGTTCGGACGCGTCACCTTCGTCTCCATACCGAAGGTGCAGGGGCTTTCGATTCCGCGTGAGGCTCTGGTGGGTAGCGTCAAGCAGCCGCACGTGTTTGTCGTAACGAATGGTATGGCCATGCAGCGCAACCTCGTGGTGGGCGACATTGTGGGCAATCGGGTGGTGGTGGTAGAAGGGGTGCGTGAAGGCGAAATCGTTGTCGTGAACGGCCAGAACAACCTGAAGGACAGCGTTCTTGTGGAAATCGTGAAATAAGCATGTCGTTTCAACCGATACAGGAGTGATCTCATGACCATTACCGAACTTGCGATCAAACGTCCCTCACTTATTGTCGTCATCTTCGCGGCGCTCATGGTTGTTGGACTCTTCAGCCTCGGTCAGCTCAAGTACGAGCTGCTGCCGAAGATCACGCCGCCGTTCATCGCTATCACCACGCTCTATCCGGGCGCCTCGCCGCAGGAAGTAGAAACTGCCGTTACGAAGAAGATCGAGGATGCCGTGTCGGGGATCGATAAGATCAAGACGCTGTACGGCACATCAGCCGAAGGTGCATCGTTCGTGTCCATCGAGTTCTCTATGTCGGCTGACGTTAACATCGCTCTCCAGGATGTTCAGCGCAAAGTCAACGAGGTCCTTGCGCAACTGCCGGTAGGGACGAAGACTCCTATCATCTCCAAGTTTGCCCTTGACGAGTTGCCTGTGCTGCGTATCGGTGTGACGTCAACGATGCCATCGCGGGAGTTCTATCAACTGGTCAAGGATAAAATCCAGCCGATGCTGGCAAGGGTTCCGGGCGTCGGACAGATCACCCTGGTGGGAGGGGATGAGCGCGAAATCAAGGTGAACATCGACGCCCAGAAGCTGCGCTCCTACGGCCTCTCGCTGCTGCAGGTGGCGCAAGCGATCAAGGCGGCGAATCTTGATTTCCCCACCGGCAAGGTGCAAGAGGGCCAACAACAATACATCGTGCGTGTTGCGGGAAAATTCAATTCGCTCGATGGACTTCGCAATCTTGTCGTTGCACAGTCGCGACAAGGTGGCGACATCACTCTTGCCGACCTTGCTGAAGTGGAGGACGGACAGAAGGAGTACGCACAGATCAGTCGGGTTGACGGCAAGACTTCCATCGGCGTGTTGGTCTCCAAGCAATCCGATGCCAACACGGTGGAGGTGAGCAACTTGGTGCGGAAGGAGATTCCCGTGATCGAGGAGCTGTATAAGGCCCAAGGGGTGAAATTCGACGTTGCGCAGGACGGCTCCACGTTTACGCTGGATGCCGCAAACGCCGTCAAGCACGACCTCGCTCTTGCAATCCTGCTGGTTGCCATCGTCATGCTCGCGTTCCTCCATAGCATCCGCAACTCGATCATCGTCATGATCGCGATTCCCGCGTCGATGATCTCGACGTTTATTGCCATGTACGCCTTCGGGCTGACGCTGAACCTGATGACGTTGCTCGGTCTCTCGCTCGTGGTCGGCATTCTCGTGGACGACTCGATTGTCGTTCTCGAGAACATCTACCGCCATCTTGAGAAAGGAGATGAGCCTCGCGTAGCGGCCCTGCGCGGGCGCAACGAGATCGGATTTGCTGCACTCTCCATCACGCTGGTGGACGTTGTGGTGTTTGTGCCGCTTGCCTTGGTCTCCGGCCTTGTCGGCAACATTATGCGCGAGTTTGCCCTCACCGTCGTGTTCTCGACCCTGATGAGCTTGTTTGTCTCCTTCACGATTACCCCTCTTCTGGCCTCTCGCTTCGCGAAGCTTGAGCGTTTGACGAGGAACTCGCTGTTGGGGCGGTTCGGAGTGTGGTTTGAGGAACGATTCGATCGCCTTACCAAAACATACCTACGGACACTCCAATGGGGTCTTGCGCATCGCGGCAAAGTTGTGCTCATCAGTGTTGGTTTGCTCGTGCTGGCATTTGCGCTTGTGCCGCTTGGGTTTATCGGGTCGGAGTTCATCGCTGTTGCCGATCGCGGAGAATTCGCCGTGACGATCGAGCTGCCGCCCGGCTCAACGCTCGAGCACACGAACTATATTACCCTGCAGGCTGAGCGGATTATCTCGCAGATGCCCGAGGTGAAAACCATGTTCGTGAATGTCGGTGCATCCAGCGACGGATTCCTCGCTCAATCATCCAACAATCTTGCCGAGCTGAACATTGCACTCGTTCCTAAAGCAGAGCGCAAGCGCTCGACCGACGAAGTCGCCGCCGATATCAAAGCAAAGATTGCCGCAATCCCCGGTGCAAAGGTGCGCGCCAATCCTATCGGCATCTTCGGTACGGCAAACCAGACGCCCATCCAGCTCGTGGTGAGCGGGCCGACGTACAACGATGCACGCTCGGCCGCTGCGGCCCTTGCCGATGTTGTGCGCAGAATTCCCGGCGCCGCCGACGTTCGCCTCTCGTCGGAAGAAGGGAAACCGGAGACGCGTGTCGAGATCGATCGGGAGAAAATGGCGGCATTCGGCCTCACCGTGGCGGAAGTCGGCCAGACACTGCGCGTTGCCTTCAACGGCGATGACGACTCGAAGTTCAGGGATGGCGATGACGAGTATTCGATTCGTATTCTCTTCGACCAGCTCGATCGTGCGCACACCGCAGATATCGGGAATGTGACGTTCCTGAACCGCAAGGGCCAGCTTATCGAGCTCAAGCAATTTGCCACGATCACCCAATCGGTCGGTCCCACAAAACTGCAGCGGCAGGACCGCAACCCGTCGGTAACGGTGCTGTCGCAGGCCGTCGGGCGTCCGAGCGGAAGCATCGGTGAGGACATCAAGAAGAACCTCGCAGGACTGAAGCTACCGGACGGTGTGACCATTGCGTACAAAGGCGACTTGCAGAATCAATCTGAAGGGTTTGAAAGCCTCTTGCTTGCGCTTCTTGCTGCTGTGCTCTTCATGTACATGATTATGGTGGCGTTGTACGATTCGTACGTCTATCCGTTCGTGGTCATGTTCTCGGTACCCGTGGCAATGATCGGAGCCTTGTTTGCGCTCGCCTTGACGATGAACTCGCTCAGCATCTTCTCGATCCTCGGCATTATTATGCTCGTCGGATTGGTGGGGAAGAACGCGATCCTGCTCGTAGATCGTGCAAACCAGATGCGGCAAGAGCGTGGCCTCGGCGCATACGAAGCGTTGCTCGAAGCAGGACAGACGCGCTTGCGACCCATCATGATGACGACCGTCGCCATGGTCTTCGGCATGTTGCCCATAGCCCTGAGCACGGAAGCGGGTGCGGAGTGGAAAAGAGGCCTCGCATGGGCGTTGGTCGGTGGCCTCACCAGCTCGCTGCTTCTGACGCTCGTGCTCGTACCCGTCGTGTACTTGTATGTCGATGGACTGAAAGAAAAAGTCCCCACGCTGTTCAACAGTGTGTCGTGGACAAAGTGGCTGAAGCTGAAGGGTCGCCTACCCGAGCTTCGACCAGGATTTGAAACGGAGTAGTGCGAAGTTCTGATGCGCATGATGGGCAAAGAACAACGGCGGCGTTCCCATAACATTCCGATCGGACAGTGCCTGTGTTATGAGGCACGAATCTCCATAGACATGAAAGGGCTACGATAATGAGCAAGGAATCGCGCAGCATGGCAGGCATCCTTCTCGTGGTGTTGCCGACGGTGATGATTGGTGGCGTCAGTCTCTTGAGTCTACTCATCGACGATCCAGCCTACAGGGCAAACCCACTTCGCCAGAACCTCTGGCGTGCGGGCCACGCACATGCTGGTGTGTTGCTCGTGCTGAGTCTGATTGCGTTGCGCTACGTTGATGACGCTCGCCTTTCGGCCCGCGGCAAGTGGTTTGTGCGTGTTTCGATTCCCTGGTCTGCCATTTTCCTTCCGGCGGCCTTCTTCCTTTCGGTCCTCTCGCCGACAGCTACGGAACCGAACGCGCTCATCAACCTCGCGTATGTTGGCGCGGCTGTGCTTGCTGTAGGTGTTCTTACACTCGGAGTCGGTTTGTTGAGAAGGGCAGAGTAGCACAACCCATGTTTCAGGCACTCACGGCGCATGGCTTCTGCCTCATACGCCGTGATGGCCCAGCAATGAATGCCGCCCATGACATCGGAGGGCGACAGCAGAGGTGCGGACGAGATTACTTCTTTGTCATGTCCTTCGGCAGTACGGAGAGGTCGGGTCGAATCATGCCCGTCCGCGAGTCAAACTTCCGTACCACTTTCCATGTCTTTGCCCAGAGGGCCTTGCCTTCCTCGCCCGCCTTCTTCATCCACGCATCCTGCCGCGTGGCAAAATCCACAGCATCCTTTGCCGATTGTGCAACGACGAACACCGGCGTGTCGCTGCCGAACGAGCCTGAGTAGAGTCGGTAGCCTTCGGGCAAGCCAACTTTCTTGTTCAGCGCAACCCACTCTTTAGCAATGTTGTCGGCTTCCTCTTCCATGCCGGGATGGATGTAGTAGTAATCCCAGCGCCGATACAACATGCCATCGGCGATGGTGCTGCCGTAGGCGGGATTGTAAGAAAGCTCGGGTCGCATCCGAACGAGGTAGTTCTTGTGGGTTGGATAACATCCGTCGAACTGCTTCATGGCATCGTCGAACGTTTGCTTGCCGACTTTCTTCTCTACTTCGCCCCAGGCCTCTCCCATCTTATCAACCGCGGCAAGATCTTCTACAGGGGAAAAGTAGAAGTAGGTGAAGTTGTCCATCCTCGCTGCTGTGTAGGAGAGGGACGAGACTCCGCTCTTGCCGATCATATCGGCAAGATTCTTCGCGGCTTTCTCGTACTGCGCCACCATGGAGGGAATGACGTAGTCCTCGTGGATTGATAGCAGTTGCCCTTTGGGGGTGTTATCCTGCGCAACGGCAGGATGTATTGTAATGAAGCATGATGCCACAATTGTGGCAAAGAACAGTTTGGAGTGCATGATGCACCTCCTAAGGTTGGTGATTGGTGATTTAAGTGAAGCAGTGGAACAGACGAAGAGTGGTTCTTCGCCGACTCAGAGGCCGGAGACTTTGCCGCGTCGACGAGAAGCGAACCAGCGCGTTCTGGAAGGTTGGAAAGAACACAACAGCGTCGGAGCGGGAGTACCCTGCGTTCCAAGGCGCTGCTATGTAACGCAATTCCCAGCTCGGAAGCAAGACTGCATGCACTTCTGACGCGGAAGGCGACAAACCCTTTCTCGATGGCAAAGTCACTAATGTGTCTTTTTTGTGGCTTCGTGGCAATCAAACAGAGTTTTTCATCACCCTGTTAGACCTGCTCGCTCACTTCCGTTGTGGGTTTGGCTGAGAGGATGGAGCCACGTGACGGTGGATGGTCGGCGTTTGATTGGAGAATTTCCAGGAGTGCGGCGGAGGTGAACGGCTTCTCCAATACTGCGTGCACGCCGATGCGAAAGAGGCTTTGACGAGTCCCTTCGCCCAGTGGTTCGGCAGCAAGAATACATCGAATCCCCGGCTTCATGCTCTTCGTCTTCAAGAACACATCAAGCCCGCTCCTCTTCGGCAGTTCCACATTGGCGTACACGATATCAACCTCCCCCGCACTGCGATCCAACACCATGACCGCCTCTTCTCCGGTACGTGCAGTGATAACGTCATAGCCGTGCTGCTCAAGCGTAGCTGAAAGCTGATCTCTCAGCAACGCCTCCCCCTCTGCCACCAGCACTGTTGCGCTGCCGGGAAGTGCATGAAAGGCGGGCATTCGTTTACTCTCCTTCCTGGTTTGGACTATCGTCGGAATGTTCAAATGATAGTTGGCCTTTTGTCGCTCCATCAATAACCCTCAAGATTCTCCATCACGATGTTCGGCCCGCCGATGGCCCGATGAACTTGTACCAATGTAGGCTATCGTTGTCCGGATTGAAATCGCACGGACGATGTTTCCTCTGTCACAGTTTGAACAGAGGACAATCGGTGTTTGTCCTACGAACACAAGGAGCCAGGGCTACAAGAGCTTGTGTTCGACGGCGTACTGCACGATTTCCGCATTGTTGTGCAGATGCATCTTTTCGAGGACATGGGTTCGATGGGTGCTGATGGTCTTGACGCTACGATGCAGAATCTCCGCAATTTCTCCGACGGTTTTTCCCGAGGCGATTAGCTTGAAGACTTCGAATTCACGCGTCGAGAGGAGGTCGTGGGGCGCTTGTGCCATCTTGCCGTCCACAGCTTCGGCGAGATGTTCGGCAAGTGCCGGGCTGATATACTTGCCGCCTGCGGTGATTGTGCGGATTGCCGTGGCGAGTTCATCTGCCGCTCGCGCTTTGGAGATGTACCCTGCCGCTCCTGCTTTCATGACACGAATGGCGAAGACTTCCTCCGGGTACATGCTGAGAATAAGCACCGGCAGCTTCGGATACCGTTGCTTAATTTCTTTGAGCGCGTCCAAGCCGCTCCTGCCCGGAAGGTTGATATCCAGAACGAGCAGGTCCCAGTGTTCGTGCCCCAGGGCTGTCAGTACTTCTTCTGCATCTCGTGCATCCCCTATGGTGGTTACGTCGGAGGCATCGCTGAGCAGACGCTTGATCCCCTCGCGGATCAACTCGTGGTCGTCACCGATCAAGATGCGCATCGCTTGCTGCTACCTCCACCTTCCTTTGGTTCTTGAATCACAGAAGACCTGTGTCTTTGTACCACGTGTATGCTCTGCGGACTGCTTCGTCGAATGAAGTATGCGTGTAACCCAACTCGTGCTCTGCCTTGGCGGAGGAGTACCAGTTAAACTTCCCGACTCCAGAGATCAGATCGGCGGTGAGTATCGGGTCGATGTGAAGACGTCTGCTGAGGTTCTCAACGGCAGAAGCTGCCACACGCAGGAAGGAGATCGGAAGTTTTGCGAGAGGCGGCAGACCGCCGACGATACGTGCCGTTTGGCGGAAGATTTCTTTGTGTGTGAGGTTCTCGCCGCCCAGAATGTATCGCTCGCCGCGCCTGCCGCGCAGAGCTGCCGCGATCATGCCGTTCACGACATCCCCCACATACACAACGTTCATTCCCCCATGAACATAAAAAGGGACCTGCCATTTCTTGACGCGCCGTATAATGTCCCCGCCATGGAAATGGATGTCCCGCTCGCCGACAACCACGGAAGGATTGACAATCACGGCAAACAGTCCCTGCTCCACGCCGTGCCGCACTTCTTCTTCCGCCTTGTACTTCGAAAACTTGTAGCCGATCGTTCGACTCCAGTTGAATGGGGTCTCCTCCGTTGCCAGCGCACGCCCCTGAGGGTAGCCGATAGCGGCTACCGAACTCGTGTGCACAAGTTTTTCGACACCGGACGCGATGCACGCGGCCACGACGTTGCGCGTTCCCTCAATGTTGACACGGAGTTGGTCGTCTGCCTTTGCCTTCTCGAACGTGACCATTGCCGCGCAGTGGAAAACGGTGTCGCATCCTTTCATGGCCTTGCGCAGAGAGGCTACCTCTCGCACATCGCCCAGGCGATGCTCGACGTCGAGGTTGCCGATGGCTCGGAGATCGGATGTCGTTCGCCGAAGAATTCGTACACAGATGCCCTCCTGCTTCAATCGGTAGGCGAGATTGGCGCCGATGAATCCCGTGCCGCCGGTGATGAGCACCGTGTTCATGGATGAGCGACTCGCTTCAAAAAGGTGAGGAGGCGATGATTGAACTCCTCCGGGTTCTCGAGATTGCTCATGTGTGCAGCGTTCGAGATGATATGGAACTCCGAGCCGCTGATCCTTTCGTGCATTGCTTGCGATGCAGCAGGGGGTGTGGTGACATCCTTCTCGCCGACGAGAATCAACGTTGGTACGGTTATCCTCCCGAGTGACGCGGTCGTATCCGTCCGCGCCGCCAGAGCCAACAGGGTGCCTGCGATGCTCAAGGGCGGGGTGGCCGCAATGATCTTCTTGATCCGCCGGACAGTGTCGGGTTTTGTCGTGAATGTGTCGGCAGCGAACACGTTCTTCACAAACGCTTCGGCAAAGACTTCGGAGCCGTGGTCACGAACGGCCTTCATGGTCTCAAATCTCTTCAGTTTGCCCTCATTCGTATCCGCCTCGCTGCGTGTGTCGCAGAGAACCGCAGCCCGAAAGCGTTCGGGGTTTCGTTCCAAGGCCCGCAGCGCAATGTACCCGCCCATCGAAAGCCCGACGACGACGGCCTTCTCGATCAACCACGTATCCATCAGTCCGATGAGATCGTCTACATGATGCTCGATAGTGAATTGGGCTTCGCCTACGTAACTCCGACCGTGTCCGCGAACATCATAGGCTATCGCTCGGTATTCCTTGGATACCAACGCTATTTGTTCGCTCCACATTTCATGACTGAAAGGGAAGCCGTGAATGAAAATGACCGGCATGGCATTCCAGTTCCCCTCATCAACGTACCAGAAGGGAACATCTTTAAGGTAGATGTACATTCGGTGTCCATGTTCGTGGAACAGGTCGCTCGTAGGGTATCCAATTCAAACTATTTTGTCAAGAGAGGAGCGTTGAACCTTCACGAGAGCTTTGGTATATTGGACTGCAACTGTCAATCCCCTTTCCCCAACATGGAGATCAACCATGGAACAGATCCTCACCTATCTCGACCGGAACACAGATCGCTACCTGGCCGAGCTGAAAGAACTTCTCGCCATCCCGAGCGTCAGCACCAATCCCGAGAATAAACCTGAGGTCGAGCGCTGCGCGCAATGGGTGGCCGACCACATGCGGGGCATCGGGCTGCAAAACGTGCAGGTGATGCCGACACCAGGCCATCCCGTCGTGTACGGCGAATGGTTGAACGCACCCGGCAAGCCGACCGTGTTGCTCTACGGCCATTATGATGTTCAACCACCGGAGCCGCTGGAGTTGTGGAGTTCACCCCCGTTTGAGGCAACCATTCGCGGCGACAACCTCTACGCCCGCGGTTCAGCCGACGACAAGGGGCAGGTCTTCATCCATCTCAAAAGCATCGAAGCATATCTGAAGAACACAGGTGCTCTTCCGATCAACGTCAAACTGTTGATTGAGGGAGAAGAGGAAATCGGCAGCGAGCACCTCGTTCCGTTCGTGAACGAGCATAAAGAGATGCTGCGTGCAGACCTCGTGCTTATTTCTGACTCTGCCATGTTTGCGAAAGGTGTCCCATCTATCTGTTATGGTCTGCGCGGTCTCGCCTACATGCAGGTCGATCTTGTGGGGCCCAACAAGGATCTTCATTCCGGTTCGTTTGGCGGCACTGTGCACAACCCGATTCAGGCGCTGTCGGAAATCATCGCGCAGCTTCATGACAAGAACGGACGTGTGGCAATTCCGGGCTTCTACAAGGATGTTCGCCCGCTGACGAAGAAGGAGCGTGCTTCGTTCAAGAAGCTGCCGTGGAATGACAAGAAGTACGCGACCGATCTTGGTGTGAAGCAGTTATACGGCGAGAAGGGATTCACGACGCTCGAGCGTGTCTGGGCGCGGCCGACGCTGGAATGCAATGGTATCTGGGGAGGTTTCACGGGCGAGGGGGCGAAGACGGTACTGCCCTCGAAAGCGTCTGCAAAAATCTCGATGCGTTTGGTGCCTGACCAGAAAGCAGAAAAGATTGCGAAGCTCTTTGAGAAGCATATCAAGAAGATTGCGCCGAAGACGGTGAGCGTGAGTGTGCGGTATCTTCATGGAGGCGAGCCTGCCCTGACACCCATCGATTCGCCCGGCGTGCAAGCAGCGGTTGCTGCACTGGAAAAGGGCTTCGGCAAGAAGCCGCTGTATCAGCGCGAGGGTGGCTCCATCCCCATTGTCGTTCAGTTCAAAGAGGTTCTGGGTCTCGATACGGTGCTGTTGGGCTTCGGTCTGCCGGATGAAAACGCGCACGCGCCTGACGAGTTCATCAATCTGGATAACTTCTTCGGTGGGATGAGAACCAGCGCGCATTTCTTTGAAGAACTGCCGAAGTTCATGGACGGAAAGAAAAAGCATTAGAAACTGTTCACGCGCACATCGCTCGAGAGGTGTGCATCTTCTTTCGCATCACAATTTCACCAACGTGCGAAGGCCGTCCTCTGGTGAAGAGGTAGCTTCCGGGGCATTGCTTCCTCTCCGTCCTTTCGATATATTTGTTGTGCCGCATCGAGTTTGGCCGACGTAGCTCAGTTGGTTAGAGCATCAGATTGTGGATCTGAGGGTCGAAGGTTCGAGTCCTTCCGTCGGTACGACCGTTGAAGGCACTCCGTCTGGAACCAAGGAGGGTGAAGCAGGGGAGTGCATGATGTTCGCCCGCGTGGTGCGCGTCCACGCGGGCGATTGCATTTGTTGCTCCTGACGAGCATTTCCCGTATATTTTTGTGCATTGGGTGTTCGGTCAGAGAGAAACGGCGGGATAGCTCAGCTGGTTAGAGCGTCGGAATCATAATCCGTAGGTCGGGGGTTCGAATCCCTCTCCCGCTACCAGTAACGATTCCAGCGGTTCCGCGTTGGCTTGAAGGCACGCCGCTGGAATTTTTCTTTTCTCGCACATTCCCAAACGCCCTCTTTTGTCTCACCAGAATATTTTCTCGCATCGTTAGGATTTTCATTTCGCCTTTGATATATTGGGACAGCGAGGTTTCCATCTAACCGTTCATTCATGTATCCTGTGACAAGCACCTGTTCATGCAGGTATTCCTCTGCTTCTCTCAGTGGGACAAGCCAGCCCATCGTTCGTCGTTCCCACAGGAACAAGAACGCACGTCGCATGCTACCCGCTATATCCTAACTCCTTTACGACACCACCGACCAGATTCACCTCGCCCATTATCCCGGTATTGTGTTCCATTAACCCGCTCATACAGGAGATTTGACGATGACTGAAACGCGACGCGTGCGCAGTTGGGCAGCCTTGACAGCAACAGCAGTCCTGATGACCTCTGGCGACGTGTGGGGTCAAGCAAAGCTTCTGAGCACGGAAGAGCTGACAAACCGCGCAGTGGTGGTTGCTGTAGCAAAGGTTTCGTCGGCACAATCTGAGTGGAGCGCGGAGCGGGAAAGGATTTTCACCCGCGTAACGCTCTCGGTTGAGCAGTTCTTGAAAGGAGAACAGCACGACCGAACGATTACGCTCATCGTTCCCGGCGGAGAGATTGACGGGGTAGGCGAATTGTACACTCATACTGCGAAGTTCAAACCGCAGGAAGAGGTTCTTGTGTTTGCTGAGCGCGATAGTCGGGGGAACCTGCGTGTGGTTGCGGGCGAACAGGGAAAGTTTACCGTCATAGAAGACAACGTGAGCAGCAGAAATATCGTTGGCGATGACCAGGCTCTTGATGTGTTGGTAGAGAAGATCAAGGCCGTCGTACGAGCGAGCAAGAAATAAGCACGGATCACCGGGGTAGCGCACAACCGAGCGTGCTCGGGCCATCTATCCATCCTTCAACGTAGAGAGATTCAAATGAACTCCCACACTCAGCCGCAACTCCGACTGTCGAGCGCCGCTCTACGGAATCTTCTTCTCTGGATGCTGCTTCTGTTTACTCTTGGCCAAGCCCATGCACAACTCGATTCGGTGGTCGTTCCTTTTCAGGCGACGAATTACAAGTTCCTGATTACGAAGCCGCAGATCGTTCCACGCAACTTCGAGCAGCCGACGTTTGACGACTCACGCTGGTCAACCGGCAGAGCCGCATTTGGTACTCTCTCCATACCCAACACGCCTCCCTGCCCTCTGAACGACACGGCGTTCGTGAAGACCTTCTGGAGCCAGTCGCGTGACATCCTCGTCCGCAAGCGGTTCGATCTTCCCGCCGGAACACGGAACGTGCGAGTAACGGTTGCCCTTGACAATGCAGTGCAAGTGTATTTCAACGGCACGGACATCTCGGGCGGTATTCGCTACCATGACGATTGCGCTTCGCCGGTGGGTGATTTCACGCTCAGCGTTCCCCAGGCTCTTCTTCGGGCAGGCGAAAACGTGATTGCTGCGCGAGGATTATGGCAAAGCGGAAAGAGTTATCTCGATATCAAGATTCTGGCTGATATCGTCTTCACCATTACTGCTACTGCGGGTCCAAACGGCTCGATTGCGCCAAGCGGAGCGGTAAGCGCGAACTACGGTGCGGCCCGGACGTTTACCATTACCCCCGATACACAGTACCGCGTTGCTGATGTGCTTGTTGATGGCGTCTCGCAAGGCTCGATCACCAGCTACACATTCACGAACATCACTGCCGATCATACCATCAACGGGACGTTTGTGCCCGAACGTCACACCATAACGGCAACGGCTGGTCCCAACGGAACGATCACGCCGAACGGATCGGTGGTAGTAAGCAACGGTGCAAACCAACTCTTTACCTTCACGCCCCATCTACATTATCACGTGGACAGCGTGCTGGTGGATGGTGCGCATGTGGGAGCTTTGCCGGAGTACGAGTTTACGAACGTCACGGCCGATCATTCCATCGTCGTGAAGTTCGCCATCGACACCTACATCATTACCGCAACGGCACAGGCAAACGGAGCGATTTCGCCTTCCGGCTCGGTGGTTGTAGCACATGGGTCGAACCAGACGTTCAACGTCACGCCGAGCATGGGCTACCACGTGGATAGCCTTTTCGTGGACGGCGTGAACGTGGGTCCGTTGACAAGCTACACGTTCACGAGCATTTCCTCGAATCACGCAATCGAAGCATCGTTTCTGGTGAATAACTTTGTGGTGAGTGGAATGCAGGATGGTGGATCGGGGTCGTTGCGCGACGCGTTGCTTTCGGCGAACGCCAATCCCGGACCCGATACGATTCGCTTCGCGCTTTCCGGTTCCGGCGTACGGACGTTCTTTCCTCAATCCTCGCTGCCAAATCTCACTGACATCGTTTTTGTGAATGGAACGACCCAACCCGGGTACAGCGGAATACCGCTCATTGAGATCAACGGAACAAACGCAGGGAGCGGAGTTCATGGGTTGATGCTAACGGGGGGTGGCAGCATAGTGCGCGGGCTCCTGATCCGCAACTTCAGCGGGGCCGGAATCTTCATTGCCAGCGGCAACAACATTGTTGGCGGCACGTCGCCGGGCGATGCAAACGTCATCACCGACAACGCGGGCGGCGGAGTTGTCGTTGCTTCGGGAAAGGGAAACGCCATTCTCTCCAACTCTCTCCACTCAAATGGAGGCTTGGGGATTGACCTTGGCCACGATGGTGTGACGCCTAATCAACCACCGCTTCGCCATTACCGGCCGCGGCCCAGTGATACCTCGCTCGTCAACTTCGGGCAGAACTATCCTGTTCTCTACACCGCACATGTTCAGACGGGAATCATTGAGGGATCGGTCAACAGTTGGCCCCTCCAGCAACTTCGCATCGAGTTGTTCAAGAACAGTACGAGCGAGCCCTCAGGGTTTGGGCAAGGCCACACCCTTATTGGATCAACCACGGTTGTGACCGACTCGCTCGGCAACGCCATCTTCTCGGTGCTTTCGGAAACGCCCCTGCAGTACGGCACGTTCGTTACCGCAACGGCAACAGACACCGCCAACAACACGTCAGAGTTTTCCGCTGCACTCCTGGTGGGTGTGCGGGCCAAGATTTATGGCGACCACTATGTCGTGAACACGACGCTTTCGGGCATCCCGCTGCATTGGCCTGACGGGAACGCAACCTACAAGCTGCACACGAGCATTCCTGCGGAACTCGTTCCGTCCATCGAACGCTCGTTTGCAACGTGGAATAATCTCCCCCAGGTGAACTATGCGCAGGCCGGCCCATCAACTCTCAAACGCTGGGGCGGAGTGCCTGATGGTACGAATAACGTGGTGTGGTTCACGAACAATTGGGTCGATTCCACCGGCGCTGATCCCGGTGCTATTGCTGTGACGAGAGTGCGCTACAACAGCATCAGCGGCGAGATGACGGACGTGGACATCGCCTTCAATGCTCAGCACTTCGTGTTCACTGTTGTGCCTCCGAATCCGAGTCCTACCGATACGCTCGGCAAGAAGGACGTTGAAAATGTTGCAACACACGAAGTAGGGCACTTCAGCGGTCTTGGCGACATTTACAATCCCGGCTTTCCGCAATACCTTCCCTTCATGGGGACGGAGAATGACACGGTGACGATGTACGGCTTCATCAGAAATGGCGAGGTATCGAAGAGAGACCTGCACGTGCCCGATACCGCGGGTATCGGCTTCATCTACCGGAACATTCCTGGCACGCGCGTCGACGTCGTGCTCGTCTTCGACGGGGCGGGTAATTTTGCTTCGCCATCTGCTTACAACGGATTCGAACCGGCGAAGAATAATGCTGCCGCGCTCATTCAGAAGATGCGTGTCGGCGATCGGGTCGGCATGGTCAAACTTCCGAACACGGTGATTGCTCCTCTCACAACAATACAGGATAGCGCCTCGCGTGCGGGTCTCATCACTGCCATCGGGCAGATGACCACGGGAGGAACCAGCGCGCTTGGCGCTGGATTGCAGACAGGGGTCTCGATGCTGACAGCCTCTCCGCTTATGGGGCACGGCAGGGCGATGATTCTTTTCAGCGCGGCCGAGGAAACTGGTTCGCCCGACGCTCTGAGCGTTGTTCCAAGTATCCGCAACGCATCTACACTCCTGATGACACTCGGGTTCGAGGGGAGTCCGGGACAGGAACTTGCCAGCCTGTTGGCTGATACAACCGGTGGGGCGTACTACCTCACGAGTGACAGCACGATGAGTCAGGCCGTTGATCAAATCTGGTACAATCTCGCGAATATTCAGATTGTGGATGACACTGTCTTTCAGTCGAACGCCCCGGGCCTCACCTGGCAAGGTGGCCTCACGTGGCAGGGTGGGTTAGCATGGCAGGGGGGACTTGCCTGGCAGGGCGCGATTGACGAAGGGACAATTGCGATGTTGCCGGGTCTTGCCTGGCAGGGGAGTAGATTCTTGTTAGGATTGATTACACCAACCGTTCCCCCCGACACGATCACCCCGTTCAATGTGGCGAACTTTCCATCCATAGAGTATGTCGAGGGTCCAACGTACAGCTTCTACAGAATTCCCCATCCCGCGCCCGGACTCTGGCGGCTTCACGTCAACGGCGGGAACACTGCGCCCGAACCGCCGAACCCGGAGACGCTTGTGCTTTCACTCGCGACGGTTACTGACGTGACAATGCTGGTAACGTTCAACAAATCCATTTACACGACCGGGGAGGAGGTCATCGTACAGGCGACGCTATCGCATGGCGGCCAAACGCCGATTGACGAGCACACCACCGGCGGCGGCCCAATTACGAGTGCCACGGTTAACGCTACGGTAACGCCTCCCAACTCCACTCTACCGCAAATCATTCCGCTTGTTCATTCCGGTGGAGGAGTGTACACGGGTCAATTTATCAATACCTCTGCTGTTGGAAGCTATCGGTTCTTCGTTACCGCGGCAGGGACACTTCCCGGCACGTCGGAGCTGTTCAGCCGCTACACCGAGCAGTCGGTGTTTGTCTCCCCGCCGTTTATGCCAAGTGCGGTTCTGCTTGCCCAGAACAGCACTTCGCTTGATGAGAACACACGAGTGGTTTCGGGCAGCAT
>CAZIKE010000061.1:0-21291 GCA_964539775.1 uncultured Chitinophagales bacterium
ATCAGGTCTCCTTCAAAGAGTTCATAGCGCTTCCCGTCTTCCGGCGTGGAGCGCAAGTCCTGATAGGTGTATTTGACTCCTATATCAGCCATAGCGAAAGCTCAATCCCCTACGCAAGAAAAAGATTGAGATGTAAAGATGCAAGCTCCGTCTTTTTCGAAAGGCACAGGTCTATCCCTTCACACTTCCCAACGTCAATCCCGAAACCAAGTATTTACTCAACGCGAGAAAAAGAACCACAACGGGGATTGTGACGATAAGAGAGGATGCACCGTAGAGTCCCCACTCCGTGCTCATATTCGCTTCAAAAGATTTCAGCCCGAGAGGGAGTGTCCAGAGCTGCGAGTCCTGGAGAATCTGCGCTGCGACGATGTATTCGGCCCACGCCGTCATGAAGGAAAACAGAGCCGTGATGACGAGGGCAGGCGCCGCCAGCGGTAAGATGATCTTGTAGAAGGCCTGAAACTGAGTGCAGCCATCAATGCGTGCCGCTTCTTCGAGACTGGTGGGGATTGTGTCGTAGTAGCCCTTCATCGTCCAGATCGTAAAGGGGAGAGCCGTGGCAGTGTAGATGACGATGACGCCCATGTACGTGTTGATCAACCCCACTTTGATGAGCATGATGTACAGCGGCAGCAAAAGCATTGTCGCCGGAAACATCTGGGTCGTGAGTAGACTCAACAAGCCGAACTTCTTTCCGATGAACTGGAACCGGGAGAACGCGTAACCTGCCATCGCTGCAAGGACAACTCCCGTCATTGTGACCACGCCCGAGACGAGGATGCTGTTCCACAGCCAGAGCAAGAAAGGCTGGTCGGCGAACAGCCGCACATAGTTGTCGAACGTCGCGTTCTCGGGAATGATCTCTAGAGAAGTCGAAAGCAGCCGATCTTCCGGACGGAGAGAGATGGTGACGACCTGCAAGATGGGATAGACTGCAATCACGCAAAACACGATGAGGATGAGGTAGGTGGCTATCTGCCTCAGCATGCCCTTGAATCTCGCCGAGAACATGTCAACGCCGCTCATTTTCCTTCCCTCCGGATTCCGCTTCGTTTTGTGTATTCATCCATTTTACCATTCTCCTTGAAGGTTCTTTCCCACCAATCATCCATCACCCAACACCCCTGTGCGCCTCTCCCCCGCTCAATACGCGGCCTCCGTTGCCCTCGTCCTCTTCATGAAGAACAGGCTGAATATGAGCAGGATGAAGAAGATGACCATCGAAAGCGCGGCTGCATAGCCGTAGCGATACAGGTTGAATGCCGCCTTGTACACGAACGACACCAGGATGTGGGTCTGGTCCGATGGCTCGCCACCGTTGCTGACCAGCCATACGATGTTCAAGTTGTTGAAGGTCCAAACGATGCCAAGTGTAATGGCGGGGACCATCACAGGCCGAATCAGCGGAATGGTTATCCTCCAGAGCTTGTGCCACCACGATGCACCGTCTATGTCGGCAGCCTCGTACAACTCGTGCGGGATGCTCTGGAGTGCGCCGAGCGCAATCACCATCATAAAGGGAAATCCCAACCACACGTTGGTCAGGATGCAGGCGATGAATGCCTCCGTGGGACTCTTCAGCCACTCGACGGCAGGAAGGTGGAGGTATTTGGTGATGAGAAGATTGACCGAACCGTACTCATAGTTGAACATTCCCCGCCAGGTCAGTGCCACGATGTATTGCGGGATAGCCCACGGAAGAATCAGCAGCGTCCGAAAGACGCCCTTCCCTTTCACCTCTCGCTGGTTCAGCAACAAAGCAAGAAACACTCCAATGACGACGTGAAAAACGACGTTCACCACCGTCCAGATGATTGTCTTGAGAAAAACCGTGTAGAAGTCCGGCTGCGTTGGCTCTGTAAACACTTTGATATACTGCTGCGGCCCGATGATTGTCCAATCCTTGATGTGGCGCAGGTTCATGTTCGAGAAGGAAATCACCACATTGTACACGAAGGGATACAAGACGACCGCAAGCAGGATGAGAAACGATGGAACAACGAGGAACGCTACGAAGAGCCGTTGGTAAAGACGCGTTGTCATGTTCATTCATTCATCTCTTGAATCTTGCGTAATGCAAGTGTCTGCATTTCTCGGGCAGCCTGCCGTGGTGTTGTTGAGCCCCCAAGCACTGCCTGATAGCCGGGACGCATCGCATCCCAGATAGCTCGCAGTTCGGGCACCACGGGCATCGGGCGCCCGCGCTCAATTTGCAGGGCAGAGTTCCTCAGGATTTCATCGTTCTGTACGAAGTCGGAGTTGACTGCCTCAACCCGCGTCGGCATCGTATTCAGCGCTCGGGCGGTTTCCAACTGTTGCTCGGGTTCCAACAGGAACCGCAGAAGTTTCATGACCAGCGGGCGCTTCTCGAGCGACACGTTGGCATTCAGCGAGTATCCCTTTGGCGAAACCATCGGCGCGCACCACAGCCCGGTGCTGACGATCTTCGGCAGAGGCGCCACGCCGATGTCAATGCCCGCCTTCCGATACCCCGCCCATGACCAGTCGCCGTTGATAATCATGGCACTCTTGCCGTCCTTGAATAAGGCGTCAGCGATGTTGTAATCCGCCTCGCCGGGAATGATCCTGTACTTATCTCGCAGGTCGCGAATGAATTCGAGCGCTTTGACGGTCCCTTCCGCATCGAGCGTCGGCTTGCCATCTTCGGACATCACCCATCCTCCGAATCCCGTCAGGAACGGGATGAAGAAAAACGGCTCGGTGTAGTTCCAGCACAAGCCGTACTGATCAACCTTCCCGTCGCCATCACGATCAACGGTAAGCTTCTTTCCGATCTCGATGAGTTCCTCATCCGTCTCCGGAGGTTTGGCGACGAGGGCCTTGTTGTACACCAGCGTGAGATGATTGCCCAGCTTATCCGCAATCTGATACAGATGACCTTTGTAGTAGGTGAGAGCCTGTGGAATGAACTTCGCCAGATACTCCGGGTCGAAGTACGGTTCGAGAGGCTCGATGATGCCCATGACTTCGAAAGGTCCTACCTGATCTGATGGTCCATACACGAGATCGGGTCCCTGACCTGCGATGGCGGCAATGATGAAGCCGGATCGAAGTTCCTCGGTTTCTTTGTAAATCGCTTCGGCCGTGATGCCGGGATTGAGCGCCATGAACCGGCGCAACTGTTCCTGGAGAATCACCCGCTCGTCCACGCGCATCTGGTGCCAGATGACGATGTGGTCCGGCTTGTTGGGCGGGCGACAGGCAAACCAGAGAGTGCAGGTTAGAAGCAGTGCTGTGCTCAACAGCGCCGATGAGAGCCGGACGTGCTTCATCAATATTCGAAGACAAGACATTGTCCCGGCTGCAGCTTTGTATGAAGGTAGCCATCTTTCAGCTCAAAGTCCTTCTCGCTCAGCAAGTCGTGAATGCTCGCCCTCGAGCTATCCAATCGCACGTGCGCCGATTCGGCAGCGTGATAGTTCACGTTGGTGACGACCGCAAGGCGCTTTCTCGGTTGATCGCTCACGCGGGCAAATGCAAGAATCTGCTCGTTCTCATCATGAAGCATCACGAACGACATCGGGTTGCTGTCCACAATCAGCCGCTCATATTTTTTTCTGATGGACAGAACTTTTCTGACCCACCAGGTGAACTGATTCTTGTTCAGCCAGTCATACGCGTACTCGCTGAAGAGGGGCAGCTTCTCCGAAGGATACCGTTTGAGCTGTTCGGTGGTAAAATCCAGCCCCGTGTTGATCGGGTACGTTTCGGCAAGTTCATAGCCCGAGTGGATGAACGGGATGCCGGGGAGAAAGCTGTTGACCACCATTGCCCATTTTGCGTAGGTAAGCCCCCCCGGCCGCGCCGCGGCGCGCGGCGTGTTGTGGTTCTCCGGCGTCGCGAAGAACGGAATGGGGAAGCCCTCGGAGGCTGCGCGTTTACAGAATGCTCTCATCTTCGAGGGATGGTGCTCATCGATCCACAGGAAACCGAACACGGCATTGTAGCCTTCTTCTCGACTTCGTCGTGTGATAGAAAAGTTCTCGTCCCAAAATGCGAAATCAGGATCGTTCTTGCGCGCGACGCTCACCATCTCGCGCTTCAGCTCCATCGGCAACGCATGCCCCATATCAATCATCACTCCGTCGATGTGAAACTCGCGCTGATAATAGGGAATGATCCCGACGATGCGATCCCACAGCGGTCGATTGATGTTCTCGGGACGCGCCAGCCGTTCATCGTACATGCGGATGGTATTGTACGCAATGTAATTGAACTCCGGATGAACATACATCTTCAGGTAGGTCACATCACCCCACGGTGGCTGATTGTCGTCCGGCGGCCAATCGGCAAACGCGCCTGGAACCTTCACGCGCTGTCCGCCCGGCAGCACGCCGATGTAGCGCCCGTCTTCCTTGTGCACGCTTTCGGCCGGGGGCGGATCCGTGAAAAAGTCGCGGTAGATCTGATGCGGTGCCAGCAGGTTCGAGAAGTTGTGTTCACGAACTTTGTAGTGAATGTGCTCCAGTTCCTCGCGGGTAAAAATCGGTGAACCGTAGCGTGACTCGTCGGGATGAGCCGGATCGCGCAGCGGAATCTCCTCCTTGATCCAGTACATCCATTCTGGATGCTCTTTGACCCAGTCGGAATCCTTCGCCGCAGTACGGAACACAAACTCCACCACAACACGCAAACCGAAATTATGCGCTGCCTCCACGAACGCCTTGAACTCCGTCTTGGCGTCCAGGCCGAGCGCAGGTTCAGCGAGGTTTTCGTCCAATTCATAGGGATTGCGGATCGCGTACGGCGAGCCGAGTGTCCCCTTGTTTCCATCCTGACCGATCGCGGTGATGGGAAGAAGATGCACCGTATTCGTTCCGAGCCGTTTGATGTACGGTAACATGGCCAGCGCTTTCATGAACGTACCCGTTTCGCGGAACCCGTCCGCGTTCACCGGCAGGTCCAGCGTACCGTTGGTGTTGTGGTCGAACGCTGCAGTCGTCCGGACGAACATGTTGTAGATGACGGCCTCGCGGCTCCACTCGCCTCCGGTCGGCGTCGGCTTCGGCGGGCGCTTCGCTCGCTGTGCCCGTTGAACAGCATCCAAGAAGAATTCGAACGGCTGCACTTTTTCGCGTTTCGGTGTGCCAGGAGCATCAGCGCTCTCCTCCGTCACCCACAATGACGGAACGCTATAGTTGAATTTCTTCTGCTCTGTATCCTTCTTCCTCTTGCGTAACACCTCCTCTACAATCTCCAGTGCAGTCGGCGGGGTGTAGGTTTTTGTCATAGACTTATTTCTTTCCGAAGATATCCCGAACAATGATGGTTGAATCTGCGTGCGTCACTGTAAGAGTTCGATTGCTTGCCGGAAACTCCTCACCCGGCACCCACTCGCCTCTCCGTCCGCTGTTGGTGTATTTGTACTGAACCTCTGTGCCAACAGGAAGTCTGAGCGCAAGCGACCAAATTCCATCAGCGGCCTTCGCATCGCCGTGCGTGCCGTCATCGAACATGCGGATCAGATTGGGCGTCCAGTCGCCAAGCTCCTTGCGGTTCCCGACGATGTACACTGCATCGGGGACAGGGGTTCCCGATGCATCAACGGTCAAAAGAACATCCTGCATCAGTGCGTCTCCTCGAGCCATCGTGCCTCCCCCGCCAGACGAAGAACCAGGACCACGGCCGGAGGTAAGCGAAACAATCGGCTTGAACGAGCGAGCCGGCATGGCAACACCTGCCTTGCGCGCAAACTCGTACACGTTGCTCAGATGCACGCGGAACGCCTCGTCGAACGGCACATCACCCGCCGGAGCAGTCTGGTCGCTGCCATACCACCAGAACCAGTCCGAGCCTTCGGCAGCGTAGATGGCTTCGTACGCCATGTGAGCATACCACGCACGGGTTCCCTTCTTCGGCGGCGTAGAATTGATGTTGGGCTGTTGCAGCCCACTCTGTGCAAGATCGCGCCGTGCCTGCACGAGATACTCCCAGGCCGTGTTTTCCTCCGGTTCGCCAATCCACGTATCGAAGTTGGCGTTGATCCACGAGCCGGGCCAGAGACGATCGAGGCGCGGCAAGTGATCGATCGGATGAGGCTCGATACCGCGTGCAGGATTCCCTGCAATATACTCCGACATCGTTGTGGTGATAACCTGACGCGTGGTGAAGAGCTTACTCAACTTGCGGTAGAGAGCATGCAGAAACTCCTTTCCGTCAATGTCGTGCCGGTACCATTCCCACGCGTTCTCGCCGTCGAGGATGACCGTCACCAACACGTCGGGTTCGTGCTGTTGGGGAGCGCGAGCCAGAATGGTCTGAACGAAATCTTCCGCTGCCTCTTCTCCATGGTAGTTCTGGTACTTAAATCCGATGCGATCGGAAAGCTCCGTATCCCTGAACACCAACGCCATCCACTGTGGCACGCCATCAGCGGCACGTCCGGCTTCGAGCCGATAAGGCGAGGTGTTCGGCTGATCGGACGGCGTAGAGCGCTGCAACACCTTCACATCCGTTGCGACCCACCAAATTCCGTGCTTGCGGAAGAAGGGCAGAACCTCGTGTGCAACCGCGCCCTCAGCGGGCCACATACCCGTTGGCGCCACGCCAAACATGCGGCGATACAACGTAACCGCCTTCGCTACTTGAGCTTCGGCATCCTGTGGGAAAGAAAACCGCGGCGGCAGCTTGTCGCCGGGCTGGCACACGGCGGCAAGATCGGAATCATACAGGAGAGGAAGGATCGGATGATAGAACGGCGTGGTGATGATGTCCATCTGTCCCGTACGCCGGCGCGGGTCATAACGCAACGTTCGATGGATCGGAACGACACTCGCCATTACCTTGTATGCCTCCACGAGCAGCCGTCGGCAATCGGCTTCGGTGACCGTTCGTTTCAAAAAGAACTTTTTCTCCTTCTCATCGAATCGAACCAGACCGCTCAAGTCACATACAAGACCGCCCGGAAGGTTCACCCTGCCCGTCAGGAAGTCCGGATCGAAATGCGCAAGGTAGAAGAAGAACTTGATCTCCCGCATCTCCTGCTCGGTGAAGGGATTCTCTCCCGGCCTCATCGTGGTCGCAAGCTTCTCCTTCAGTGCACGATACTGAGGGAATCGCTCGATCATCACCTCGCTGATGCCGAACGCGTTCCACGTGTTGTGAAGGAGTCGGGCCGCGTCGGCGCTGTCGAACTCCGCCGTCGGCTTCAACATCAGATCAATCCACGGATCGGTCTTTCCTTTCCACGAGCGAAAGAATCTCTTTGCATCAATGGTATTCTTCTTCACGTTCACAAACGGCCTCAGCCTCCTCACATAATACTCCTCGAGCTGGTACAGCAGGCTCGACGTAAGATTGATGTTGCAGTGAACATCAGGGTACCGCTGCAGGATGGCCGCCATGTCGTAGTAATCCTTCGTCGCGTGCGTGCGCACCCACGGACCCTCGAGCTGATCCGTTGCAGGATTGAGGTACAGCGGCTGATGTTGATGCCAGATGATATTGAGATACACCGGTTTGCGGTTCGGGGTTGGCGGGTATTCGTCATTCGGGTTTGAAGGAGGAGCCGGCGGCACGGCGGTGAGCTGAACAGTTCCTTCGTTGGTCAGAACAAAAACCGAGTTCCTGCCGGTATTGTTGTAGTTGGCAACGAGCACCGGATTGTTCGGATCGGTCACATACCTCCGACCGTCAACGAAAAACAAGTACTGATAGATTCCCGGTCGAATATCGAGCCTCACACCCCACGCATTCGAAGCGTTGCGTTGCATCGGGCTTGCATCTTTCGACCATCCGTTGAAATCGCCGACGAGCGCCACCGATGCGTAGCCGCTGTCCGGAAGCAAGAACTCGACACCCCCGGCAACAGCCTTCGGCTGTGCTGAAGGGCGAGGACCACACAGCAGGTAGCAGCTTACAGCAATGAAGAGAAGAAAAATTTTTCCTCTCATGATCGTCCATCTACTTGATTTTGATTTGGGCGTTCCCCGCCTCCGGCGGGTCGGGTGCGAAGGACTCCCCTCGTGACGTCCTGGGGCTACGTCCGCCAGCTCCGCCGAAGGCGGATGAGCCTCGGGCTCAGGCGTACTTCGGCCGAAGGCCCCTTCGGGGTGCTTCGCTGAACCACGCTCAGCACTGCCCCGCCTTCGCTCGGTACCAACTCCATGCTCAGTGCAAATTACCCGACCGGATGGAGCATCCGGTCACCTTGCCAGCACCATCTTCTTTGTCTCAACAAATCCGCCTGCAATCATCCGGTAGAAATACACGCCGCTCGGCAAATTACTGCCATCAAATTTTACCGACTTGAATCCTGAATCCTGAACCCCGTTCACAAGTGTTGCTACTTCACGGCCAAGCACGTCGTACACCTTCAGCGACACAAACCCCAAACCCCGAACCGAATAGGGGATGCTTGTGGATGGGTTGAATGGATTGGGATAGTTCTGCATCAAGGCAAACCTGCTCGGAATGTCTGCATCGTTGCGGCGCACATCGTTCACCACACTGTCGGAAAAACTCGAGAAAATCAACGCGGTGTACCCCGGTACCGTCAAATTCGGCACAACGCCTCCGCTCACGGTCAGTGTACTCTGATCAACGATGTTGTAGAACGTACCGCTGCCGATCCACGGAATGTTCGTAATGGTCTGATTGCTCGGTGTAAAGTTTGCCACGCCCACGACACGAGCTGTCGTCACCGTATCCTCGAATCCCCACACAAGCGTCTTCTGCGCGTCGTAGCGATACAGCCGTCGAAGGACGCCATCATACAACGCCGGATTTCGCTTCCGCTGACGAATCAGAGTCTTGTACCACGCAAAATGTTGCTGCCCGCGCTGGGTAGGATAGAGGTACCATTCCACCGGACGATAGCTGAGGCGCTGATTGCCGTCGGTCCAACCGCGCGGCGCGCTGAACTCCTGCCCCTGCCACAACATGGGAATGCCGAGCGAGGTGAAGCAGAACGCACCGTACAGCTTGTCGCGCAGCAGTGCCTCGTTCAGCGGCACACCCTGGAAGGTGATCATCTCGTAGAGCACGGATTGCTCGTCGTGGTTGTTGGTGTGATTCACCGGCTCGGTTCGGTTGGCGTACCGTCCTGGACTTGACGGAATGTCATTGCCCGGGTACGCGCCGAGGTCAATCACCAAATCCTCGATACGCTGCAACGTGCGATTGCGAAAGCGCGCCTCGTCGAACAGCTCATCGTGAAAGCTATCATGCCAGCCACCCGTCAACCCGCTGTAGTAGATGAGCGCGGGACTCTCGGGCAAATGCTCTGCGATCTGGTAGATCTGTCCCTGATAGTCCTGATGAATCCGGTTTGCCCAGCCGAGAATTCCCTTCGTCGGCTCGTTCACGTTCCAGCCGATGCCCTGGGTGTAGTCGTAGCGGAATCCGTCCACGCGGTACTCATCAATCCACATCTTCAGAGCCGTGTATACCAGTTCCTGCGTCTCGGGTGTCCAGTGATCGAGGTCGCGGAAGAAACAGAGATCGTCTTCGTTGAAGCGACGATCGTTGCAGTCCTTGAAGTACGGACTGGACGTATCCGGCTGCATCTGCCAGAGCGGGCCTGTATCGTTGAGATGGTTGAAGACAACGTCAAGAATGACGGCAATGCCGCGAGCGTGTGCCGAATCCACGAACGCCTTGAATTCCCGCGGCGTGCCGTAGGCTGGCTCCAGTGCAAACAGATGAGCAATGTCGTATCCCCACGAGTGGCCCGAGCGGCCTATGAGTCCATAGTCGGTAATCGGCATCAGCTCCACAGCATTGATGCCGAGCGAGTCAAGGTACGGCAGCAACGTTGTCAGATGCGTGAAGCCCGCTTGCCCACCACCGAGTCCATAGTATCCGCCCGCAAATTCTCCGATGTGCAGCTCATAGATCACCAGCTTGTTCAGCGGAGGTCGCTGATAGTTGGTGGAACGCCACACGTAATCATCGGCCGTCAGCCCTTCGGGACCGATGGTGAAGCGTGTTCCGTACGTGCCGTTGTATCGCCCCCACGGATCGTTGAACAGGGGCCCGCTCGCCGTTTGGTACTGGTACTCGTATGTTCCCGGCGGCAGGGACACGTTCAGCCACCAATCGTCGGTGGTTGGATTTTTCCGCATGAAGACCGGCTGGACTCCAGCCACCGGCTGACCAACAGGAGCAATGCGCAAGGCAACGAATGTTGTTCCTCCGACACGAAGTCTGAAGGTGGTGGAATCATTCGAGGCGGCAGTGGGCAACGTGACACCATGTTTCGCGTATGCGGGCATGGGAGCAATCGGCGGCCCCCCGACCTGCACCAGAAAACTCACCGTATCAAGCGTGTTGCCGGCACGCAGAATCACCGTGTGCTGGCCATTCGCCATCGGACTCGGAACGGTGTAGCTCATCTGCTTTGTACTGAAGTTGTACGACCAGCCGATGCCGGTGATCGTCGTGCCATCAATCGTGAGTGCAAGCTGCGAGGTGTCGAATGTCGTTCCAACGCGGGGAAAGATATATGCCGTAATCGTCGGATGGTTGGTGCTGACGGAGCCGGTTCTTTGGTTCGGAAGGAAGTGATAGATGGTCGGGTCTTTGACGATGATGAACGAATTGTCGTTGTCGGATGGATTGACGTGATGGTTCAGCGGATCGTTGGGCCATACGGTAACCCCGTTGTAATAGAACTTGTACTGGTACGCACCTGGAATCGGAGCCGGCGCGCCGCCGATGGCAAGGCGGGCGTCGCGGGTCCACAGCGTGCCGCCACGATATGTCATCGGCCACGCTGTCGTGCTCCAGTTGTTGAACTGCCCGGGTACCGACACGCCGGTGGGAAAACCCTGAACGTTGTAGCGAAATGTAACGTCAACGCTGTCCTGCGCAAGCATAGGCGCTGCGCTGAGCAGTGCGGCAAACAAGAGGATTGATTTCATCATTGTCGTCTCCTTTTCGTGTTCATTGCGTTTTCAGTTCTCAAGGCCGCCGCTCGCCAACAAGCACCAGGCCTGTGAGGCCCGGAAGTTCGCCCTCCGCTCTGCGGTCGGTATGCTGGGGCCACACGCGGTTCCAGGAGTAAGAGGAAAATTGTTCGATCTCCGAAACGTCCACACGATGTGTTTGCAGTGAGTTGTTCAGCACTACCAGTGCAGCGGATTGCCCATCGGTGTTCTTTCTCCAGTACCCGTACAGATGTCTATCATCATCAACGATGCACGTTTCAAATGCGCCTTGCCGGAAGACGGAATGGGCATTGCGAATTGCAATCAACCGTTTCATCGTCCCCAGCAACTCCTTGTCCTGTTTGTCCTCGTCCCAGATCATCGTCCCGCGACAGCCGGGGTCTTTGCCGCCCATCATGCCCACTTCATCTCCGTAGTACACCATCGGCGCGCCGATGTAGGTCATCTGAAACAGCCAGGCAAGTTTCATCGCTGCCTTGTTGCCGTTGCATAGCATAAGGAAGCGCTCCGTGTCGTGACTGCCGAGAAGATTTTGCAGAACGTAGTTGACCCGGTCAGGGTAGAGAGAACGGGTGACGGCGAGCGACCAATCGAACTCCGAAACCTTCATTGTACGCCGAGCAAAGAACTCGACACATGCTTTACGAAAACGATAGTTCATCACGCCGTCGAACTGATCACCCTGAAGCCACGGTGAGCCGTCATCCCAGATTTCTCCGACAATGTACGCCTCGGGATTCAATCGCTTGACGAGCTTGCGCCACTCGATCCAGAAGGAATGGGGGATTTCGTTCGGCACATCGAGCCGCCAACCATCAATCCCGAACTTCATCCAGTGTTCAGTTACCATGAAGAGATATTCCCGTACTTCAGGAATATGTACCATCAGCTTCGGCAAGTCGCCGAGGTTCCACCAGCATTCATAGTTCGGTTTGCGCGGGGATGAGACGGGAAAGCTGTAAATATTGAACCACTTCGCGTACCGCGACTTCTTTCCATTTCTCTTTACATCCTCAAACGCGAAGAAGTCCACGCCGGTATGGTTGAACACGCCGTCGAGAATGAGGCGAATGCCGCGTGCATGACATTCATCTACGAGTCGTTTGAAAACTTTCTCATCGCCGAAGTGAGGGTCAATCTTGAGATAATCTCGTGCGTGGTACTTGTGATTGCTGGAGGACCAGAAGATGGGGTTGAGGTAGAGGCAGTTGACGCCAAGCGAGGAGATGTAATCGAGATGGTTGATGATGCCCTGCAAGTCGCCGCCGAAATAGTTACGCGGAGTAGGTGCGGCGCCCCACGGCTCGATGTTCGGTGGATCGTTCGTAGGGTCACCGTTCGCAAAGCGGTCGGGAAAGATCTGATAGAAAACTGCATCCCTCACCCACTCGGGCACGAGGAGGAGTTCTTCAACACGGTCCTTTTCGCTAACGGAAACTCTCATACGCGAAATTGAGGGGGAGATAAAAAGATCATGCACCTGCGTACCTTGCACAGCTATTCTCTGGAAGCGCTTCCAGAAGAACGCGAGTTTTCATCAGAGAATCAAGCGAAAAACTCCCTAACTCTGTATGGCGTAAGATGTTTTGGATCCCAGCATTTGGGTTTTCACCGCGAACATTCTATATTGAACAGTCGTCTCTTCATCAACTCGACTTCCGTGAATCGGTACAAGGACTTTACAATCCGCGAGCTATCGAAAACAAAACGGCGCGCGTTTCTTCTCCTCACGCTTTCCTTTCCAATCATTCTCTTCGTGCTGGCAGAGTTCACACTCAGGCTTGCACGCTACGGCAGTGATCTCTCGCTCTTCACGACCGAGACCATCAATGGAGCGCAATACTTCTTCGTGAACCCGGAGGTCAAGAAACGGTACTTCGCTCGGGTGGATTTCACTCCTAACATCTCACTCGATCATTTCCAGATGCCGAAGCCCGGCAGTACATTTCGCATCTTCTGTCTCGGCGGCTCGACCACGGCGGGATTCCCTTACAGCTTCGTTGGGTCGTTCTCGACATTTCTACGTGACCGCTTGAAGGCCATGTTCCCCGAATGGAGGATCGAGGTTGTGAACCTAGGCATGACGGCAACGAACAGCTTCACCGTGCTGGACATGGCTCGTGAGGTGATGGACTTTCAGCCCGACCTGCTGATTGTGTACGACGGGCACAATGAGTTCTACGGTGCGCTCGGCGTTGCGTCGCGGGAATCAGTATTAGGCTCGCGCTGGCTTACAAAGCTCTACCTCCGACTTGTTCACTTCCGCACGTTCCAACTGCTTCGTGATGTGTACCTAAGCATAACTGCTCTCCTTGCAAGCCGCGATGAGTCCGCCAGCGCCGGAACGATGATGGAACGGCTTGCTCGCGGTCAGTATATTCCCTACGGAAGCGAGTTGTACTGGAAGGGATACGAAATCTACAAGGCCAACCTCGAAGAACTTGCCGACTTATGCCGGCGGCATCGTGTGCCGCTGTTTCTCGGCGCACAGGTTTCCAACCTGCGCGATCAGCCGCCGTTCGTTTCGACGCCGGAAGGAGCAACGTTACACGGGGAGTTTCAACGACATTATGCACAAGGGAAGCAGCTTTTGGCCAACGTTCGGTTTGAGGAGGCGCGCGCGGAGTTCGAAGCAGCATTGCGGTTCGACTCGCTTCATGCCGACGCTAACTTCTCGCTTGCGCGCTGCCTCGATACGCTAGGACGAAAGCAGGAGGCCCTTCGGCACTATATCAAGGCACGCGACTACGACATGCTGCGTTTTCGTGCCAGCAGCGACTTCAATGAGCTGCTGCGACGCATGGATGACGATAGGCTCATTACGTTTGTGGACATCGAGCGGAAGTTCAAGGCCAACGCCCCCGATTCGCTTGTTGGTAACGGATTGATTCTTGAGCATCTTCACCCGAATGCGCGCGGGTATTTCCTCATCGCAAAAGAATATGCCTGGAAGATGCACTGGCGGAAGCTCATCGTGCATACGGACGACGAATGGAACCGCCGTGACAATCTCGACGACGAACGCATGTGGAACGAACGAGCGATGACCGAACTTGATGAACGTTGCGCACACCGCCGCATTCAACTGCTGACATCGGATTGGCCGTTTCGATCCGATCCGCTCGCTGTGCCCGACGTGGACCCGAAGGACACCATCGGCGTCATTGCCGAACAGATGGTGAGAGGGCTTATCACCTGGGAACAGGGTCATGTCACCGCTGCGGAGCACTACGCACGCCGCAAGGACTACGTATCGGTCGAGCGAGAGTACAAAGCTCTCATCAACCAGATACCCTACAACGTCTCGGCGTATCTGCTCCTGGGGCAGGTGTATCTGTACCAGAACAAGAACATGGAAGCAGCAAGCATTCTCGTTCGTTCACTCGAGGTGCAGGAGACGTACTTTGCCTATCGCACGCTTGGAATGCTTGCGCTCGATGCCCAGGTGGCTATCGGGTTCTTCGAAAAAGCTGCCCGACTTGCCGGGAGCCAGCAAGAGCGAATCGAGTCGGGCTTTCTACTTGCCCAAGCCTACCTGCGGGATGGCAAGAAAGAACAAGCTATCGATCAACTCGAAGCCGTTCTCTACCTCAAGCCCGACTTTGCCGAAGCACGCCGGCTTCTCGATCGTCTCCAGTCCGCGAGGCAGTGAGCATGTCTGCGCAACGAGTATCGCAACAGCATCGCCCATCACAGGAAGAAATCTCGCCTCGGCGCAGGCGTATCTTCTTCCTTGTCACGATGCTCTTTCCGTTCCTCTTGCTTGCTCTTCTCGAGATCTCGCTCCGCGTAGTGCAATACGGTGGTGACCTGCGACTTGTCATCCAGCGACGGGTGGGCGATAAGACTTTCTTCTCCATCAATCGTTCGGTGGCGCGCAGGTATTTTGCGCACGCCGGTACCATTATTCCCGAACCTGCCGACGACGTGTTCGAGATCGTGAAGGGCAAGAACACCAAGCGTATCTTCTGTCTCGGCGAGTCCACAATGGCTGGATTTCCGTACGAGTTCAACACCACGGCGCCAGGCTTCTTGCGCGACCGGCTTCAAACGTTGCTTCCGCAGTACAACGTCGAGGTCATCAACGTTGGCCTTTCGGCTGTCGGAAGTTTTGTTGTGTTGGATTTCATCAAAGAGCTGGTTGACTACGAGCCGGACCTGTTCGTTCTCTACGTCGGGCACAATGAGTTTTACGGTGCCTACGGAGCAGGTTCACGCATCGCAATGGCCGGAAGTACAACGCTCACCCGACTCACGTTGGATCTGATGAGATTCAGGACGTTTCTCTTGCTCCGCGATGCGGTTTCCGCCGTACGAAGGCTGGCTTCCCCACCGTCGGTTCCAACAGCAGATGCGACGCTGATGGGACAGATGGTCGGTGAGCCGACCATTGCCTATGGGAGTCCTTTGTACGACCAGGCGCGGGCAACCTACCGTGAGAATCTCGAACGCATCATCGGTGCTGCTCAGCAGCGAGGCATTCCGATCATTGTCAGCACGCTTGTCAGCAATCTGAAGGATCACCCGCCCTTCGAGTCTGTTTTCGGCGAGTCGAGCGATGAAGCTGCCAGGGCACAGTGGCGGCGATTGGTGGACGGGGCGGACACACTCGCACTGATGGGTAACTTCGCTGCTGCCGCAGATCGCTACCGGGAGGCACTGGCGCTCGACAGCTCTAACGCCGAAGGGTTCTATAAGCTTGGCCGCATACTCTACGACTTGAGAAACTATTCGGAAGCACGGAACGCATTTCTCAGGGCGAAGGACCTGGATGCACTGCGGTTTCGGATGACGGAGGAGTTTCAGGATGATTTGCTTCGGTTGTGCGCCGAGCGCGGAGTCGTGGTTGCGCGTGTCGATTCGGCGTTCGCTGCAAATTCACCCAACGGCATTCCGGGCAACGAACTCATCCTCGAACATCTTCATCCCAACATCAACGGCTACTTTCTGATGGCAAAGACGTGGTGTTCGACCATCGTGGAGAACGGACTACTTGTCCCGCGTAGCGAATGGCGACTCGATCGTGATCTCCCTGATGCCGAGTACATGAGGCTTTCGACCGCCTCTGCGTTCGATAGCACGGTGGGACGACTCAAGATTGCCTTGCTGATGCGGAAGTGGCCGTTCCAGAAGATCGAGCAACCGTTCGCGTTCACTCCAACGAATCCTGTGGAGGAGATGGCTTATCGGTACGTGCAGGGACGCATCGCCTGGTCGGATGCACGCTATGCGCTTGCAGAGGCGTACGCCGCTGCCGGAGAGTTCGACCGCGCGCGCAATGAATGCATGGCCGTCTCGAAAGTCATTCCGTTTTCGTACAACCCGCTGCTGCGCATTGCGGACTACTACGCTCGCGAAGGCAGGATGGCCGAAGCAAAGGCCGCTTACCGGCACTGCCTGAACGTGGAGGATAACCCCTTTGCTCGCATGAAGCTCGGCTGGCGCTACCTCGAAGAAGAAAAGCCCGACTCCGCACTGGAACACCTTCAACTCGCATTCGCAGTCAACGATCGTTTCTACGACAAGCTGACGCTGCAGGGACAAGCCTCAGGGCGCTATCTGCTTGCCGTAGCGTACGCGAAACTCGGCAACCTCGCCGAGGCACGACACCAACTCGAACGCGCCCTGGCAATTCAACCAGACTACGCAGATGCACGCGAGCTGCTGGAGCAGTTGCAGGGGAGGAGGTAGCGACTTCACGTTGTCTGTGTCCACGTTGTTCATTATATTGCCGCATGATGAAACATCAAGAGCAAACAACCGAGGCCGCTGAGACTGCAGGATGGGACGAGTTATTCGACTCGTTGCCGGGTGGAGACCTTGTGCGTCGAGGTCTAACCGATCTTGAAGCAGGCGCTATGACAGTTCCATCGTTGCTCGTCCAGGTTGGAGCTTCACGTCTGAGAAACATTGGGCTCCCTGTCCGACGTCTGGCCGATGATCCCGAACACGCGCTGTACGATCTTCTCGCGCACGAGGACTCCGACTCGGCTCATTCCCGTTACAACGCTCTCATCCGTATGCTTGTTAGCTTCGAGCGAGCAGCCGAATGCGTCAGAAAGTAAACCGTGAACGCCTGGAGCGATTCATGAGCGCGCTTGCCAACGCTGCCGACAAATCCATCAGGGTGTATCTCACCGGTGGGGCCACGGCTGTCCTTGTTGGCTGGCGCGAGGCTACGGTTGATATTGACATGCAGATAGTGCCTGAGGACGACCATGCATTACGCGCCCTACCGGCTCTCAAGGAGAAGATAAATATCAATGTTGAGCTTGCGTCGCCCTCAGATTTCATCCCCGAGCCACCGGGATGGGAGGGGCGGAGCAAGTTCATCACGCAGCTTGGAAAGGTCTCGTTCTTCCACTACGACTTTTATGCTCAGGCACTTTCGAAGATTGAGCGTTTTCATGAACGCGACATCCACGACGTCAAGGAAATGCTTCATCGCAATCTCATCGAACCGGAACGGCTGAGGGAACTGTTCGAAGCAATCGCTCCCTCCCTGTACAAATTTCCCGCCATCGATCCCAAGGCTTTCAGGAAGAACCTTGATTCTGTTCTCTCTGGTTCCGACGCTCCAATGGAGGTTGGTTCCTAAGCTCTCTCAGCCATGCCTGCAATAGACTTTCCGATTGAGCGGTTCGGGGTGCTGAGCTTTCAGTTGGTCTTCTTGATCGCCGCGATGTTCGGCTCATCAATCACAAAGTAATCACCCGGCGATTGGGAAGTTGGTTTGCCCGTGAGGGAATACAATCGCGCGCGAGATTTCTTGTTATCACACCTCGCCGTAAACACCAGCGCGAGATTCATCGGACATTCTCATCACCAAAAAAAACAAGCTACCCACCGTGCGATGGGTAGCTAGTGAAAAGCCATGGAGCTGACGGCGGCTATTTCGCCATCACCATCTTCTTCGTGGCGACGAAGGAAGTTGTACGAAGTCTGTAGAGATAGACACCACTTGTTGCCTGTCGGTTATCGCGGTCTTTGCCGTTCCACACAACCTTATGGGTGCCGGGGCTTAAGGTCTTCCCGTCAATCAACGTTGTAACAAGCCGGCCAAGCACGTCGAAGACCTGCAGCGTCACGGTTTCCTGCTGTGGCAATGAGAAGGCAATGGTTGTTGCCGGATTGAACGGGTTTGGATAGTTCTGCTGCAGCCCAAAATCTCTCGGAAGAACTTCGGCCACAGTCGTCGGGAGGTCCACTTGAACCGGAGCGCTAAAATTGATCGTTCCATCCAGGTCCACTTGCTTCAGACGATACTGGGTTGATGCTGTTAGCGGGACGCTGTCCGTGAAGCTATAGTACTGGGGCACATTAGTCGTACCGTGTCCAGGAACGAAGGAATTTGGTAGCTCGAACCATTCCTGCAAACCCACCCTGCGTTTCTGCACGTAGAAGCCAAAGTTGTTGATCTCGCTAATGGTCATCCAGTCAAGTCGTACGGAATTGTTCTGAAGAAGAGTATAGCTAAGCGATCCGAGCTGCACAGGCAAGGGATTGGGGATGGAGGTCTGGAACATGCCATTGCCGTGCGTGCCTACCAACAGACGATTATCAATCGGGCGGTAGGCGAGGGACCGGACCACAGCCTTCTTGACGACCGTGGACCCCTCCATCACCCATGTTGTGGAGCCGCCAGTGAGAGAGGTTGTGCTGTAAAGGCCGACCGTTGTTCCAACATAGTATTCGGTCGGATGGCCTGTACGCCGCACGATCATACATGACTGAACGGAGGGAAGTGTGAGATTCCCCTCAACGTTCGACCACGTTGGCGAGGCAACAGAGGCATCATCCGTGTACCATATACTGGCAACGCCATAGTTGGAGAACGTCACAAGGACTTTCGTATCGTCAGCAGGGTCAACAGAAATATCGCTGACGTAAGCTCCAGATGGAAATGCAGCACCAGTAATATCTATTGGTACAGTACCCGCCGGTGCATTTGCCGGATCGTTCAGTCGGTACACTTTTCCATCGGCAGTGCCAACGTAGAGTTTGTGGCTCGCTGCGTATGTTCCTCGTGAGGTTCGCAGGACACTGATGTTGTCGGAAAGTGTTGATTCAAATGCACTCATCAGAGTCCATGTCCCGGGACCCACCGTGGAAGCGCTGGTGGTTCTGTACAGTTTCTTGCCGCTGACGTAGTACAGATGCTCGGTATTGTCCGGGTTCAGATAGAAAATGGTAACGAAGACGCCGGCGCCAGATCCTGTGGGCTTGATATCAGTACCGGCATGAGGAGGGTCAGTTGAATTGCGACGAAAGATGACTCCATTTTGTGCACTGACATAGTGATACACGTTTCCTGTGGAAATTCCCACCGATGCACCATCGCCGCTGAATACCTCCGTATGCGATGTTGCGCCGGTAGAGTATGCGGTACCGTTATCCTGAAGTCCACCCAAGAAGTTCGTCGATCCTGCATCGGGGGATAGGGTAACATAATAGTACTGGTAGGTAACGTAACTGTTGTTCAGACTTGTCCATACGACGGGGGTTGCCGTTACGTCTGCTTCATGGATTCCACCATCGCTTCCACAGACAAGCATTGCCGAGTTGGATGGGTTGAACACCAGTGCATGAATATCAGGATGGTGGTCCGGGTATGGCTGAGCGCTGTTGGGATTGTCGTAACCGCCAATGCGCGTGGTGTTTGCTGTCGTGGCAAAACCGTCGGTGGAGCGATACGCGTTTGTTCCACCAATCACCACAAAATTTTCGTCGTTGGGTTTAACTGCAATGCTGAGGTCGTATCCACCTTGAACGGCAAACGGATCATTCCCGTTATTGCATCCTGGCTCGTCGGGGAGATTGGCGCTTCTGTTCACGCCACTGGTCAATGATTGGGTCCACTTGAAAAAGTCTGCCTCCGGGGCAGGCGTGCCGCTACAGTTACTCTCGGTCATGTTATCATACAGAATGTACAGCACATCATTGTTCGACGGAGCAACTGCAAGAACCACCCTCCCATACGCATTTGCTGCCCGCCAGCCTGGCGGGGTTGTGGCAGATCCCGACCCTGCAATCTTTGTCCACGTGCCTGCAGCTCCGCTGGTTGAAGTCCAGACGCCGTCGAGCGGAGTGCTCGGCGGAAGACCGCCAGCTGTCGTGGAGCCCGCTGTGCCCGCGAAGGCTGCATACAATCTACCGGTTGAAGTCACGACGACATCCGTCACGCCGCTACTAGTGGTACCGGCAAACTCTCCCAATACCGGCGCCCACGCTGTACCGCCATTCGTCGAACGGTACACGGCCCGCTGCACGGCCGCATATACATAACCGTTCGTGGGATCAACGGCAATGCGGTGGACAAAGTCAAACGGATTGTCGAAGTCCTCCAACCCACCTGAAGCTGTGTTGGCCAGAAGGCTCCATGAAGCCCCATTGTCGGTAGATTTGTAAATACCGTTGCCGTAATAAAACGCAGCAAGGCTTGCCGAATTACCCAGCGCCTCACCGGTTCCGTAATACCACGTATCCTCGAAACTGGAGCGAGGATCCTGTGCAAGGCAAGTCACGTTGTGAATCTCCCCCGAAGGTGTAACATCGGTCCAACTGACTCCTCCATTTGTCGTTCTAAACATGCCCGTGCTAACACCACCAGCAAGTCTGATGTTAGCATTCCTCTTATCAAACCCGAAGGCGCGAGTTCTTCCACCCAAGTTGGTGGGGCCTAGTGTCGTGTACACGTTCAGATTATTGGGGTTGTCGGACATCTGCTCCCTTGTTGGCAGCCGATTTGCAAAGGCAAATTCGGCTTGTCGAATTCCGCGCGGAACTTTTCCGGTGCGAGGATCCCTGAGCCGATTGAATTCGAAGCGCGCACGATCTTCGATGTGCTCAAACCGTGTCTTCGCGTCACGCCTCTCCTGGACCCTGTGGTTAGGTTTTTCTTCTTGTGCCCTATTAAGCAACAAAGAGACGAACACGACGGCAAGAACTGCCACCCCCTTGGAGGAAATCCGGCCTTGCATGGGAACCCCATTGTTGTGAGACAAAGGACGATATGCACCCTCATAATAGGAAAGGGTTTCAAACCGTTCGTGATCGTTCTCACCCTCGCATCTTACTCGGGAAGTGGTTTGCATTGTGAGGGGTTGAGCACCCAGAAGCTGCCCTGCGCGCGAGATTTCTTGTTGTCACACCTCGCCGTGGGCATCAGCGCAAGATTCATCGGACATTCTCATCACCAAAAAAACAAGCTACCCACCGTGCGATGGGTAGCTAGTCAACGGCCGTATAGATGGACTCCACGTACGTTGTTGCATCGTCACGTGGAGTCCATCTGCATGTGATACTATTTCATCAGCAGCATCTTCTTCGTCTCGGAGAACTTTCCAGCTTCGAGGCGATAGAAGTACACGCCGGAGGC
>CAZIKE010000062.1:0-21266 GCA_964539775.1 uncultured Chitinophagales bacterium
CGGCTCTTTGCGAACCCCGACACGACGCGACCCGACACGGTACTCCAATTGGTCATTGACTTCCAACTTGAGACAACCGACCAGATTCTCCTCAAGCGCTACACCCCACAGGACTCGCTGGGCCGGGTGATTGATGTTGTCCGATATGGAAACTTTGTGTATACCGGCGGATCGGATCCATTTCCCAATTGTCGATCGATTGGAGCCATCCCCGAGTTTCAATCGATCGCCCGATACAATGGTGCGTATGACACGGGAAATACGGCCGAGGACTTCTACATAACCGGTGTGCAGGTCCCGGGTACCCGCCCGATTCCGCATTGGTTGAGTCAAGCGTACAAGTATTGAAGTCTCTTCTCGGTCTGCCAAGAAAACAAGGTCGGCTCAGAGCCGACCTTTTCTTTCGTGTGCACTGAAGCTGCGGGTGTGGATCCGCAGAACGTATGAAAGCGCGGGAAGGCTCAGAGGACGTCCGTCGGTCCGGCGCCCGCTCTGACAATGGTCGGGGTGTCGGTGGTCAGGTCAATCACGGTCGAGGGATCCGAGACCAGGGGACCGCCGTCGATAATCAGCTCGACGCGGTTGCGAAAGTGCTGCACGATGTCATCGGGGTTGTGCAGAAGCTGCTCGTCATCCGTTGTCACGCTTGTGCTCAGAATAGGATGGCCGAGGGAGTGCACCAGCGCCAGCGTGATAGGGCTATCGGGAACTCTGATGCCCACCGTTCGGCGCTTTGAAACAAGAATCTTCGGAAGATGTTTCATGCGCGCCGCGGGGAGGATGAAGGTGTACGGGCCGGGGATCAGTCGTTTCATCAACTTGAAGGCGGCATTGCTGACGTGGGCGTACTCGCTGATATGTGTGAGGTCGGCGCACACAAAGCTGAATGGTTTGTTCTGCCGCTGGCGTTTGATGAGGTATACCTTCTCGATCGCATTCTTGTCGTTGATGCTGCATCCCAGACCGTAGACAGTGTCGGTGGGATAGATGATCACTCCACCCGCCTTGAGGACCTCGGTAGCACGGGCAATGTGTCGTGGCTCGGGATTGACGGGGTGAATGCGGAGAATCATTTTGTTCCTCTCGACGATGTGGTGAGGAGAGTCCGCAATCAATTAACAAGATAGTCTTCCCAATCGCAAGCATCTCCTTTGCAATGGAGTCGGCAGAACGAAGCAGCATGAACCAGGTACACAGCGGCAATGACTGGCACTTTACGACGGGCGAAACCATCCGGGCAATCTTCATTGCCTGTCGCTGTCTTGCAGTCCTGATCGGCATTTTCATCGTCTTTCTCCCGCTCTCGCTTTTGTTCAAGAAACAGGTGTATGACGGGCTTCTCCGTCGTGCGGCACGTCTCTTTTTACACGCAGCGGGTGTGCGCGTGAAGAAAATAGCCGGCCTGGAACACATCGATCCACACGAACCGTACATCGTCACACCGAACCATGTGAATATGCTTGAGCCCTTCATCTACCAGGGATACTATCCCTATCTTCTTCGCGGGCTGGAGAAGAAGGAGAACTTCAGGATTCCGATTTGGGGACAGTTCATGCGTGCAATCGGACAGATCGAGGTCGACCGCGAGAATGTCGTGAAGGCCATCGCAAGCATGAACGAGGTGGCACGCGTGCTGCGCGAGGAGAGGACGTCCGTGCTCGTGCTGCCGGAAGGAACGCGCACGCCGGATGGACGCTTGCAGCCATTCAAGCGCGGGCCGTTCAAGACTGCTGCGGAGGCAGGCGTCCGCATTTTGCCGATGTGTTGTAAAGGCCTCTACGCCATCAACAGGAAAGGAGATTGGCGCATCAAACCCGGGGAGATCGAGATCATTTTTGGCAAGCCTCTCGGTCCACCGGAGGCGCGTGTGGAATCGCAGCATGCGATCAGCGGGGAGCTTCGTCGGTGGATGTTGGAACATCTCGGCGAGGAAACGCCTGCGCGATAAGTGGTTCATCGTACAGTTTACCTCTCTTTGTAACCGTTTGCAATCTGTGGTTATCATCACGGGCACCCTCATCACGAAGTTCTATTATGGTCATGCCTTGTTTTCCTTATGCTAATGAGTCGGTGACCTGTATGAAGATCCTGCTGGTAGAAGATAATTTTGAACACTTGCGTCTCACGAAATACCTCCTTCGCCATAACAACGTTCCGGGAGAGGTCTACGTTGTGCGCGACGGACAGGAGGCGCTCGATTACCTGTACAACCGAAATCAATTTGCCGATCCGATAGCCAATCCGCGTCCCAACCTTGTGCTGCTGGATCTCAACATTCCACGCATCAGCGGGCGTGAAGTCCTCAAAGCGATCAAGGAGGATAAACGCCTCAAGCAGATCGCTGTTGTTGTTCTCAGTTCTTCCGATCGGGAAGAGGATATCACCCAGGCATACGAGCTTGGAGCATCGGCCTACATCTCCAAGTCTGCAGGCTTCGAGCGACTGAACGAAGCACTGTCGGCCATTCATCTGTTTTCGGTCGTTAACCACCCTGTGTTCCTGTAGGCGAGAGGTGCGCTCTTCAGGCACCTCCCGCGAGTCTGACCGCCGTTGAAGCGCACGCGCATCCCACGCGGTAAGCATCGCGCAGACTGAAGTTCTGGCTGAGGCCCTCTTCTTGAATGTCCCCACCCTTCTTCGTACCTTGAAGGCACACCAAGGTCATTTCTCGACAGTCCCATGTCATCTTCGGTAGTTGCTCTCGTCGGGCGGCCCAACGTTGGGAAATCCACGCTGTTCAATCGGATCATCGGGCGTCGGGATGCGATAGTGCATGACGTCCCCGGCGTGACGCGCGATCGTCACTATGCACAGGGCGAATGGGCAGGCAAGCAGTTTTCACTTGTCGATACGGGTGGGTACGTACCAGAAGCCGAGGGGGTCATCGAATCGGCAATCCGGGAGCAGGCGCAGATTGCCATCGACGAGGCGGATGTGGTCCTGTTTGTTGTCGATGCGCAAACAGGCTTGCTTCCCACCGATTTCGCTATTGCAGAAATCCTTCGTCGGTCGGAGAAGAAAGTGGTTCTGGTCGTTAACAAGGTCGACGGCGAGAAACTGGAGCAGACACTTGGCGAGTATTACCGGCTGGGCTTAGGCGAACCGGTTCCCGTGTCGGCCCTGGAGGGACGAAAATCGGGCGACCTGCTTGATATCGTTACGCAGCATCTGACCACAAGTGCGGAGGAGCCTGTTGACCCTCGCCTGAAGATTGCGGTCATCGGCAAACCGAACGTCGGCAAATCCTCCTTCGTGAATGCGCTCCTGCAGGAAGATCGCCACATCGTCACGGCTGTTCCCGGCACGACGCGCGATCCCATTGATGCCATCCTGAAATACTATGGCGAAGAAATTCTGCTCGTCGATACCGCGGGGCTGCGGAAGCGAAGCAGGATCAAAGAAAGTGTTGAGTTTTACAGCGTCATCCGAACACTTAAGGCGATCGAGCGCTGTGATGTTGCCGTGGTGCTCCTCGATGCGTCTCAGGGGCTTGAACATCAGGACCTCCGCATCCTCGAATCGGCGATCGAGCGTCAGCGCGCCGTACTCGTTGCCGTAAACAAGTGGGACGTGATCGAAAAGGATGACCGAACAGCGCATCAATATGAGCGAGCTTTGAAAGAGAGGCTCCGGATGTACGACTTTGTTCCCATTGTCTTCATCTCCGCACTCACACGGCAGCGCATCTACAAGGTGATCGAAGTGGCGAAGCAAGTCGATGCCGAACAGAACAAGCGTATTGCCACACGCGAATTGAATGACATCCTTGGCGCAGAAATCAAAGCTTTTCCTCCGCGCAGCAGGTCGGGCAAGGAAATCAAAATCAAATTCATTACACAGGTGAAAGCCAAGCCCCCCGTGTTTGCTTTTTTTTGCAACGAGCCGAAACTCATCGATGACAACTACCGTCGGTATTTGCAGAACCGCATTCGCGAGCATTACACGTTTGCGGGAGTCCCCATCATCCTCTCATTCAAACACAAATAGATGCCAAGGCGAATCCTGGTCATAGGGGGTCTGGCGGCGGGTCCAAGCGCCGCAAGCAAAGCAAAACGCACGAATCCTGAGAGTGAGGTTGTTCTGTTCGAGCAGGGGGAGCACATCTCCTACGGCATCTGCGAAATTCCGTACGCTCTGGCAGGGGAAGCGCCATCCGAACGCCTCATCAGTTATACGCCGCAGCGGTTGAGGGAAGAGAAGGGCGTTGAAGTGAGAGTCCTTCATCGTGTCGAAGAAATCCGCCCGACGAAGAGAACGATTGTGGTGAGAGACTTGACGAACGGAGGTGTGTCCGAGGAGCGGTTCGACAGGCTCATCGTGGCAACCGGCTCTCGCCCCAAAACGCTGGGCGTGCCCGGCGAAGATGCGCGGAACGTTTTCACCATAAAATCGCTTTCAGGGGCCTTTGCGTTGGAGAAGTTTCTTGCAGAGGAGAAGCCGAGGAAGGCGGTGATTATTGGCGGGGGATATATTGGGATGGAAATGGCGGACGCGTTGCGCTCCCGCGGGCTGAACGTGACGCTTGTTCACCTGTACAGCTTGCCCATGCACGGACTTGAGCGCGAGGCGCGTGAGCAGATTCGAACGGAATTGGAAAAACACGAAGTTCAGTTTGTCGCTCATGCAAGGACGCAAGGCTTCGTCGTCGATCATCAGCAACGTGTTGCACACGTGGTAACCGACAAGGGGAGCTTCGAGACGGATCTGGTCATTCTCGCACTTGGCGTCGTTCCCAACTCCGAGCTGGCTGCAAGAGCCGGTGTTCGGACAGGTGTGAGGAACAGTATCCTCACCGACCAGCGGCAGCAGACGAACCTCGACAACATCTACGCGGCTGGCGATTGTTGTGCGGTGAAGAATCTTGTCAGCAATGCGATGGCGTACATCCCGCTGGCGACCCTTGCAAGCAGGCAGGGATGGGTTGCCGGCGAAAATGCTGCCGGCGGCAAGGCGGTCTTTCGCGGTGCAGTCCATGCCATTGCCGTGCGTGTGTTTGGACTTGAAGTAGCACGCGTGGGCCTGAGTTCCGAGGAAGCGCAAAGCGCCGGCTTCGACGTTGTAGCCGAGACGATTACTGCTTGGTCAAAGGTTGCGATGATGCCGGGCAGTAAGAAAATGTGGATTCGCGCCATTGCGGATCGGCGCTCCCGTCGTCTCTTAGGTGTGAACGTGGTGGGCGAGAATGGCGCGGTGCTGCGTGCCAACGCGTTTGCGGTGGCCATTCAACACAAGATCACGATCGATGAGATTGCGCAGTGGGATCTGGTGTACTCGCCGCCGTTCGCGCCGCTGTGGGATCCGGTGCTTGTTACCGCCAACGTGTTAAGGAAAACGTTGGGATAAGCATGCCGGTCCGTCTTGCACTCTCGCGCACAAGGAGTCCCATGAAGAACCTCATCATCATCGAACACCCGCTCATCAAGCGTGACCTTTCGATTCTGCGAAATAGGAATACCGACAGTCATCTCTTCCGCACAACGCTGCGGCGCGTGGCATCGGTGATGGCGTTTCATGTCACGCATGACCTGAAGCTGCGCGTGCAGTCCGTGGAAACACCCTTGGAGAAAACCAAGGGGTACACGCTCGCCGAGGACATCATCATCGTTCCCGTACTGCGAGCCGGGCTGGGCCTTGTGGACGGCTTTCTGGATTTTCTTCCCGAGGCAAAAGTGGGCCACGTCGGTCTGTATCGCAACGAGGAGACCTTGAAGCCCGTGGACTACTACTCGAAGTTCCCTCGCAATCTGCACAAGAGTCTCGTGTTGCTTCTCGACCCGATGCTTGCCACCGGCGGAAGCGGCGCTGCGGCAATCACGTTCCTGAAGAACAAAGGAGCAAGACGCATTCGCTTCGTCAGTCTGCTGGCGGCTCCGGAAGGGGTGCGCAAGATTGCTCGCGAACATCCGGATGTGAAAATGTTCACCGCCGTGCTCGATCGCCGGCTCAACGCGCACGGCTATATTCTTCCGGGTCTCGGCGATGCCGGTGACAGAATCTTCGGCACGGAGTAGCCCGATCCGCTGCTTGACAATCCTTTCCCAACCACCTATATTTTTGTAGGAAAGGAGAAATCGAAGGTCAGAAGTCAAGACACCAACGCGATGAGTGTGTTGCAGACACCGTTATAGCTCTGCGCCCAACGTGGCTTGACCTTCAGGATTGCAGACGAGTATGACGAATCGAAAGTACAAGGAAAAGCTTGATGAACTTCTGCTCGTCTGTCGCAAACATCTATACAAGGTTGATGAGCCGTTGATCAGGCGTGCGTTTGAGTTCGGATTCAATGCCCACCGCTTCGACAAACGCGCCTCCGGCGAACCCTTCTTCGAGCATCCCTACGAAGTAGCCCGCATCGTTGCCAAAGAAATTCCCCTCGATGACATCTCCGTTGCAGCCGCCCTGCTGCACGACGTCGCTGAGGATACGGAATACCAGATCAGAGACATCCGTGCGGAGTTCGGCGATACTATTGCCGACATTGTCGATGGCGCAACCAAAATCTCCACCGTCAACTTTACCAGCATCGAAGCTACGCAGGCGGAGAACTACCGTAAGATGCTCCTCTCGATGGTGAACGACATCCGCGTGATGCTGGTGAAGTTCGCCGACCGACTTCATAACATGCGCACGATCGACTTTCTACCGCCCGAGCGGCAGAGACGCATTGCTCGCGAGACGCTGGATGTCTACGCGCCGTTCGCGCACAGGTTCGGCCTAGCCAATATCAAATGGGAGATGGAAGACCTCGCGTTCAAAACGCTTCAGCGGGAAGAATACGACGCGATTGCGCGTGGCCTGAAAGCGCAGCGCCGCGATCGCGAGCGCTACCTGAAGGAGTTCGCCCGACCGATTGAAGAGCGGTTGCGTGCCGAGAATATCACATACGAACTGAGCGCCCGGCCGAAGCACATCTACAGCATCTATAACAAGATGGTGAAGCGTAACAAGCCGCTCGACGAGATCTATGACTTGTATGCCGTTCGCATTATCCTTGACTCGACGAACGAGAAAGATTGCTACAACGTTCTGGGGATTATCTCGGCAATCTACCCAGCCAACTCCGAGCGGTTCAAGGACTATATCTCCCTCCCGAAGCAAAACGGGTACCGCTCCATTCACACCACGGTGCTGGGACCGGAAGGGAAAATGGTGGAGGTCCAGATTCGGACCAGAGCCATGCACGAAATCGCCGAGCGGGGCGTTGCCGCGCACTGGGCGTACAAGGAAGATGCACAGAAGATCGACGAAAAACTTCGCAACTGGGTGAACTGGATCCGCGACCTCATCGAAAACGCGGGGGAGGACGAGGCAGAAGGTGGCCAGGTGATGGAGAGTTTCAAGCTGAGCCTCTTCCAGGACGAGATCTATGTCTTCACCCCCAAGGGTGATCTGAAGATTCTTCCGCAGGGAGCCACGCCGATTGATTTCGCGTACGAAATCCACTCGAAGGTGGGAGATCATTGCATCGCAGCCAAGGTGAACAGCAGAATCGTTCCGCTCGACACGCAACTGCGCAGCGGCGACCAGGTGGAAATTATCACGTCCAAGAACCAAACGCCGAACCCTGACTGGGAGAAGTTTGCGGTCACTCACAAGGCAAAAGCCCACATTCGCCGCTGGATCAAGGAAGAGCAGCGAAAAGCCATTGAGGAGGGCAAGGGAATCTGGGAGAAGAAACTCAAGAGAGCAAAGCTCAGCATCAACGAAGATGAGTTGCAGGCATTCCTCACGCGACAGAAAATCGAAAATGTCGGCAGGTTCTATCTTGCCATCCAGCAACAGAAACTCAATCCTGACGAGATCATCAAACTGATGCAGGAAGACCAGCGGCATGCGTCCGCCGTCGTGACGCCGGAGGGGAAGGTGGTAGGATTGTTCGAAAAGTTCATCAGCACGGCGAGAGGAATTGCAACAGGCATCGTGCTGAACGGGTCGCAAGAAAACTACCTGCACAGCTATGCGAAATGCTGCAACCCCATTCCGGGCGACGTCGTCGTCGGCTTTGTAACACAGGGCGAAGGTGTAAAGATCCATCGGCGCTCGTGCAAGAACATTCAACTGATGCTGAAGATGGATCCCCACCGGGTTGTTGATGTCCAGTGGCCCACGGAAAGCAGCGCGATGTTTGTCGCGGGCGTGCGCGTCGTTGGCGAAGACCGGACAGGGATGCTGAGCGACATTACCCACGCCATCTCTACTTATCAGAACACGAACATCAGGAGCGTCAATCTGGACTCGAAGGATTCGATGTTCGAGGGGGTTTTTGTTATCAACGTCAAGGACACGGAACACCTGCAGCGCCTATTAGAGCGGATCAAAAAAATCAAGGGCATTACCCGCGCGGAGAGGCTCGAGCAGTGACCGCCGGGCGCATCCTGGGGATTGACTACGGAACGCGACGCATCGGTGTTGCCGTCAGCGACCCGACGCAACTGATTGCACGCGGCGTCGCCACCTTGCCCAACGACGAGCGCATGATGGAACAGCTCATGGCTATCATCACACGCGAGGAGGTGGTCGCGATCGTCGTCGGCATGCCGTACAGTGCGGATGGAGGCAAAGGGCAGAAGGCCCGTGAGGTCGAGGCATTCATCGAACGGTTGAAGAAGCACACCAGGCTCGACGTAACGACGTGGGATGAAAGCTACTCGTCGGTGCAGGCACACCGGGTGCTCATCGAGATCGGCATCGGCAAGAAGAAACGACGAGAAAAGGAGCGCGTGGACACGATGGCAGCGCGCTTGATGTTGCAGGAGTATCTGGACCATCGAAAGGAATCGGCGAACGCAGAGTGAACGAAAGTCAGCCAGAGGATAGTACGGTGCAGTCCCGCGCGAGGAACGGGACCAGAGGATACGGACGGCGTCTGCTCACATGGGCCTCGACTCATAAGCTGAAAGCAGTTCTGATTCTGCTGGGAATCCTTCTGTTCTATGAGGTACTCACCATTCCGTGGTTCAGCGTCCCGCGCCTGCAACGCGAAAACCCGACGGAGACGGCCCTGATGAGACAGCGACGCGAGGAAGCGAAGAACAGCGAGAAGCCGTTCACCATACGCCAGCGATGGGTTCCGCTGTCGCGTATTCCTCGCCACGTCATCAACGCCGTTGTTGTTGCCGAGGATGGGACCTTCTGGGAACATGGCGGGTTCGATTGGTACGAATTCAAGGAATCGCTGAAGAAGAATTGGGAGAAGAAGCGGGCAGTTCGCGGTGCGAGCACGATTACACAACAGCTGGCTAAGAATCTCTATCTTTCTACCTCCAAAGATCCGATACGAAAAGGAAAGGAATGGATCATCACCCTGTTGCTCGAATCATATCTTGACAAGAACAGAATCCTGGAATTGTACTTGAATGTTATCGAGTGGGGGAGGGGTATCTTTGGAATCGAAGCGGCGGCACAAACCTATTTTCATCGGTCTGCCAGCGCACTCACTGTGGAGCAAGCGATGCGACTCGCCGCCGTAATCCCGAGTCCACTGAAGCACAAGCCCACCGATAACTCTCGCTGGGTGGTGTACCGAACGAACGTCGTTCTGCAGCGCATGCAAGGCAGACGCTACTATGAGGCGGAAGAGCCGCCCGAGGAAGAAGAGCTGAGTCAGGAACAAACGAAGGAGATACCATCAAGTCCATCAGTGCCTGAACCACCGCCCGCAGACACCGGGAATGTGTCCGATCCTATGCTAACAGATTCCACGGACATTGAAAGGGGACTGCAATGACTTACAAAGATGTTCTACGCCTGATTGAAGAAGGAGAAGGATTCGAGATCGAATTCAAGCGCAAAGTCTCGACGCCGGAAAAGATTGCGCGGACACTTATCGCCTTGGCGAATACGAAAGGAGGGCACATTCTGTTCGGCGTCGATGACGACGGCTCTATTGTCGGCGTCGAGAGTGAGAAGAGCGAAGTAGAACTCATCGAACAAGCCGGGAGTGTGTACTGCGTTCCGGCAATCCACCCGATCGTGGATATCGTGCCGTTCGACGGCAGCGACGTGATCGTCGCTTACGTTCCGGAAAGCGATGATAAACCGCATTACTTCACGGGCAACATCAATGGTGATGCGCAGGAGGGAGAGTCCACACGCGTCTACATCCGTGTGCATGACAAGACCGTCATGGCAAGCAAGGAGGTTGTAAAGATTCTGCGTGGCGAACGTGCCGATGCAAGACCCATGAAGATCGAGATTGGGGAAAACGAAAAACGATTGTTCAGGCATCTCGAAGAACACGAGCGGGTTACGGTAGCGGAGTTTGCACGCTTGGTGAACATCTCGGAACGTAGAGCCTCGCGCATCCTTGTCGCGTTAGTCCGGGCCGGGGTGGTGAGGATTCACACGTTGGAGAAGAGGGACTACTTCACGCTTGCGCACTCCCTGAGCGTGTGAATGCGGGAACGGGGGTTTCCTGCTTCCAGATTCTCACCAGCTCGAAGAGGGCAATGCCGTACGCCACGGCGGCGTTCAGTGATTGCTTCGTCCCGTGCATCGGAATCTCGATTGCCAGATCGGCTGCGGCGATCACCTCGGAGGAGACGCCAGTGATTTCGTTCCCCACAACAAGGCAGATCGGGAAGTCCTCGCGCCGGACAGCCGTGTACGGAATGCTGGAGGTGGTATGCTCCAGCACGCACAGCTTGGCTCCCTCGTTGCGAATGGCAGCAAGGCAATCTTGCGTGGACTTGAAGTACTCCCACGGAACTGTGTCGGTCGCACCGAGGGCTGTCTTCTCGATTTCCTTTCGAGGCGGGTGGGGTGTATAGCCACAGAGGAACAGCTTCCGAATCAGCGCCCCGTCCGAAGTCCGAAACATCGAGCCGACATTGTAGAGACTTCGAATGTTGTCCAACATTCCATAGATGGGAAATCGTTCTGCCACGCTGGCATTCTTTCTGGAGAGCCGTTGTGCGGCGATCTCGTCATGACTCAGTTTTCTCATTGCTGGGAGCTGTGATGATTGGGCTATCCGACGGTCGAGTCCACATGAAAAATGTAGGCATTGGGCGGTTCTTATCCAACGCCGGGTTGCCATCGGTTTATGATTTGGTTATATTAAGACCCCGGTTCTTTCAGGAAGTTGAGTTCATTTGAGCAGGAAGAAGTTAGTCATTGCCATTGACGGACCCGCGGCATCGGGGAAATCCACCACGGCGAAACTCGTTGCCGCAAGACTGGGGTACTTGCACATTGATACCGGGGCGATGTACCGGGCGTTTACGTTGAAGCTTCTGCGCAGCGGGCTGGACGGATTCTACTCAAAGAAAATCGCCGCGCTCGCCGAAGCGACGCGCATCGAGCTTCAGCCCGACAACGGTTCTTTGAAAGTGTTGCTCGACGGCGAAGATGTCACCGAGCAGATCCGTGCACCGGAGGTTACGACCGCCGTCAGTTCTGTCAGTTCGGTACGGGAAGTTCGGTTGGCGATGGTAAAGGAACAGCGGCGGCTTGGCAAGGAAGGCGGCGTGGTTCTCGAAGGTAGAGATATCGGAACCGTCGTGTTTCCTGATGCCGAACTCAAGATCTTTATGGTAGCGAGCATCGAAGCGCGTGCACGGCGCAGACAACGTGAGCTTCAGGCAAAGGGCATCATCACCGAGCTGGAGAGATTGATCACGGAGATTCGCGAGCGCGATGAAAAAGATTCGAGCCGCGAAGAAAGTCCGCTCCGCAAAGCCGACGACGCCATCGTGCTCGACACCTCAGACATGACCATCGATGAGCAGGTTGCGTTTGTGGTCCAGAAGGCGAACGAGAGAATTGCTGCACTGCAGGAGGCGACGTGAAAGTAACCATCGACAAGAACTCAGGATTCTGTTGGGGCGTTGTCCGCACCATCGAGATGGCCGAAGAAGTGATGCAGGAGTCCCCTGAACTGTATTCGCTCGGTCCCATCATCCACAATCCCCTGGAGATCAATCGTCTGCGGGAGAAGGGACTGCAAACCATCGCGCACGCAGATTTCGAGAGGCTGAGCGGGAAGAAAGTCCTAATTCGTGCTCACGGCGAGCCGCCTTCAACGTACGCTCTGGCGCGTAAGCACAACATCGAGCTGATCGATGCCACATGTCCGGTTGTAACGAAGGTGCAGGAACGGATTCGGAAATTCTACGACAAGGGATATCAAATCGTCATCTTCGGAAAGAAAGAGCATGCCGAGGTGATCGGCCTTGTCGGGCATACCAACGGTGAAGCCATTGTCATCACGTCGGTAGAGGAAACCGAGAAGGTCAATCCGATGCGCAAGACGGTGCTCTTCTCTCAGACGACCATGGACAAGCCGACGTTTTACGAGATTGCGAGAGTGTTGAGGGAAAAAATTCAAGGAGAATTCGAAGTCGGGACATTTGAAGAAGCGGCAATCGACTTCCACGCCAAGGATACGATCTGCGGTCAGGTTTCCGGGCGGGACAAGAAGCTGCGGGAGTTTGCCGCCCAAAACGATCTCATGATCTTTGTGGCCGGAAGGAACTCATCCAACGGCAAAGTGCTGTACAATATCTGTCGTTCGGCAAACCCGAGAACGCACTTCATTGAGGATGTGCCGGAGCTGCAGGCAGAGTGGTTTGAAGGGATCGAAACGGTTGGCATCAGCGGCGCAACCAGCACACCACAGTGGCTGATGGAGAAGGTGAAGGACGCCATCGAAGCAATGGTGGCTCAGCCTGCGGTGGTGGGAGAAGCAATCTCAGCAGAATGTGAACTCAATGTCATCACAAACAAACAGAACCTATAACCACAACATGTTCCCTCGGCTGTCTTCGCTATTGCATAATGATGACGGTGCAACCGGCGCAAGGCAGGGAGGATGTCCCGTCGGCTACGGGATGTTATGTTAAACAACAGGAGGATGAATGGCTGACACAAAAACCAGCGTTACCGATTTGGTGATCGATCGTGAATACGGCGAAGCCGAATACAACGATCTCAAGAAACTCTACGAAGGCTCGTTGGGCAAGATCAGCGAAGGGGAGATTGTTAAGGGCAAGATCGTTGCCATCACCGACACCGAAGTGTCGGTGGATATCGGGTTCAAGTCCGAAGGCGTTGTCCCGCTGACGGAGTTCACCAACAAGGATGAGCTGAAGGTTGGCGACGAGATCGAAGTGTTTCTTGAGAGCGTTGAGGACAAAGATGGTCAACTCGTGCTCTCCCGGAAGCGTGCCGATTTCATGCGTGTGTGGGAGCGAGTGACCAAAGCATACGAAACAGGTGAGGTGCTGCAAGGCCGTTGCGTTCGTCGCATCAAAGGCGGCATTGTGGTGGACCTCTTGGGGATCGACGCCTTCCTTCCCGGTTCGCAAATCGACGTGCGCCCCGTCCGGGATTTCGACGCCTTCATCGGAAAGACGCTGGATTTTCGTGTTGTGAAGATCAACCATCCTTCCGAGAATGTCGTCGTCAGCCACAAGGTGCTTGTGGAAGAAGAGATGTCCGGTCAACGTCAGGCAATCATCGCTGCGTTGGAAAAAGGGCAGATTCTCGAAGGCACCGTCAAGGCCATCACCGACTTTGGCGTGTTTGTGGACCTTGGCGGCGTGGACGGCCTGGTGCACATTACCGATCTGTCCTGGGGTCGCATCAATCATCCTTCCGAGGTGGTCAAGCTCGACCAGAAAATCAATGTCGTTGTTCTTGACTTCGATCAGGAGAAGAAGCGCATCTCACTCGGCTACAAGCAACTTCAGCCGCATCCGTGGGAGAACATCGAGCAGAAGTATCCCGTCGGCACAAAAGTCGTCGGCAAGGTCGTATCGCTTGCCGACTACGGAGCGTTCGTCGAGATCGAGAAGGGGATCGAAGGTCTTATTCACATCTCCGAGATGAGCTGGACGCAGCACATTAAGCATCCGTCGCAGGTCGTCTCCATGGGACAGATGGTGGATGCCGTCATCCTCTCTCTCGACAAAGAGAACAAGAAACTTTCGCTCGGTATCAAGCAGCTCGAACCCGACCCCTGGTTGACGCTCATGCAGAAGTATCCCGTCGGCTCCCGCCACAAGGGCATCGTCCGCAATCTCACGAACTTTGGCGTCTTCGTGGAGCTGGAGCAGGGTGTCGACGGCCTGGTCCACATCTCCGATCTCTCGTGGACGAAGAAGATCCGCCACCCCGGCGAAGTGGTGAAGAAAGGAGACGAAATCGAGGTTGTGATTCTCGGTGTCGATGTTGAACAACGACGCATCTCGCTCGGTCACAAGCAGATTGAAGACAATCCGTGGGATCGGTTCGGTGAGATGTACAAGGCGGGGACGGAAGTGGAAGGCAAGATCGTCCGCATCATCGAAAAGGGCGTGATTGTCGAGTTGCCGCTTGGTGTGGATGGCTTCGTGCCGGTCTCGCAACTTGCGCAAACACAGATCAAGAACATTGCGGACAAATTCAAGGTCGGCGACGTCCTGCCGTTGAAGGTGTTGGAGTTCGAGAAGGACTCGAAGAAGATTGTCCTCTCGGCAGTCGAGGCTCTAAAGGACAAGGAGGCGCATCTCGTTGATGAGTACATGGCGAAGCATAAGTTGCCCCCGGTCACCATCGGCGAGTCGGCAACAATAACGGGCACGCCGGCAGCGGAAGATACCTCCATCCCGGCTGAGAACTAACTCTTCAGTGCATCGGCGTTACGACACCTGCCCGATGGTCATCAGGCAGGTGTTTTTGTACAAGCATGAAGAAGAGAATCAAGGATGTGAATTCCTCGTTGGAGAAAGAAAAGTTGATGCTGTCGCGATGAAGCGTGTTGCTCTCCATACCCTCGGATGCAAATTGAACTACGCCGAAACGTCCATGCTCGGTAAACAGTTTGCCGAGCGGGGCTTCGAAGTTGTTGACTTCAACGAGCCTGCGGATGTGTACCTCATCAACACGTGCAGCGTGACGGAGCGGGCCGACCGTGAGTGCCGGCAGATCATTCGTCGGGCGCTGCGGCGTGGAAGTAATCCGTTCGTGATCGTCACGGGCTGCTACGCACAGCTTGAACCGGAAGAGGTCGCCTCCATCGAAGGAGTAGATGTGGTGTTGGGAGCAAAGGAAAAGTTTCAGATGTTCGACTACGTTGGGTCGCTGGAGAAGAAGCGTTATCCCCACGTTTTTGTTTCGGAGATCGACAGTGTAGAGGACTTCGGCATTGCCTACTCAACGAGCGCAACGGACAGGACCCGGGCGTTTCTGAAAGTGCAGGATGGATGCGACTACAACTGCAGTTTTTGTACAATCCCACTCGCGCGCGGGGCAAGCAGAAGTCAGTCAATCGAAGCCTGCGTCCAACAGGCTCGAGCACTTGTTACGCAGGGCTACAAGGAGGTTGTGCTGACCGGCGTGAATGTGGGGGACTACGGCAAGAAGAATGGATCGAGCCTCCTTGCTCTGTTACGGCAACTGATGCTGGTTGATGGTCTCGAACGCGTCCGCATCAGCTCCATTGAGCCTAACTTGCTGAGTGACGAGATTCTCGAACTTGTCGCACGCGAGAAGAGTCTCTGCAAGCATTTTCATATCCCACTGCAGAGCGGTTCTGATGAGATTCTCCGCCTCATGCGCCGACGGTACACTGCACAGCAGTATCGGGAGTTGATCCATCGCATTCGCACACGCATCCCTGATTGCGGCATTGGAGTGGATGTGATTGTCGGTTTTCCGGGCGAAACAGAGAGACACTTCAACGAGACACATCTCTTTCTTGCCGAGCTTCCGGTATCGTACCTTCACGTGTTCACGTACTCCGAGCGTCCGAACACCCCTGCCGCCGAGTTCGCTTCTCCTGTGGAGCCGAAGGTACGCTTCAAGAGAAGCGAAGAGTTGCGTATCCTCAGCCAGAAGAAGAAACAGGCATTTTATCGGTCGATGATGGGACGGAGGGTTGACGTGTTGATGGAAGGTGAGGTCGAGAACGGTATGCGTCTTGGCTTTACCGACAACTATATCCGCGTAGCGCTCCCGGCCGATGAAACCTCGGCAAACGAAGTGGTTGAGGCTGAACTGACCGAAATCGTCGGTGAACGATGCATTGGGCGTGTGCTGGACACGCACCGAGAGGCGGCGAACGCATGAAGATCAAGACCGTCGAGCCGCAGAGTATCGCGGAAGAGCTTGGCATTCGAGCGGGAGACGAGCTGCTCGAAATCAACGGCAAACGTGTTACCGATGCGATAGATTATCGGTTCTACGAAACTGACCCGAACATCTCCCTTACGATCGTTCGCGGTGGTGAGATTACTGTCTATGAGATCGAGAAGGACGAAGGCGAACAGCTCGGTCTGGACTTTGAGGACTTCAAGATCCTCTCCTGCGGCAACGATTGTATCTTCTGCTTTGTCGATCAGAATCCGAAGGGCTTGCGCAATCAGCTCTATTTCCGCGACGGCGACTACCGGTTGTCGTTCCTGTACGGTAATTACACCACGCTGACCAACGCAGGGCCGGCCATCCTCCGACGGATCATCCAGCAGCGACTTTCTCCGCAATACATCTCCGTTCATGTTACCGACGATGCCATCCGCAAGAAGATGATGGGCTTGAAGAAGGACGACTTGATCCTTGAGAAGATCAAGCTCCTTCACGATAACGGCATCGACATGCACACGCAGATTGTGCTGTGTCCCGGCATTAACGACGGCGCGGCATTGGAGAGAACGGTGTTCGATCTCTACCAATTCCACAAGCATATCATCTCACTTGCTGTCGTTCCCGTAGGTCTGACGGACCATCGCTTTGGCTTGCATGCATTGAAAAAGGTCGATCACGACTACGCCAACAGCCTGCTCGCCATTCTTGAGCCGTGGCAGCGAAGGTTTCGCAGCGAGATCGGCAGGGCCTTTGTGTATGCTTCCGATGAGTTTCACATCATTGCCGGACGGCAAATTCCGGAAGAGGACTATTACGACGGCTTTCCGCAGACAGAGAATGGCGTGGGCATCGTGAGGAAGTTCCTTTCCGATTTCAATCGCCAGGCGAAGAAGTTTCCCCGAACCCTCCCGGCACGGAGGAAGCTTACCCTCGCCACGGCGGAGTTGCCCGCAGGATTCATGGAGGAGTTCATCGTTCCGGCTCTTCGACGGATCGCAGGCCTCGATGTTGCGCTGGAAGTTGTGCCGAACGTTCTCTTCGGACGCAGTGTGACAGTTGCTGGACTTCTTTCGGGAAAATGCTTAGTATCAACGTTGCGCGGGAAGGGATTGGGCGATCTGCTGCTGCTCCCTCCCGACATTCTGAACTATGATGCCCTCTTCCTTGATGACATGACGGTACCCCAACTCGAAGAAACGCTCAGCGTTCCGGTGATGGTGTTCGAGGGACGTTGGAGTGACGTGTTCGACAGATTACGGAGACGAGCTGAGCATCTTGCTACAATTTAATTCATGTTTTTCCCAGCTCGTCCGAAAGGTTACTGCATGCGCCGAGTCCAGCTTGCCCTCGCCTTCTCTGTGTTCTTCTTTTCTTTCCTGTTTGCCGACGAACCGCGTCCGGTAAACAGGGACGCCATTCGGCAGGATCTCTTTTCAGCAAGGACACCGGCGGTACGCCCGACCGTACTACCGCTGCAGGCGGAGGACTCCGGGCCCAAGAAGAAATCCCCGGCGCTTGCTGTGCTCCTCTCGCTTGCCGTGCCGGGACTGGGCGAACACTATGCGGGTGACTTCGGGGGCGGTAAGTATCTGGTGGTTGCCGAGGGAGCGTTGTGGCTGACCTATGCGACATTTCATGTGTATGGTAATTCGCTGCGCGATGATGCACGGGCGTTCGCTGCCATCCACGCGGGCTTTACTCCTGCGGGCAAAGACGATCAGTTCTATGTCGATGTCGGCAACTTCCTCAACACACAAGAGTTCAATGACAAGCGCCTGCGGGAGCGTTCGCCGGAACGGGTGTACGATCCCCAAGCGGGGTTCTCCTGGCAATGGGATTCGGAGGCCAACCGCGCGGCATTTCGAGAGAAGCGCATTTCTGCTGAGACCGTGCTGGACAACCGGAAGTTTGTCGTGGCGGCAATTATCGTCAACCACATCGTCAGCGCGATCAATGCTGCACGGCTGGCCATCTCTCACAACAACGCGTTGCGGGAGTCGTTGGGTGCACTGGATGTGCAGGCGGACGTGATGGGAGGTCTTACCAATCCACATGGTATTCGTCTTATCGTGACCAAATCATTTTGACCGGCGATGCGCAACATCAAGCTTGTGCTGGAATACGACGGGACGGATTTCGTTGGCTGGCAAAGCCAGACGAACGGCCGCAGCGTTCAGGATGTTATGACCAATGTGCTCGATCAGATTCTGCAGGAGCCGATCACGCTGATCGGCGCAGGCAGAACGGACTCGGGGGTGCACGCGCGGGGACAGGTGGCGAACTTCAAGACCTCCTCAACCCTCGGCGTTAGCTCCATCCTTGCGGCGCTCAACGGAACGTTGCCCGAAGACATTTACGTGCACTCCGCCGAAGACGTGGATGAAAAATTTCATGCACGGTTCGACGCGAAAGAACGTGTGTACAAGTACTACATCGCGTTGAAGCCCACAGCAATCGGGCGGCAGTATCAGTGGTATGTGAAGTACGATCTTGATGCCGACTTGATGAACGAGGTTGCACACCACATCGTGGGCGAGCACGACTTCGAGTCGTTTACCAAATCGGAGGCCCTCGTGCCCCACTTTCGCTGCACGGTCTTCCACTCGCACTGGACGAAGACGCCGAGCATGCTCATCTACGAAATCCGGGCGAACCGATTCCTGCACGGCATGGTACGTGCGCTTGTCGGGACGATGGTGGACATCGGACGCGGCTACATTCCGGCGTCGGCTTTTCAAGAGATCATGGCTGCCAAGGATCGACGCAAAGCGGGAATGGCAGTCCCTGCAAGCGGTTTGTTCCTGGAAGAGATTCGATACTGAGTTCCAGCCGCAACATCCGTTCGTCCCGTCATCGACGAGTACTGGCATAGCATGACGTTCACGGGCATCATTCTGCTTACGCTTACGTGCGCAATGACTGCAATGGCTGGTTCCCCATCCATCTCGTACACACTCGGCATGTCGAATCCCTCGTCGCATCTGTTCGAAGTTGAGATGCATATCCGAGGCCTTGACGGGCGCGACTCATTGCTTGAACTCTCCCTTCCTGTCTGGCGGACGGGTCGGTATGTTGTGCTCGATCCTGCCGGTGGTGTCGTCTCATTTGAGGCCACAGACGAGCGGAACAGGCCGTTCCATTGGAGGAAGACAAGCAAAAGTACGTGGGCGATCGAAGCAAAAGGCGCTTCACAAGTTGATGTCCGCTACAAGCTGTTTGCGAACGAATTTGCTCAGCGCACACGCGGATTGAATGATGAGCGCGCATTTGTCGACGGCGCGACGGTGTTTATGTACTCCGAGAAATACCGCTGGCATCCTCTGACGCTCACCGTGCGGCCGTACGGGTCGTGGCATGTGACCACCGGACTTGATGCGGTGCCGTCGAACCCGAACACTTTCATCGCACCGAACTACGACCACCTTGCCGACTGTCCGTTGGAGATTGGGACGCAGAAAGATTTTCTGTTTACGATTGACGGCAAAGAGCACGTTCTCAGCATCACCGGCGAGGGTAACTATGATTCAACCAAGCTTATCGGCGACATTACGACGATCGTGAAGAAACAGGCGGAGTTTTGGGGCGGGTTACCGTACGAACGCTACGTGTTCTTCCTTGCGCTCTCGGCGAACGGGAGCGGTGGGACGGAACATATGAATTCATGCGTCATGGGAGCACGCGCCTTCGTTTTCCGAGACCCGAGTGCGTACACAAAGTTTCTCGGGCTCGTCTCGCATGAGTTTTTCCATACTTGGAACGTGAAGCGCCTGCGTCCTGCCGGCATTCAGACTTATGACTGGACGAAGGAAAATTATGTCGAAGAACTCTGGGTTGCTGAAGGCACCACGTCGTACTACGACGATCTGCTGCTTGTTCGGTGTGGACTGATGACAGAGGCTGAGTATCTCGGAAAGCTCGCCGACGCCGTCAATGCGGACAGGGAGCGGCCCGGCAACCTTCGTGAGTCGCTTGCACAGGCAAGCTACGACGCGTGGATTCGGTACTGGAAAAGCTCAAAGCATGCCGTGAACTTCGAGACCGATTACTACGCCCGCGGCGCTGCCGTCAGTTTCCTTCTTGATATGACCATCCGCGAGGCAACGAACAACCGACGCTCGCTCGATGACGTCCTGCGTACGATGTATGTCCGCTTCCCGCTGGGAAAGGGAGGATACACGAATGCCGACCTTCAAGCAGTGTGCGAGGAGATTGCCGAGAGGAGTTTTGCTGAGTTCTTCAGTGCCTATGTGTACGGAGCGAAACCACTGCCCTGGCAGCAAGCTCTTGCCACGGTTGGACTGGAGCTGCAACCCAAGGCGCCGGAACAGAAGCCGTGGCTGGGCCTGACAAGCGTGGATGAGGGTGGAAGGACGCGAGTCACGCGTGTTGTTGCCGGTGCACCTGCCTATGAAGCCGGCCTTGATGTCGACGACGAGATCCTCGCCCTGAATGGATACAGAGTGCGGTCGGGCGATCTGGCAGCCCGCATTAGAGAAATGAAAGAAGGCGACACTGCAAAGCTGACCGTGTTTCGCGACGACAGGCTTCGCGAGTTCGATGTCGTTCTTCGGCTGCCGACGTTTCCTTCGGTACGAGTTGCGAAGATGGAGAAGCCGACGCCGCTTCAGCAAGCGGCGTATGAATCATGGCTCGCTCTCCCTTCCTCACCGAGAAGTGCGCGATGAGCTGGCTGTTTGCCGCCGCTGCTGACAACCTTTCTGCTGAGCACCAGGAACGGTTTCGCTCCATCCATTCTCCCTCTCTTCAAACCGTTATGACCACGTCGCTGTATGTCGCGATAGGAGGATTGGAACAAACAACGCGCTTTCATGCCTCTTCGTCTTCCCAAACGGATGGCTCCTCGGGCTTTGCCGTCGTTGGCACAGGCATTCGGTTGCGAGAAGGATTCTGCGAGTTTCTGACGACAGATGATTGGCGGAGTCTGCTGGATGTCTCACCGCCCGACCTGTCGCATCTCGACGGGCACTTTGTTGCTCTACGGTGGATGGGAGACACGATAGAAGCGTGGACTGATCCGATTGGGCTTCGAACCTTGTATGCTGCACGAATAGCCAACGGCTTTGTGCTCTCAACACGCCTGGACTGGGTGGCTAAGGCGAGCGGTTGCTCGGAGATTGCTTTCGAGCAAGTGGGGTCGAGCTGGCTGCTGACGAATCAGATGGCATATACCTCACACGTGC
>CAZIKE010000063.1:0-2934 GCA_964539775.1 uncultured Chitinophagales bacterium
GTCTTGAAAACCGGCGCCCGCAAGGGCTTGGGGGTTCGAATCCCTCGCTCTCCGCACGCCAATCCTGTTGCATCCACTTCAACCCCGATGACAACGAATGCCCGGACGAACGCGAACCACCACATCACGCAAGCAGCAGCATGTCGCGCTGACGCTCTCGCGCGACGTGGGCTTTAAGGCAAAGACGACGGGCTTCGAATACTACGAGTTTGTTCATAACGCACTGCCTGAGTTGAACTATCAGGACGTCTCTCCATCCACCCTTTTTCTCGGAAAACCTCTTGCTGCACCGTTGTTGGTTTCGTGTATGACGGGTGGATACCATGACGCCCTCAGAATCAACCGGCACCTTGCCGAGGTGTGTGAGGAGCAGGGCATTGCTCTGGGCGTTGGCAGCCAGCGGCAAGCCCTGGAAGACATGCAGTACCATCGCACGTTCAGCGTTGTGCGAGAGGTTGCCGCTTCGATCCCTATTATCGGGAACATCGGAGCTGCAGAGGTCGCAATGTTGAAAGACGCGTCCGCCATCGGCCGTCTGGCTGATCTCATCCGCGCGGATGCTTTTGCCGTTCATCTCAACCCGCTGCAAGAGCTTCTTCAGCCCGAAGGCAACCCGAATTTCAAAGGTGTGCTGAAAGGCATCGAGCTGCTTGTGCACCATCTTCCGATTCCGGTGATCGTGAAAGAGATCGGCGCAGGGATTTCGGCGGACGTTGCGCGACGATTGCTCGACACCGGCGTGCGCTACATTGATGTTGCCGGCGCAGGCGGAACGAGCTGGGCGGGCGTGGAGACACTTCGCCGGAAAGAGAAAGCTGTGGCGTCGAAGTTTTGGGATTGGGGGATTCCCACTGCTGAAGCTGTTCGCGCCGTGGCAGAATTGAAGTCGCCGGCGCGGCCGTTTACGCTCATCGCCTCGGGCGGCATCGCGTCGGGCCTTGATGTTGCCAAGGCCATTGCACTCGGTGCCGATCTGGCGGGAGCTGCACGACCCATGCTGCAGGCGCTCACATCGGGCGGCACAGCAGGATTGCGCAGGTTGATTGTTCAGTGGAAAGAAGAGCTGCGCGGCGTAATGTTCCTGACAGGCAGCGCAACCGTTGCCGCACTGGCCCGTGCGCCGTTGGTTCACCGTCTGATCTCTGGTCTTGCAAAGGAGCGCGCGTGAAGGATCATCAACGACGCTACGACATGCTTCGTCGCATGGTTGACCGGCGGCTCCGTACCGTGATGAAGCAGAAGCATCCGAGAGACCTTGCCGACGCATGTCGCTATGTTCTGTCCGCGGGTGGGAAGCGCATCCGCTCCGTCCTTGTTCTCCTCTCCTGTGAAGCGGTGGGGGGAAAGGCCGCACAAGCGCTCGAGGCTGCCGTTGCCGTGGAGTTGATGCACAACTTCACCCTTGTGCACGACGACATTATGGACAATGCCCCGACGCGCCGCGGCCGTCCCACAGTGCACACACGGTGGAACGTGAACCACGCCGTGCTCGCCGGCGATGAATTGCTCGGCCTTTCCTACAGGCATCTGTTACGAACGAAAACACCTCACCTGCACCGCATACTGAAGGTTTTCACCGAAGGGTTCATCGCTGTGTGTGAAGGTCAGGCTTTGGATATTGAGTTTGAGCGTCGGACTGACGTGACCGTGGATGAGTACTTTGAGATGATAGAAAAGAAAACCGGCAGACTTATCTCCACCTCCACTGAACTTGGCGCGGTCATCGGAAGTGGAGCGGAACGCCATATTGCCGCGTTGCGACGGTTCGGCAAGCTGCTCGGTCGTGCTTTTCAGCTTCAGGACGACCTCCTTGATGTTGTAGCCGACGAGGCGGATCTCGGGAAGACTGTCGGACACGACATTCTTCAAGGAAAGAAGACCTATCTTCTTCTCCAAGCACTTGAGAACGCAACCGGCAACCAGCGCAAGGCCTTGATGAACCTCATGACGCGAAAGAGCGGGTCACCACTGCCCCCTGGCTCGTCACAAGTAAACGATGTGAAGACCATTACCGCGATCTTTAGGGACACCGGTGCGTTAGATTCCGCCCGGCAGCGCATCCGCCGGGATACGGAACACGCTGTGCGCGCGCTTGCAGCTTTGCCGAGGACTCGCGCATACTCGACCCTCACATGGCTCTCGGAGATGTTGGTGAAGAGAAGCTTCTGATGCTGGAAGTTACCGTCACCATCAAGAACCGGCAGGGCATGCACACACGACCTGCAGCACAGCTGGTCAAAACCGCCGCCCGGTTCCTATCCGAGTTTACCATTTGCAAAGACAATGACGAGATCAACGGCAAAAGCATTATCGGTGTGATGACGCTTGCAGCCGAGCAAGGCTCACAACTCAGGTTACGCTTCGACGGTCCGGATGAACAAGAGGCGATGAAAGCCGTCGTTGACCTGTTCGAACGCGGCTTCGGCGAGGAAATGTAATGGAAGAGGTCCAGGATAACGAGATTGTGCTCAAAGGCGTGCCCGCAGCCCCCGGCATCTCCATCGGGCCTGCGTACGTCTATAGCAAGCACATTCCGAAAGTCCAGCAACGCTCCATCTCTCCGGCTGATGTTACCACAGAGATCGACCGGCTTCGCGCTGCCGTGGCGCGTTCGGAAAAGGAACTGAAGAAGATTCTCTCCTTTACCGAACAAAAGATCGGTCGGCAAAGCGCACTCATCTTCGAGGCACAGATTATGATCCTGCATGACTCTGTGCTGATGGAGGCCATCGAACGGCGCATCAAGGAGGAGTTGAAGAACGCCGAGTTCATTGTCTTCGACGAAGTCGGCAAGTACCGCCGCATGATGCTCGCCTCAACGGACGAGTATGTGCAAGAGCGTGCGCACGACGTGGACGATGTGATGAACAGGATCATCCGCAACATTCAGGATCAGAAACTCTTCTCGCGACTCGAGGGCGAATCCATCATCGT
>CAZIKE010000063.1:2965-21179 GCA_964539775.1 uncultured Chitinophagales bacterium
ACACGGTCATCTTCAGCCGGAACCAGGTGCTGGGGTACGCCACCGATACCGGCGGCCTGACCTCGCACGCAGCCCTCCTCTCTCGTTCGCTCAAGATTCCCGCCGTGTTAGGGCTGCGCAATGCGACAAAGTTCATCAGGTCCGGCGACCTGATTGCCATTGATGGATTCGCCGGCACAGTCGTCGTTCATCCCACAACCGAAACGATTGAACGTCTGCACCAGAAGGATCAGCGCCTTAAGGAATTTGAAAAGAAACTTGAAGGCATTGCCGGACTTCCAGCCGAAACGCTCGACCATCGTCGGATCGAACTTTCGGCTAATCTGGAGTTCGTTGACGAGATCGAGTTCGCTCTGCAGCAAGGCTCGCAGGGTATCGGGCTGTACCGTACGGAGGCTCAGCTTATGGGACGCTCGGCCTTCCCGACGGAGGACGAGCAAGCGGAGGAGTACACGCGTGTGGCTGAAGCCATGTTTCCGCATCCCGTCATGTTTCGTACGTTCGATATCGGCGGCGACAAGTTTTCGCCCGACCCGATGAAAGAAGAGAATCCGTTTCTCGGCTGGCGCGGCATTCGCGTGTCGCTGGACAGACCCGAGATGTTTCTGGATCAACTCCGGGCGATTCTCCGCGCAAGCGCGAAGAAAAACGTCCGTGTCTTCTTCCCTATGGTCAGCAAGGTGAGTGAGGTTCGTCGTGCAAAGGCGTACGTTCAGCGCGCAATGGAAGACCTCAAGCTGCGCGGCGTTCCGTTTGACCCGAAGATGAACATCGGCGTGATGATCGAAGTCCCGGCCGCGGCAGTCACTGCCGAAGAGATCGCCAAGGAGGTGGACTTCCTCAGCATCGGCACCAACGATCTCATTCAATATATGCTGGCGATCGATCGTGGGAACAACCTCGTCACCTCGATGTATCAAGAGCTGAACCCCGCAATCATCCGCACCATCAAGATGATCATCGACGCCGGACACAAGCAGGGCAAATGGGTGGGCATGTGCGGCGAAATGGCCGGCAACCCCGTTGCCACCATGCTGCTCGTGGGGCTGGGCCTGGATGAGTTCAGCGTTGCTCCCGCAATTCTTCCTGAAATCAAGAAGATCATCCGCTCCATCAAGTTCAAGGAGGCAAAACGTGTGGCAGAGCGCGTTCTTTCTCTCCCGACGGAAAAGGAGATCAAGCAATACCTCGGTTCCGTTCTGAAGGAGAAGCTGCCCGATCTTCCTCTCGCCGATCTTGAGACAAGCAGCAGGTAATCATCTCTCAAACGAACAGGCAGGTACCTCACGAATCATGACACTTGACGACATCCGCACGATCGACCCTTCGGGCATGTACGACCTCATCAAGAACTTCCCACACCAGGTGGAAGAAGCCGTGGCCATCGGCAACGCGACGGATATACGCATCACGGCGCGCAACGTACGGCACATTATCTTGTGCGGAATGGGAGGCTCGGCCATCGGCGGCGACCTGTTGCGCAGCTGCTTGCTCGATGAACTGCCGGTACCGTTTCTCATCAACCGCTCCTACACACTGCCGGCGTTCGTCGGAAAACGAACGCTTGCCATCATCTCCAGCTACTCCGGCACAACGGAAGAAGCGCTGACATGCTATCGCGAAGCAATCAAGCGCGGCGCCGTCGTCCTCGCCATTTCCTCCGGCGGCACCGTCGAACAGATCGCCAGGAAGCATCGGCACACCCACATCCGCGTTCCGAGTGGGCCATCGCCGCGAGCGGCACTCGGCTATTCATTTTTCCCCCTTCTGCTCGCGCTGACAAAGCTCCACCTTATCTCGCCGAAGACGCGGGAGATCAACGAAACGATTGCTCTCCTCAAAAAGAAATCGGACGAGTACTCCAATCCTGAGTTGGCCACGAACACTGCAATGCTCATCGCGCAGCAGTTGTATGGGCGTATCGGTGTCGTGTACTCTGCCTCGGAACGACTCGACGCCGTGAACACACGATGGCGGGGCCAGATCGCGGAGAACGCAAAGTCGTTGATGTGGGGACACGTCCTGCCGGAGATGAATCACAACGAGCTGGTCGGCTGGAAGGTCCTGCGGGAACAGATGCGCGACTTGCAGGTGCTCTTCTTGCGGGACAAAGAGGATCACCCGCGCGTGGCTCGCAGACTCGAGATCACGAAGCAGCTTCTCAGCGATCATACCAACCACATCACGGAGGTGTGGAGTGAAGGCAAAACCCGACTGGCGCGCATCTTCTCGCTTGTGCACCTGGGCGATTGGGTGAGCTTCTATTTAGCAATGCTCAACGGCGTAGACCCTATGCCGGTGAAAGTGATCGACTACCTGAAAAGCGAACTTGCGAAGAGCTGATCTTTATGACAAAGCAACATCGTACGGCGATCATCGTGTTCATTCTCACCATGGCAGCCATCATCTTCGTCACGTTCTTCCGGAACGGGACGGCGTGGTAGAGCGAAAAGGACATCGGGCCTTTCGCTTCGTGAACCGAAAACCGATCCGCTCTTTCGTTCGTAAGAATATCGGACGAACAACACGGAGGAGCCATCGTGGGTCGCTACGATATTCTGCAAGAAATCCAGCAACTCGATCCCGAACGGGATAATATGAAAATCATGCACCTCTCGTTTGGGTATGAGTTTTCGTGGGATTCGATCCGGGCACTGGAGATTGCGCTCTATCGCACGTACTGCTCGCCGCGGATTTCGGGACTGTTAGATCGAACCGGAGAGTTCCGCACCTCCACGCAACGCCGCTACGACGACACATCGCTGCTGATGGCAGAGATCTGTAAGTGGGGCTACCTCGACGGCCGCGGCAAAGAGGCGCTCGAGCAGATGAACTGGGCACACGGCCATTACACGATCGCCAACGAAGATTTCCTCTACGTCCTTTCCACATTCATCTATGAGCCGATCTCCTGGATCGACAAATACGGCTGGCGCCCGACCTGCGAACAGGAAAAGAAAGGCTACTACTGCTTCTGGCGTGAGGTCGGAAAGCGCATGTGCATGACGGACATCCCACCGACCTACGAGGAGTTCGAGAAGTGGAAGCATGCCTACGAGGAGAAGTACTTCACCTACGCCGAGAGTAACCGGCGTGTGGCACGCTGACGCGCGAGTTGTTCGTCTTCCACGATTCCTCGCGCCGTTAGTGCGAAAGACGATCTACGCGTTGCTCGACGACAGGATGCTCGAGTCGTTTGGTTTCCCGCGACCACATCCGATGATGCGCAAATTCGTTGACGCAGCGCTTCGCATACGAGGTCGCATCGTCCGTTTCCTGCCGCCGCGCACGAAGCCGCACTTCTTTATGGATAATCCCAACAAAACCTATCCCACCGGCTACACCATCCAGTGGTTAGGCCCACCCAAGCTGATAGCAAAAGAGAGGAACGACGCTCTGCGTACTCCTGGACACGCCTGAGCGTCACTGATCAGGTTCGTGCCGGAGTTCGCCCCACCGTGGCTCACCGGGCTCGTTCGTTCTCAACCGATGCGGTCAGCTCTTTCGTTAACGGCACGCTTTTCCGGCGGCACCAGGATGAGGATGCCGTAGATTCCCGCTATTACGGAAGACCCACGCAGCACATGTCATCGCTTCGGCTCCTTCGTCTGTGCAGTTGCGGTGAGCGGTGCGAGAATGCGACTGAGGAGATCCGCCCTGGAAGAATCACGCTCAAGGTACGGATGCCGCTCACCGTCGTGATAGTCCAAGCTGTAGGTCTTGAAGTAATCCACATTCTGGACGAGCAGCTCGAGCGGAGCTGCGTTCGTCCTGCTCGAGCGCACGGCATCGCGTACGACGTCCTTGGAGAACTTCCTTCCGTTTACAGCGATCACTTTCATGTTGGGTGCAAGGCCTGCTCGGGCAGCAGGGCTTTGAGCGATCACGTCAATCATCTCTCCGTCTTCTGAAAGGAGCATGCCCAGCGAAAACCGGAGATCGACTCGCTTGTCTCTCTCCTCCAATGCTTTCATCATAGCGTTCATTGTGTCACGATAGTTGAGCCGCCAGCCGGCACGCTCGATGCCGCCGAGCGGAGCCTGTGGCCGTGTGGCGGTCAGGCGATCAGTAAAAAACTCCTTCCAATCGTAAGGAAGTATCACGTTCAGCGCAGCGATGAGATCATCGAACGTGTACGGCTTCACTTGCGGACCTGTGTTCTCGCCGCCGTGGAAAAGCTTGCAGAAGTCATCGAGCGTCTTCTTGCCCTGCGATTGCTGGCGGATGATGACATCCGCCTCGAGCCAGATGAGGGTGCCCTCGTCATAAAAGTCCACCCCGCGTCGGAAGGAACTCCAATCATCTCGTGCGCCGAAGAGAATCTGCGCTGCATCAGCGGCATCTTGCAACGGACGCCACGTCCGCCCGGGGCGGTGGTCGAGTTCAGCCGCCCGCAGCGCAAGCTGATCGCGGAACTCCTCCATGGTTCGCAAGCCCGCACGCGCAGTGAGGATGTTGCCGAGGTACTGGGTCAAGCCCTCGTACACCCACAACATCTCGCCGTTCATGGGCGTGGAAAAGTCACCGGTGGCAAGCCCGACAGGCCGCCGGTACTTTCCGTTCCAGGAGTGAACAAATTCGTGCGGCAGGAGGCCGGCATGAATGAGCCACAAGTTTTGCTTCGTGAACACCCGCTCCGCCACGCGGTTGTCGCTCGACTGATGATGCTCGAGTCCAAAGTGCGCCGTGTTGTCGCTGACGATATAGAGGAAACGGTAGTGATTGTAGTGCCTCGCGCCGAACAGCCCCAACGTTTCTCGCACGAGGCGCTTGTATCCCTGAATAATCGCTTCGGGCATCTGAATGGGTTCCTCCGCGTCGCCTGCAAGTTCAATTGTGTGGGGAACGCCGGCTTCGATCCCGAGATCAATCTGCTTGAGGAATCTCCCGGCGAGCACCGGAGAGTCTACCAGCGTAGTCAGCGAGACGGGCCGGAACGTAATGTCATTACCCGCTGCGGACTGTACGTCCAGAGCGGTGCCGAACTTCCACCCATCGGGCAGACGTAGGCGCGGGGCCACCGCGATCTCATCCGGCTTGACGTGCTTGGGATAGAGCACCACCTGATTCCAACTCAGCAGGAGCAACTGTGCCGTGGAGGAAGCCGCACTGGTGAAGCCCTCGCTTGAGGTGGGCAGGATGAAATCGAACCTCACCTCCACTTCGCGCACACCGTGCGGCACGGTGCAATGGAACGTGTACATATCCTGGGGGTCGCGACGCCATGGGATCCGCTCCGTTCCGTGCATGATGACAAGCCCCACAAGGTCGACAATCGGCCCCGTCGGTCCGTGTTCGCCTGGAATCCACTGCGGGTAGAAAAGCGTCAGCGGGCCCTTCTGCACCGGAATGGACTGTCGCGCGTGCAGGATTCTTCTGGGCGCTTCGCTCGCATCGACGCTCAGCGACATCGAGAGCTTTCCCTCTTGCGCATGCAAGCATCGTGATGCAAGAACAAGAACAAGTGCGGCGTGGCACATACGGCGGGCAAGGGAGACGAACATGCGTAATCCTCGTGAGTAGTGACCGTGCAGGAACACGCACAATCTAAGAACATCCCTCTCCCCATTCAAGTGATTGCCTTTCAATGAAGCCTTTGGTATCTTGCAAGCAGAATTTGGTACGACGCATTCACAGCCCATTGCAGACAATGCCATTGGTTCCACCCTACATCGAAACCCTTGAACCGTACAAGCCCGGCAAACCCATCTCGGAACTGAAGCGCGAACTCGGTCTGCGCGACGTTATCAAGCTCGCATCGAATGAGAATCCGCTCGGACCCTCCCCCCTTGCCGTCGAAGAAATGACGAAAGTGATGCATGAGGTACATTACTATCCCAACGGCGGGCTGGATCTGCGAGAGGTGCTTGCCGAACGCTTCGAGCTGAAGGTGGCAAACGTGATCACCGACGCTGGATCGGAAGGCATCATGTCCAGCATCATCCGCACGTTTCTCTGCGACGATGACGAGGTGCTGACGGCAGAGGGGACGTTCGTCGGTTTGTACGTTCTCGTCCGATCCCGTGGCGTCAGGTTGGTGACCGTGCCGCTCAGAGAGTATCACTTCGATCTGAAAGCAATTGCTGCGGCAATCACCGAGCGCACCAAGATCATTTATCTTGCCAACCCGAACAATCCGACGGGCACGATTTTCACAAAGCACGAGTTCGATGAGTTCATGAAATCCGTACCGTCGCATGTGCTTATCATTCTGGACGAGGCGTATTTCGAGTACGCAAAAGATAACCCGAAGTATCCCGACTCGATGCACTACCGGTACGACAACGTCATCACGCTCAGGACGTTCTCCAAGATTTACGGTCTCGCAGGCGTTCGCATCGGCTACGGGTTTGCGCACGATGCACTCATCGCCAACTTGTTGAAGGTGAAGCTGCCGTTCGAGCCGAGTACGCTTGCGCAAGCGGCAGGGATCGGAGCTTTGCGCGACACGGCGTTTCTTCATCGCTCGCTGGAAGTGAATGCGGAAGGAATGCGCTACGTGGTGCCCCGTTTGCAGGAGCTTGGCTTCACCGTCGTCCCCTCGGATGCGAACTTCGTCATGTGTCCGCTGGAAAACGAAGAGGCAGCCCTCCGGCTGTATGACGAGTTACTGCACGAAGGCATCATCATCCGCCCGTTGCGGGCCTTTCATCTCCCCCACTGTGTGCGCATCACCATCGGCACGATGGCCGAGAATGAGCGGCTGATTTCAGTGCTGAAGAAGATTACGACACCAGTCGCAGCATAGAACGAATTCCGATGCACAACCTCTAAGATCGTAGAAAAAGTGACTCCCCACTTGCAAATGAAACCGGACTTGATGAGATTCGTGTACAGAAAAGCTGTATGGACACGGCGGCATTCACAACCCCCACCGGAAGAAGCAGAGAGACAGGACTTCCCATGATCGTCAGGGTGAGACCTCTGGACACCGACAAGAGGATTGATGATCTGCAGATGAAGCTGCTTCGGACGATGACGCCCGAGCAACGGCTTCACCTTGGGTTTCAACTTTCACGCATGAGTCGCCGTTTGCAGGAAGAGGGAGTGCGGCGGCGTCATCCAGACTATTCTGAGGAGCAAGTCCGTCTCGCGGTCGCCAGAGTTAACCTCGGTGAGGAGCTTTTCCGGAAGGCTTACCCCCATTGGGGGCATCTTGTACCATGACCGCGGAAGAAGTCCTTGATGAAGTACTGGAAGCCCTGGAACGATACGATATCCCCTACATGGTTACCGGCTCGTATGCAAGCAACCTCCACGGTCTGCCGCGAGCAACGCTCGATGGAGACGTGGTTATACAGGCTGCAGAAGCCAACCTTCGCTCTTTTATTCACTCATTGCAGGAAACATACTACGCCGATGAAATCATGGCCATAGACGCCCTGCACCGCCGTTTCATGTTCAACGTTATTCATCTCGCATCGACGTTCAAAGTTGATTTGATCATAAAGAAGTCAAGCCCGTATGAGGACGAGGCGTTTGCCCGTCGAGTGAGGGGAACGATTATCAAGAAAGAACGCTGGTTCATCTCGCCGGAGGATATCATCCTTGCGAAACTGCAATGGCACGCCATGGGAGGGTCGGAACGGCAGTTGGAAGATGTCATCAACGTCATAAAGCTGCAACGCTCGGTGATGGACATGCAGTATCTTCGGCAATGGGCAGCGCCTCTTCACGTTGAAGAGACGTTGGACAAAATCTTTCAAGCTCTCGAACAGGATTCCTAGGAGGCTCTATGCAACCACAACCGAACACCATCCCAGCCCCACATCCTGCGGCTGCGGACGACAAGACGGATTTCCTTCCCATCAACGGAACGGATTACGTGGAGTTCTACTGCGGCAACGCGAAGCAGTCGGCGCACTTCTACCGATCGGCGTTCGGGTTCCAGTTCGTTGCCTACTGCGGACCCGAGACGGGTGTGCGCGACCGTGCCTCGTATGTTCTGCAGCAAGGCAAGATTCGCTTCGTGCTGACCACGGCGATGCATCCTGATCATCCGGTGAGCGAGCATGTGAAGCAGCACGGCGACGGCGTGCACGACATTGCACTCTGGGTGGACGATGCGGAGTCTGCGTACACCGAAACGACCAAGCGCGGCGCTCGTGGTGTTCTGGAGCCGACGGTGACGCGAGACGAATTCGGCGAAGTCAAGCGTTCAGCCATCGCGATCTACGGCGACACCATCCATACGTTTGTTGAGCGGAAGAAGTACCACGGCGTCTTCATGCCGGGCTATAGGCCTGTGGAAGGACCTGACCGTGTTGCGCGCCCCGTTGGCGTGAAATACGTCGACCACATGGTCGGTAACGTTGGCTGGGGACAGATGAACGTGTGGGTGAAATTTTATGAAGAGGTGATGGGGTTCCGCATGTTCAAGCACTTCGATGACAAAGATATCAGCACCGAGTACTCCGCCCTCATGTCGAAAGTGATGACCAACGGCAACGAGCGCATCAAGTTTCCCATCAACGAGCCGGCACACGGCAAGCGCAAGTCACAGATCGAGGAGTATCTCGACTTCTACCACGGCCCCGGCGTGCAGCACATCGCGATGGCAACAGACAACATCATTGACACGGTATCGAAGTTGCGTGAGCAAGGGGTGGATTTCTTGCGAGTACCCACCACGTACTACCAAGACCTCACTGCCCGCGTCGGCATGATCGATGAGCCGATTGACGAGTTGAGCAAACTTGGCATTCTCGTCGACCGCGACGATGAGGGATACATGCTTCAGATTTTTACCAAACCGGTAGAGGACAGGCCGACGTTGTTCTACGAGATCATCCAACGCAAGGGGAGCCGGAGTTTCGGCAAGGGCAACTTCAAGGCATTGTTTGAAGCCATCGAGCGTGAGCAAGCGCTGCGAGGGAACCTGTAGCTTACCAAGGTCCCTTCAAGCATCTTGTCGGCCGTCCCCCCTCTGCGCGTGTTTTGCTGACCTCATTCGCTGCGTCCTCCGTCCGAAAGGAGAAGGAGTAGCTTGAGGGTGGGATGAAATCCGCAACCAAGAGAAAGGAGTCTGCACATGATATAGATTATATACTCCGCGTCAATATCAGGATCATCCCATCGTACGCGTGCACGGTGTGCCTGCCTTGTGACGAAGTTTTTCACGCGGACGGTCAAGACCAGAACGTGAGGAACCCCTCCTCATGGCGCAGTTCTCAAAGGGAGACTGCGCAGATAATCCACTATCCATCAATCACGTTTCGGAGATCGAAATGAAACGAAGACAGCTCCTGCTTGCAGTATCGGTTCTCGCGATCACGATGCTTTGTGCGTTGACCGCTGCTGCCGCCGATAGCGCGCAACGGACAGAGCGCATAGCTGACCGAGGTGTTCATCCACTGTACACCTACGGTCCGGAGTTAGACGGGCCCCTGAGTGCCTTGAGCGAATCGTTTGAGGGGACGACATTCCCTCCTGCCGGATGGACCAAGATTTCTCCAGACGGCGGCACCGGATGGAACAGACAACTGAACGGAACATCACCGGTTCCCGGTTGGACAGGCGGAAGACTTACCGTGCCACCCGGCGGAGGCAATGCCCTTGCATTCTGTACCTGGAATACAGGCGGTTCCTCCTCCAACGACCAGTGGCTGGTGACACCGCGGATCACCAATGTGCAGGCAAATGACTCGCTCAAGTTCTGGGTTCGCTACTGGCCTAACAACTATGCAGACACCATGGAAGTCCGCATCTCCACAACCGGTATTGCCACTGGGGACTTCACGACATTGGTTGCTTTGCTCGCGTTCCCTCGCGGCGCCGACACAAACTGGAACCAGTACCGCTACCGACTTGCAAACTTCGTCCCGGTCGGCTCCAACATCTACGTCGCTTTTCGTGAGAAGGTTGCCGACAACATCAACGAAGGATCGTCCGTCTCGCTGGACCTGGTGGAGGTGACATCGCCAGCAGTGGGAGGGTGCAATACGATATCCTCGCAGTGGTGCCCTGTAGGAAGATACCCCGATGTTCCGGGCGTAACATATTTCCAAGCATCAGCCTGGCTGAATGATACGATGTTCGTCCATGCGCCGACAAGTACGGGCGGTGGCTCGACAACCATTTACAAATACGTGCTCGGAGGTTCGTGGTCTACAGGCGTTTCTCTCCCTGCAACGAAGGTCGGCGGAACATTGACCAGGGCCGGCAACAAACTGTACTACATCGGGGGCGGTACCACCAGTATCACAACCGGCACCACCGATGTGTATGAATTCAACCCTGCCACTGGAGTGTGGACCGCGATGGCTCCGCTGCCTGTCGCCCTCTCCGCTCACGGGGCAGTCTCGTGGGGTGATAGCATCATCTTCGTCTTTGGCGGGCCATACTCAGGCTCCGGGACAAACCTCGACGTGCACTACTACAGAATCGCTTCCAACACGTGGGGAACGATTGCCGGGTCACTGCCCTCCGGACAAGGACGCCGAACGTTTGCCTACGGGATCTCGGGAAACAAGATCATCATATCTGCCGGCTTCAATACAGCGTTCTTGAAGTCAACGTGGGTCGGAACGATCAACTCAGCAACCTCTATTACGTGGGCAGCTGCGCCAGATGTCCCGACAACCTATGCAGGCCTCAGCCGCCCCGGTGGAACAGCCTACGGCGACAAGTTCTTTATCGTGTGTGGCGAGCGCGCCGGAGCCGGCGGTTACTACGACACAACGCACGTGTTCTCCGTAACGACGAACTCCTGGATCGGTCTGATCAATAACAAGCCGTTCAAAATGTCGAACATCTTCAGTGCCGTGACAGCAAAGTGTGTGAACGACACAGTTCGCATCTTTGTGCCTGGCGGGTACGGAAGCGTTACAGGTGGTACGCCCGGCGCCGGCACCGCGCAGTTTGACGTTATTGCATGCGGGGCTGGGTTGTTGAGCGTGCCGGAACAGATATCGAATCTGCCAAGCGCATTCAATTTGGAGCAAAATTATCCGAACCCGTTCAACCCGAGCACCACGATCAAGTTCTCGATCCCAACCACTACACGCCTGAGCCTGAAGGTGTACAACACACTCGGGCAGGAAGTGGCTACGCTGGCTGATGGCGAGTTTGGTGCTGGCACCTACAGCGTCCAGTGGAATGCAACAGGGTCCGCCAGCGGCGTTTATTTCTATCGGCTGCAGGCGGGTAACCATGCCGAAACGAAGAAGCTCATTGTGTTGAAGTGAGCCGTCGTTTGCGCTCATGCTGGGCACAGCGAGCGACCTGAACCACCCCAACTGCCGCCGGAGTTCATCACGGACTCTGGCGGCTTCTTGATTTGCCGTTTTCGGCAATTGCTGTTATATTTGCGGTGAATCGTTCTTTACCACAAGGAGATGACATGTACCCGCTCAAAAAAGGACTGACCGCCAAGCAAGCACACGTCGGATTGCCGCAAGGGACGTTCGAGGAAGAACATGGCCGGAAAGGATTTTCCGGCAAGGCCGCGCATCTGTATCATGCCCATCCCCCAACGGGCTGGATACGATTCGAGGGGAAGCTGCGTCCCCACTGCATTGACTGCAATAAGCTGCAGCCCACCGACCAGCACGACCCGAACGGATCGCCGGTGGCATTCCTCGGCAATCAGGATGTAAAGCTGTACGTCTCCCGTCGCACAGAGCCGATGCCGTTCTACTATCGCAATGCTGATGGAGATGAACTGTACTTCGTACATCGCGGCGAAGGCGTGGTCGAGACGGACTTCGGCCCGTTAGATTTTGAGAAGGGAGATTACATCATCATCCCTCGCGCCGTTACCTATCGAATCATCCCCAAGACGAAAGACAACTTCTTCTTGATAATTCAGTCCAAATCCGAATTTGAGCAGCCGGACAAAGGTCTCATCGGCCAACATGCTTTGTACGACCCGGCCGTGATTGTCACGCCCGAGCCGAAACCCAATCTGGACGACAAGCGTGAGTGGGACGTGCGGATCAAAGTGGATGACGAGTTCTCCACGGTCACCTATCCCTTCAATCCGATTGATGTGGTGGGATGGAAAGGCGACCTGACGGTGTGGAAGCTGAACATGCGGGACATCCGTCCGATCATGAGCCATCGTGCACATCTCCCCCCGAGTGCCCACACAACGTTCGTCACACAAGGCGCAGTGGTGTGCAGCTTCCTTCCGCGCCCGCTCGAAGAAGACCCCGAGGCGCTGAAGGTTCCGTTCTTCCATCGGAACACCGACTATGACGAGTTTATCTTCTACCACGACGGCAACTTCTTCAGCCGCGACAATATCACTGCCGGCATGGTGACGCTGCATCCTCGCGGCATTCATCATGGCCCACATCCGAAGGCCCTCAAAGGCCAGGCGACGAAGACGCACACCGACGAGTACGCCGTGATGCTCGACGGCCTCAATCCTATCCACGTTCTCCCGGCCGGCGAAGCGGTAGAATGGAAAGAATACTGGATGACCTGGATGGAGAAGCAGTAATGGTGTGGATTCCGGATTCCTGTTTTTGGATTCTCGAGTGAAGGTTCCCGGCGGAGGTCTCTATTGATCGCGCTCATCTCTTGCCAACGCAACACGCCGGCCTTATCCCGGTCCCGGTCGTAACCCTTGATGAATGACCAATGACACGCAGCGCCATTTCGTCTTCATCTCTTCCATTTCAAGAAAAAATCCTCGCCGCGCAAAGCGTGAACGGCATACCCCCTACGCAGCCAATGGTGCCGTATCGCAACATCAACGCGCTGCTGACCGAGCAGGTGGAAAAGTACGAGGAACGACCTTTCCTGATCTTCTACAGTGACGAAGGGTACCGCAAGGAGTATTCCTTCCGCGAGTTTTATGAGGAAGTGTGCAAGACGGCAAACTTCCTCCAGGCGTCGGGCATCACGCTCGGCGATAAGGTTGCCACGGTCTCCTTCAATCACGCCGATACTGTGATTCAGTACTTCGCCGCATTCCTCTTGGGCGCCGTCGTCGTCCCCATCAATGTCGGTGAGGATGATGAGAGGATTGCTTACATCCTCCACAACTCGGAAACGAAGCTCGCCTTCGTGCGCGATCAGTTCGTCGAGCGCATCAAGAAGATCAAGTCTCAGGTCGCAACGCTGCGTACGATTGTGCAAGCCGGCAAGGTTGTCGACGCGTCACTGCTGCACTTCCAGAAAGAGATTGCAAAACATCCAACGGAGTTCACACCGCCAACGACGCCGCAACTGACAGACGAAGCGCTCATCGTCTATACATCCGGCACAACGGGATTGCCGAAGGGTGTGGTGTTGGTGCACTACAACCTGCTCGTTGATGCAATGGCCATCGCCGAGTGGCATCGACTCTCGGACGACCAGCGGATGATGTGCGTATTGCCCATCCATCACGTGAACGGCACGGTCGTTACGCTGATGACTCCGCTCTACGCGGGCTGCGGTGTGGTGCTGAACCAAAAGTTCCATCCGGACAAGTTCTTCGAGCGCATCAGCAGTGAGCGTGTCACTGTCGTCAGCGTGGTACCGACCATTCTGCAATTTCTCTTGCACGCCAAGCTCAACATGGAAGCGTACAAACTCGCTCACTTCCGTCACCTCATCTGCGGCGCAGGCCCGCTGACCGTCGAGCTGGCGATGAAGTTCGAGCAGCAGTTCAAAATTCCGATCATTCACGGCTACGGCCTTTCGGAGACGACCTGCTACTCCTGCTTCCTTCCCATCGACCTCTCGCCCGAAGAGCACAAGCGATGGATGAGCAAGTACGGCTTCCCTTCGATCGGTGTGCCACTACCGGTGAACGAGATGGCTATTCATGATGAGAAGGGGAATGAAGTGAGCGAAGGCGAGAAGGGCGAAATCGTCATCCGCGGCCACAACGTGATGAAGTGCTATTTCCAGAACGACGAAGCGAACGAGAACACCTTTGCCCACAACTGGTTTCGCAGCGGCGATGAAGGCTTTTTCCTCTATGACGATCAGGAACGAAAGTTTTTCTTCATCACTGGAAGGATTAAGGAACTCATTATCCGGGGCGGCGTCAATATCTCCCCTTTTGAAATCGATGAAGTGTTGATGAGCATGCCCGGGGTGCATGCGGGGATCGCGGTCGGATTCGAAAACGACTGGTACGGTGAAGAAGTGGGAGCGTATGTGAAACCGAAGGAGGACATCGAGCTTACCGAAGCGGAGGTGATTGCCTACTGCCGCCGTCATCTTTCCTTTGCCAAATCGCCGAAGGTAGTCGTCTTCGGCAACGACATTCCGGTAACCTCAACGGGAAAGTATCAGCGCAACAGGTGCAAGCATTTGTTTGCACAGTGGAAGAGCGTACAGTTCAGCGAGAAGCCGCACTGAGGCTTCCTGGGTCCTTCCACCTGTTGCGGCACCGCCCGGATCTCTGTCGCCTCCACGTGCAGTTTTCCCTGCAACGTCTTTTACACCCTTTTTTCTTACATTGTCACTGCACAAAATTCCGCCGCAGGCGGAAGAAGTTCCATCCAGTTCGTTCTTAACACATCTGAACCGTTACCTCATGAGCACGTTCACATTTGAAGAAGAACAATTTCAGACGCGTCATATCGGTCCTGCCGAGCAAGAGTTGCAGGAAATGCTGGAAGCGATCGGCGTTGAGTCGCTCGATGAATTGATCGACCAAACGATCCCGGCGAACATCCGCTTGAAGGAGCCTCTGCCTTTACCCAGTTCCGTGAGTGAGAGCCGTTTCCTCGACACGCTTGCGCACGTTGCGAAGAAGAATAAGCTGTACAAATCGTACATCGGGCTGGGGTACTACGGCACCGTGACGCCGCCGGTCATCCAGCGCAACATTCTGGAGAACCCCGGCTGGTACACGCACTACACGCCCTACCAGCCGGAGATTGCGCAAGGCAGGCTGGAAGCGCTGCTGACCTTCCAGACGATGGTGATGGATTTAACGAAGATGGAAGTTGCCAACGCCTCATTGCTGGACGAAGCGACGGCAGCGGGCGAAGCAATGGCAATGGTTCACAGCATTGTCAGCAAGAAGCCGGGGAAGGAGCATGCAACGAAATTCTTCGTCTCCGATACGCTGTTCCCTCAAACCATTGATGTCTTGAGGTCACGTGCAACGGCGTTGGGAATCGAGTTGGTGTCCGGGAGCCACGTGAACCATCGGCTCGATGAAAGCTATTTCGGAGCCATCCTGCAATACCCGGCGCACGATGGGGCTGTGCGTGACTATCGGGACTTCATTCGGATGGCGCACGACGAGGGCGCGCTGGTGGTGGTTGCAGCGGACTTGTTGAGCCTCGTGCTTCTGACGCCGCCGGGGGAGTTCGGTGCCGACGTGGTGGTCGGGTCGGCGCAGCGCTTCGGAGTCCCGATGGGCTATGGCGGTCCGCATGCCGCCTACATGGCAACCCGCAACGAGTACATCCGCTACATGCCGGGACGTATCATCGGTGTTTCGATTGATGCCAACGGTGGTGTGGCCTACCGCATGGCGCTGCAAACCCGCGAGCAGCATATCCGCCGCGAGAAGGCGACCTCCAACATCTGCACGGCACAGGCCCTGCTGGCGATCATGGCAGGCATGTACGCCGCCTATCACGGCCCCGAAGGCTTGAAGCGCATTGCACGTAACGTGCACGGCCTGACCGTTGCTCTCGAAAAGCAATTGCTCAAGCTCGGCTTTGACCAGATGAATGCGGTGTACTTCGACACGCTGCGCGTAAAGGTCGGCTCGGCAGAGCGCATCCGCGCCGTCGCTGAAGCAACCGGCATCAACTTCCGCTACATGGATGAGAACACGATCGGCATCTCCCTCGATGAAACAACGCAACCCGACGACGTTAATCAGATCGTGTCGGTGCTTGCGCAAGCGGCGGAGATCAAGTTTGAGCTTGACGGGACAGAGACGATGCTTTCCGGCCTCACGATTGACTATCCGGAGCCGTTCGCGCGGCGGAGTGCGTTCCTCACACATCCGGTGTTCAACACCTACCACTCCGAAACCGAGATGATGCGCTATCTCAAGTCGTTGGAAAACAAAGACATCTCACTCACTCATTCGATGATACCCCTCGGCTCCTGCACGATGAAGCTGAACGCTGCGTCCGAGTTGATGCCGGTGACGTGGCGGGAGTTCAACGCGCTTCACCCCTTTGTGCCTCTCCATCAGGCGGAAGGATATCAGGAAGTCTTCAGGATACTGGAGAAGCAACTCTGTATCATCACGGGACTCGATGCGGCGTCGCTCCAGCCGAACTCCGGTGCGCAGGGCGAATACACCGGACTGATGGTGATCCGTGCCTACCATCGTGACCGCGGCGAAGGGCATCGCAACGTCGCACTCATTCCACAATCGGCACATGGGACAAACCCCGCAAGCGCAGTAATGGCGGGAATGAAGGTGGTGGTCGTGAAGACCGACGCGCATGGCAACATCGACGTGGAAGACCTGCGCGCCAGGGCGAAGGAACACAGAAGCAGTCTCGCAGCACTCGTGGTGACCTACCCGTCCACGCACGGCGTGTTCGAGGAGGCGATCAAGGAGATATGCGACATCGTACACGAACACGGCGGGCAGGTGTACATGGACGGCGCAAACCTGAACGCGCAGGTCGGTCTTACAAGTCCGGGTGTGATCGGCGCCGATGTTTGCCACATCAATCTCCACAAGACCTTCAGCATTCCTCATGGTGGAGGGGGCCCCGGCATGGGGCCGATTTGTGTGAGAAAGCATCTCGCTCCGTATCTTCCCGGTCACCCGCTGGTGAAGACGGGAGGTGAGCACGCCATACACGCCGTGGCCGCAGCGCCGTGGGGCAGCGCAAACATCCTGTTGATTTCGTACGCGTACATCACGATGCTGGGTGCAGAGGGAGTGACAAACGCGACGAAGTATGCCATCCTCAACGCAAACTATCTCAAAGCAAAACTCGAAAAGGCATACAAGGTGTTGTACAAGGGCGCGAGCGGACGAGTCGGGCACGAGTTCATTCTCGACACGCGTGAATTCAAATCCAGTGCGGGCGTTGAGGTGGAGGACATCGGCAAGCGGCTGATGGACTACGGCTTCCACGCACCGACGGTCTCCTTCCCTGTCCCCGGCACGCTGATGATCGAGCCGACGGAAAGCGAATCGAAGGCCGAGCTTGACCGCTTTGCCGATGCGTTACTCGCCATCCGCAACGAGATTCAAGAGATCATTGATGGAAAGGCTGACCGGAACGACAACGTGTTGAAGAACGCACCGCACACGGCACAGGCGGCATTGAGCGAAGCATGGAATCATCCCTACACGCGTTACAAAGCCGTCTATCCTCTTCCGTATCTGCGGAAACACAAGTTCTGGCCCGCAGTTGCACGTGTGAACAACTCCTACGGCGACAGGAACATCATGTGTGCTTGTCCGCCGATCGAAATGTATGAGGAGGAGATGGAAAAGGTGGGTGGATAGGCGTTTCGATATCCTACCAACGGCATGGTGCTCTTCGTCTCTGCTACATGAGGAGGGATGTCTTCAGCCATTTTTTTTGTATCTTGGCTTGCAATGAAATTGGCCTGTGCGCTCATATTCCTGCTTGGAGCATATCCGCTTGCGGCACAAACGGACTCCGCGCAACTCGTTCAACCCGCATCCTACGGCATTATAGACACGGTGATAGTCCTCGGCAACGAGAAAACGAAGGAGGCCGTCATTCTCCGCGAGATGACGTTGAAGCCGGGCATCGAGGCAACACCGGAACTGATCGAGTACGACCGTGGTCGCATCTACAGCATCGGACTCTTTACCCGCGTGGATCTGTCTGTAGTTCCCTTCGACGGCAGAAACGTGCTGATCGTCGATGTCAGCGAGCGATGGTATATCATCCCCCTGCCGCTGTTCGGGTTCCGCGATGGCGACCCGAAAAAGGCCTACTACGGCGCCGGCATTCTACACAATAACTTCCGTGGGATGAATCAAAAGCTCTTTGGCTCCATCGTCTTCGGCTACAATCCCTCTCTCGCCTTCCAATATGCCGATCCCTGGATCGATCGTGAACGCGATTTGTACTTCAACGGGTCGCTCTCGTACTTCCGTGTACGGAATCGAAGCGCCGTTGCCATCATCAACACACCCAACTTCGACGAGCTTCACTACGACATCAACGCCTCGCTCGGGAAGCGGCTCAATCTCCACAATACGCTGGGCGTCAATCTCGGTTTTCAGATTGTGGAGGTTACAGAACATCGCCCGGGACGCACCGTGAACCCCAACGGCTCCGACAAGTTCATCTACGGC
>CAZIKE010000064.1:0-20804 GCA_964539775.1 uncultured Chitinophagales bacterium
CTTCCCGAGCGAGATGGCATAGACAACCTTTGAAAGATCGTCTGCCATCAGGGCTGTGTCGGCCGCTTCGATCGCTGCATCCGACCCAGCGATTCCCATCGCGATTCCAACGGTTGCCCGTGCAAGTGCCGGTGCATCGTTTATTCCGTCTCCAACCATCGCCACCGGCCCATACTCTCTTTCCAACTCCTCGATAGCCCTGATTTTATCCTCCGGCTTGAGGTCGGCTCTGACATCATCAACGCCGAGTTCTTTTGCAATTGCTCGCGCAGTCACATTGTTGTCGCCCGTCAGCATTGCCACTTTGATTCCACGCGCGTGCAGCTCGGCGATCACACTCTTTGCCGTCTCCCTTACTTCGTCCCGAAGCGCAATGATGCCTGCAATGGATTCGTTTGTGCCGACAAGGATCACGGTCTTTCCTTCGCTTGTAAGCCTCTCGATATCTTTGATCCTGTCAAGCTCCAGGCCCAGCTCTTCAAACAGGTCTGGTTTTCCGACATACACGACATCGTCCCCAACCCGCGCTTTCGCCCCTGCGCCAACAAGGGCGCTGAATTCAGTGGCCTGAGGGCCTTCAACCCCCATCTCCTTAGCTTTTTCAACGATAGCCCGGGCGAGAGGATGTTCGGAAAATTTCTCAACGCTGTGTGCCAGCGCGAGGACGCTCGTGGAGTCGCCGTTCATAGCAACGATATCTGTAACGACAGGTTTGCCTTTCGTTAGAGTCCCCGTCTTGTCAAAAGCAACCGCCTTGATCTTACCGAGGTTTTCAAGGTGGACGCCGCCTTTGATCAAGACACCAGAACGACCTGCTCTCCCGATTCCTGCGGCAATCGCAACAGGCGTGGACATGACGAGAGCGCACGGAGCCGCAGCAACCAAAAGAACGACTGCACGCGTTGCCCATTCCGAAACCGGAATCCCAAGGAGCGACGGAACGATAACGAGAAGTAAGGAGGAGAGAAGAACGACAGGCGAATACCGTCTTCCAAACCGATCGATGAAGAGCTGTGTATTGCTTTTTTGTTCCTGTGCTTCCTCAACGAGGTGAACCATTTTGGAGAGCGTGTTGTCTGCAAACGTTGCCGTTGCTCTTATCTTTAATGCGCCTTCCTGATTGATGGTGGCGGCAAAGACCTTCATTCCTTCTTTCTTCTCAACGGGAATAGACTCACCGGTCACTGGAGCTTCGTTGACGCTGGAACTTCCCTCGATGATAACACCGTCGGTTGGAATCGATTCGCCCGGTTTCACGATTAGGAGATCATTGAGAGCGATCTCTTCTGCGGGGATAGTCTTTTCTTGTCCATCCTTTACAATTCTTGCCTCCTTCGGCGCGAGGTCGAGCAATTTCCTTATGGAGGCGCGGGTTCTCGCATAGGTGTACTCCTCCAATCCCTCCGCTGCGCCGTAGAGAAACACGAGGAACGCTGCCTCATCCCACATACCGAGAATTGCAGAACCTACGGTGGCAGCAAGCATGAGGATCTCGATGCCGATTTCTCTCTCCTCGATCAACTCCTCAATCCCCTCACGCATCCAGTGATATCCACCGAGAATGATGGCGACGATATAGAGAGTAACTTCGGTATAAGACGCAATGATTCCTGCATGGCCGAGACTAAAACTGACGCCGGTGAGCAGCCCTGCAATCAGAGCATTTCGCATGGGAGGGTGCATATACCAACTGCCTTCAAACACTTCTTCATGTACATCTTGAGTCATTGAGTACCTCAGCGTTTTTGACCAATCTCCATTTCGATTTCAACCGACAGTCTCAGGATGCATTTTCACGAGCATTGCGCTGACCTGACCAAGGGAGTGCGACATGGTCAATCTTCCTTTTTCTTCTCAATGAAATCAAATATAACTGGTAAGACCACCAGCGTCAACAATGTGGATGAAATCAGTCCGCCGATCACCACTGTCGCAAGCGGGCGTTGCACCTCCGCACCTGCGGATGTAGAGACAGCCATCGGGATAAATCCCAAGCTCGCCACAAGCGCCGTGGTGAGAACAGGACGCAACCGTGTTTCGGAGCCTGTGATGACTGCATCACGCACGCTTGCTCCTTCCGCAATGAGCTTGTTGTAGTAGGAAAGCATCACCAATCCGTTCAACACGGCAACGCCGAACAAAGCAATGAACCCGACGCCTGCGGAGATCGAGAAGGGCATGTCACGAATCCATAACGCCACCACGCCACCAATCACTGCAAGAGGGATGGCGGAATAGATGATCAATGTCTGCCGAATGGAGTTTACCGAGGTGAACAGGAGAATGAAAATCAGAAAGAGGGCAAGGGGCACAACGATGGTCAGTCGTTGCTGCGCCCGCTCTAAGTTTTCAAACTCACCACCGTAGGTAATCGTGTATCCGACCGGCAACCTGATCTTCTGCGCAATGGATGCTTTCACGTCGTTTACAAAACTCTCGATGTCACGATCACGGACATTTGCTTCCACAACCAAGTATCGTCGGCCGGCGGAGTGTGTAATCTCCGCAGGTCCCTCGATCATCTCGAATGCCGCAATGTCGCCGAGGCGAACTTTCTGGCCACCAGGAGCAGGCACGAGAAGGTTCTTGAGGGACTCGATATCGCTTCGGAACTCTTTCTGGAATTTCACCACGAGATCGAACTGCTTCTCTCCTTCATAAATCCTCCCGACCTCTGTGCCGGCCAGGGCCGTCTGTATCAGGGTGTTCACATCCGCCACGTTGATCCCGTAGCGAGCAATCTTGTCCCTGTCGGTCACGATCTGGAGTTGCGGAAGCCCGGCTACCTGCTGCACTCGCACATCTGCTGCACCTTCGACTGTTTGAAGAATGGATGCAATCTGGTCTCCGAGCTGTGCGAGTTTATCCAGGTCTTCACCAAAAATCTTGACGCCGACATCGGAACGAACGCCGGCAATCAGCTCATTGAATCGCATTTCTATCGGTTGAGAGAACCCGCCGCCGATGCCCGGAATGCGATTCATGACCTCGGTCATCTTCTCGATCATTTCTTCCTTCGAGGAGGCGGTCTTCCACTGTTCGCGCGGCTTCATCCTGATGTAGACGTCGCTCTGATAGATGCTCATCGGATCGGTGGCAATTTCGGGGCGACCGGTTTTACTCACCACGCTGATGACTTCGGGTATGGATTTCAACTCGGCTTCCAACATTTGTGATGTGTGAATCGCCTCGGTGAGGGATATGCTGGGGATTCTGCGCAGCTCAATCAGCATGTCCCCCTCATCCAGCGTTGGAATGAAAACACCGCCAAGACGCGTGAACAACACGACTGCCCCGAGAAACGCGACCAGTGCACCCCCGGCAACAAGCACCCTCTGGCGCAAGGCTATCAGAAGCGTTCGATGATACTTTGGCTTGAGCCAACGAATGATCGGGCTTTCTTTTTCGGCAATCTTCTTCCTGAACGCGAACGCACTCACGACGGGGACGTACGTGAGAGTAAGGAACAACGCTCCCGTCAGGGCAAAGACAACCGTGTACGCCATCGGCCGAAACATCTTCCCCTCAACACCCTGCAGTGACAAGATCGGCAAGTAGACAATGATGATGATCGCAACGCCGAAGAGAATGGGGCGGCTGACTTCGAGGAATGAGCCGAGCAGCGTCTTTTCGATTGTCTCGGATGTTCCGATGCCGTGCTGGCGCTCACGCAGCTTGCGTATGGCGTTCTCCACCAATACGACTGCGCCGTCAACGATAATGCCGAAGTCGATTGCTCCGAGCGACATCAGGTTTCCTGAGACGCCTGTCAGCTTCATCATGATGATGGCAAAGAGCATCGAAAGAGGTATGACGGACGCGACAATGAAGCCGCCACGGAGATTCATCAGCAAAAGGAAGAGCACGAGGATGACAAGCAGGGCACCTTCGGTCAGGTTGGTGATCACGGTTCGGATTGTGCGTAGGACCAGCTCTGTGCGGTCGTAGTACGGAACAATCTTGACGCCCTGGGGGAGCGTCTCTTGAATCTGTGCCATTCGTTCCTTCACTCTTGCGGTGACGGTCAGGGCATTCTCTCCCTGCAGCATCAGCGCAATTCCGCTGACGATCTCCGACGTGCCATTGATCGTAACGGCACCCTGGCGAAGAGCCGCGCCCGTGCTCACCTGGGCAACGTCGCGCACGAAGATCGGGACGCCGCTCTCCGCTTTGACGATGATGTTCTCGATGTCTCTGATCGATCGGGCAATACCCACCCCCACCACAACGTACTGCTCCTGCTTGTGCTCGATGTAGCCGCCCGGCGCGTTGGCATTGTTGCTTGCCACCGCTTCGATGACTTCTCGGAGCGAGATGTCATACTTCAAGAGCTTCTGCGGATCGATGAGCACCTGATACTGCTTCAGCTCTCCGCCGAACGTGTTCACCTCTGCCAGTCCCTTCGTTCCCGCAAGCTGGCGTTTGATGATCCAGTCCTGAATGGAACGAAGCTCCATCGGCGTATAGCCTTCACCGATGACTTCGTATTGATAGATTTCTCCCAGTCCGGTCGAGACGGGTCCCATTTCCGGTTCGGGAATCCCGGGAGGAAGATCTGCCTTCGCCTCCTGAAGCTTCTGGGCGACAAGCTGACGCGCAAAGTAGATGTCCACATGGTCATCGAACACGACGGTGATTGCGGATAGCCCAAACTTGGAAATCGAGCGCACCTCCTCGACGTCGGGAAGGTTTTGCATTGCCACTTCGAGGGGATAGGTGACCAGCCGCTCGATCTCTTGCGGCGCAAGGGCCGGAGCAACCGTGAAGATCTGCACCTGATTGCTCGTGATGTCGGGGACGGCATCGATCGGCAGGTTGAGCGCCGTAAGAATCCCTCCGACGATGAGCGCGATGACACCGAGCAACACGAACAGCTTCTGGCGCATCGCAAACAGAATAATCCGGTCAACCATCAGCCAATCCCCTCCTCTCCCGTTTTGATTTTGATGGCACGATGAACATCGGTGATGAAGATAGCGCCATCGCCGGGCTTCCCCGTGTGCGCTTGCTCTCTGATGACCTTGACGTAGCGCTCGGTGTCGCCGGCGCTGCAAATGATTTCTAATTTCAGCATGTCGCTGCTCTTCTCGATGAATTCCAGATCGTACTCCTGCTGTTGTGGGTCTTCACACAATCCGATACCCTTGACGTGAACGATGGAGATGTTTGAAGCGCCCTCTTCCCGCAATGCCTCGATGACGCGATGCGCGACCGCAGGCCGGATGTACGCCTTGATCTCGTTCATATCATTCCTCCTCGACGAATGTGGATTTGGCCAGCTCGCTTTTGAGATAGAACGTCCCTTTGGACACGACCGGCTCGCCCGGAGCGAGACCTTCCAGAATCTCCGTGTAAGTCTTCGTCTCAAACCCCACTTTGACTCGACGTTGTTCGAATGTCGTATCGTTCACTGCAACAAACACGTAGGCATTACCTCGAGTATCCAGTACTGCAGAGGACGGAACCTTGAGAGTTCTGCCTCCGAACGTTGCATGCACGAGCACGGTGGCAAACATCTCCGGCTTGAGTTTCGCACCTCGATTATCAACTTCGAAGCGTGTCTTGACCGTACGCGATTTCTCATCCACAAGGTCATAGATCGTGGTAAGGACTGCGGGAAACTTCTCGGAAGGATACGGCGCGACCGTCACGTCTCCGACAAGTCCTTCCCGAATCAGCGGGATGTCATGTTCGAACACATCGGCAATGACCCAGAGCCGCCGAAGGTCGGCAACAGTAAAAAACTCGGTTCCAAGCTGAACAAACTCACCAACTCGCACTTCTCCTTGCAGCAGGGTTCCCGTGAGCGGCGATCGAACCGGAAGAAGTGTTAACGGGTTGTGCTGGTCTGCCAGACGTTCGATCTCTTCATCGGTCAAGCCGACGATCTTCAGCTTTTTCCGTGCCGATTCGTAGATCGCCGTTGCCGTTCCGTAGTCGGGGTCGCCGGCTGGAATCCGCTTGAGGCGTTCCTCTGCCTGGATGAATTCTGATTGCATCGAGAGGAATTCCTGGCTGAAGACTTCGAGCAGAATCTCTCCCTTGCGCACTCGCTCCCCGCCAACGCGATGCACGGCTTCGACACGGCCTGTGACGCGTGCAGTGATGTGAGCGGTTGCGCGCTCGTTGAGTGCAATGCGTGCCGGGAGCGAGAGCGGAACCTCGACCGGTTTCACTTCTGCCTTCTCGATTGCAAACTCGATATGCTCGAGTCGGTGGCGAGCCATGACAAGGCGCGGTGTTTGATCGCTGTGTGTGCGCTCGGGGTAGTCCATGCGTTCCTCCTGTGTCTTTTCCTGACATGAGGAAAGCAGAAGCGCTGACGCTGCGGTGAGCACAATGACGTAGTTCATCCATCCTCCAAGATTCTTGATCCCATGAGTGGTAGTCATTCCGGCAACTCCTTTGCCGCTTCAAGCTGCGCAGCGGCGGCCGAAAAGTTGTACAGGGCACGAGCATATTCGATTTTTGTGGCCCGGTATGTTCGATAGATGTCAAACAGATTGAGTGCGTCGATCTGATTGTTTTGATAAGCGGCGATGCCCGCACGCAGTTCGTCTTCGACGTCTCTGAGCAGGGATGTTTCGAATGCCTTCAATTGCAGCTCCGCCACCTGCGCCGTGCGGTACGCCGAGCGAATGCTCTGTCGTACCCTGCGTCGCGTTGCATCGAGGCGAACCCGTGAAGCCTCGAGCACTGCCTGCGATTCCTGCACCTCGCCCCGCGGACCCTGCCAGAACCACAAGGGAACGCTCACCCCCAGTGCCACGCCGAAGTAGTCCGACGAACGTGAACCCTGTCGCGGACGTTTCTGAAAGGCCGCACCCAACGTGAAATCAGGCAGATAGCTTTTCTTGGAAAGATCCAGGAGTGACTGACTGCGTGCAACTTCCTGGATAGTGATCTGCAGGAATGCACTTTGCTCCGAATAGAACACAACCGCCGAATCCTCGGTCATCTGCATCGGCGAGTATGCCAGTGAATCCGTCAGTGTCACAGACTGTTCGGGAAACCATCCGAGCAACACATTCAACTCGCTCAATCGAATGTGGTAATCACGGCGTGCTTCGGTCAGGTCGTTTCGGAGACGGGTTAACTCGACCTTGGCTCGAATCACGTCGAGATAGCTGCTTGATCCGGCCTGGTAGCGTTGCGTGACAACCGAGAGAAAATCTGTGATGAGAGAGATCGTAAACTCGATATTGTCCGCAACCTCGGCAGCGAGCAGCACTCTGTAGTATGCCGTCTTGACTTGTGAGATCAGAATGGCCTGCGTTCTCTTCAGGGAAAGCTCGGCAATGGCGAGCGCACGCTCGGCCGCAGCGACACGGGAGCCTCGCTTTCCGGGAAACTCGATTGTTTGGGAGATTCCTACGTCGCGCTCGCCTGCGTCGCCAAGACTGAAGTTGGTGGGAACCTCATTATACGTCACGGACAGATCAGGATTGGGAATGCGACCTGCCTGAAGGATGCGTCCCGAAGCCGCCTCAACGTCTCGCTGCGCGGTCAGGACGCGTTCGTTGTTCTGGAGAGCAATCGAAATTGCTTCCGGCAGCGACAGTCGCTGTGGTTGTTGCGCAGTTGTTGTTGAAACACAGACAAGCAGGACTACTCCCACGCTCGGGAATGGAAACGTCATACGAATCCTCAAGAATGATCAACGGAAATAAGGTGAAGGCAAGGCGGCGGACCGTAGCGGTCAGCGGCCAGCACTAACGAGAGAGCAACTCAGGAAGCGATGGGAGGGCGGAACAGGAAACGGTCTGGGGCTGATGGGGACAGGAGTGATAATGTGAGCGCAATACGTTCTGCTGATGAGAAGCATCGCACATCAAGTGAGACGGGTGAGAGTGTGGGCGTGTGACAGACGCAGACGCATCCCGATTGTGTATTTGCTGAGCTGCTGCTTGCTGTCCCGGTGTGGTTGCCGAGCAAGTTACAGAGCAGAGCTGCACACATCTCGTCGCTGTTCCCTGTCAAACACTCTGCATCCCCGCACCACAGTATGGAAGTTGCGAAGAGAACAAGGATGAACGTGCTGATGTACTTGATGGGCTTCATTGGGATTCAATATAGGCAATTCTCTGAAAACCCCAAAGCGGGTGTAGCCGTTCAAGGCCGCAGGTAGCACAAAGCCCCGCTTGCGCGGGGCTTTCGTGTTCACAAAGTGTAATGAGAGGTTACTTCGTCAGTATCATCTTGCGAGTCGAGACGAATTGCCCTGCGGCAAGACGGTAGAAATAGATTCCGCTGGAGAGTCCGCTCGTTTCGAATTGCGCCGAGTACGTGCCGGGACTCAGCTTATCGTTCACCAGCGTCGCTACTTCTCGTCCCAGCACGTCGAACACACGCAGCATAACCACCGCGCCCGGATTGATACCTTCGGGGATCCCGAAGCGAATGGTCGTAGAAGGATTAAATGGGTTGGGATAGTTCTGCTCCAACACGAACCGTTCGGGAATCTCATTGTGAGCGATGAGCGGAACCGAGGTTGTCCCGCGACCACGTCCGACAAGCGTGACAAACACGGTGTCGTCCGCTGGATCCGGATCGTTGGTGATGACCCGGAGCGTGGCGGTGTAGCTCAGCGTCGAATCTAAGGGCGTGAACACGACCCTGATGTTTGCGGAGTCGTTGGGTGCGAGTTTCACTGTCGGGGTGAGTGTACCGAAACGGCCGGGGGGTGTAACGCTGTTCGTGGTGCGGAGCGTGTCCGTGCCGACGTTGCGTACCCACACGCTCATCGTGTCTGTCCGTCCTGCAACCACCGCGCCGAAGTTCAGCGTATCACGGGGAGTGGCGGTGATCTGCGGTATGCCGAAGACGCGGAAACGCATCGGGACGTTGACCGTAGGTCGCTGCGGATCGTTGCTGGAGATGGCAAGGTTGCCGTAATAGGTTCCGCCCAAAAGTCCGGCAGCGTTGAATCGTACGGGAGCCGAACGCGTCGAGTCGGCCGGCACCGAACCGCTGGAGGGGAAGGCGTTCGCCCACGCCGTACCCGTGCTTGTCCAGTTCAGCGTGATGGTCCCGGCATTGGAAATGCGCAGTGTATCGAAGGCCTGGTTGTTGCCATACTGTGCCGTTGCCCGCAGCGAGTCGTTGGCAATGGAGATGAGCGCCGCCGGTCCGGAAATTGTGAAAACGTTGTCGCTCTGATCACTCACGGTGGTGCTATCTGTCCACGCGACGCGTACCCGTGCCTGTGTTGTTGATGTCGGGGGGATCACCCAGGTGTACGATCCCGAAAGAGCCGGTGTGCCGGCGACAATCTGTGTCCAGTTGGTACCGTTGTTGGTAGAGTACTCGAGACGCACGGTATCGACGTCTCCGGTGCGTGACCACCGGATCTGCTTTGTTTGTCCTTGAATCCAGAACTCGCCGCCGTTGGGTTGCACCACGGTCACGGTGTTGGGAATGAACTGCACGCGAATCGGAATCGTCCGTCGGTGGATCGGCGTGCCGTTGGGGCCCTGGCCGAGCACGGAGATCGTGTAGTTGCCTGTAGTAACATTGTTCGTCTTGATCTTCAGCGTGATCGAATCCGGCACCGAGGTAAGCGAGTCTCCGTTAGGCCACGTAAGTTCAAACGGTGCCGATGGGGAAACCGACGCGCTGAACTTTACGCCATAGGTATAGAGCTTTACCGCGGGGATTCTGATGACGGCAGTGGTGCTATCGGTAAACTTCAGGGTGTCGCGCATTGCTCGAGCCAGCATGGCAAAGTCCGGCAGATACGCCGTCATGCCGAGGTAGTTGCGGTTCCGGAAGTCGGACCATACGGCTAATGATGCATAGCGGTTCGACGTAATGGCATTGTAGTCGCCGCGATAGGTGGCAGACGTTGCACCCGTGAAGTTGATCCGGAAGGTAGCGTTTGTCAATCGTTGGTTGGGTGCAAAGGTTTCTCCGCCGTCATCGGTGTATGTTCCGTACACATCCATGCTATCGCTCGTGGGTACGCGTCGCGTGTCATAGAACTGGATGTAGAGCCGGCCTGTTTCCTTATCACACCATATTGCCGGATGGAACTGGAAATTGTTCTGCGAGTTGGGATCATCGTTTACGATGCGTGGCGACGTCCATGTTGCACCCTGATCGGTGGAGTAGCGCAAGAAGACGTCGGACTTGTTACCGTTACCCGGCGGGTTGTTGGACGCGTACACAAGATACAGCCTTCCGCGATACGGTCCGAAACTGTTATCGGCAGCGATGAATGGATAGGGACGGGTACGCATGAACTGGACAGTGGAGCGCCCGCCTACTTCAGTTCCGATATAATTGGAGAATTGATTCGATGATTTCTGTGTAAATGTCACGCCACCATCGGTGGAGACATAGAACGTATAGATGCCTGCACTGTTCGTTCCTGAATGAGTTACCACGTAGACGCATCCACCAGAGATGTTGTTTCCGCCAAGAACGTTCGGCCCGACGGCAACCATCATCCCCGGAAGCGATTGCGTGTTGGGTGTGAAGGTTGTTTGCCACGTCGCCCCGCCATCGGTGCTGCGCGCAAAGTTCCCGCTCCCGCTTCCTGCCGTCATTGTTGTGTAAACGTAGTTTGCGTACGGACCCATCGTCTGGTCTGCCGCGATCCAGTTCTTATCAATGCCCGCTACCGAGGTCACTGCTGTACTCCAGGTCGCTCCGTTATTGGTTGATTTCACCACCCAGCATCCGGTAATCGGGCTTTTCATCGTTTCGTAGTACAGATTGCCAAGACTGTCATACGCCGTCACAGGATCGCCGGCGGCGTTGGGGAATGCCGGATTGTTTGTTGTCCAGCTGTACCCATTCTCCGTATGAAACGTTGTATTGGTATTGAACGCATTGAAATACCATTGAGGTCGAAGTGGATTACTGGACATGTGAGGCTCGGCGTTGGTCGTTCCCAGGTCGAAGTTGTCCCAGCCTTCAGAATCAGTAATCACGTTGAGGGAAAACAAGCCCGTGGGAATGCCGGGTCCCAACACCGGTGGCCGCAACGGGGGGGTATCGAGCGTCGGATCGTCGGGTTGCTGTGCAAGCACCGGGAAGGTGGGCACAGATATCAGGCATAGCAACACACCGATGGTGTACAAACAGGTAGCATTGCGCATGGTACAGTCTCCGTTTGGTTGGTGGATGTTATGACACTTTGTGCAGGGAGGTAAAACGACTCGCAGGGATATGACTCAGTGATGAGTGTTGCCCTTACCCTTTATAGCAATAATATTTTGCAGATGCAAGAGGGGAGGGGCGATCAACCAGTGGAAGGACGGTTTCGCGGGAGAACATGCCCGCGCGAGTTTTCCAACCCCCGCCCGCTCGACGTCATCGTATCTCCCCGGACGCGATCCGGTGGAACAACATCCGACGTAGTGCCGGAACCGTTATGCGCGTTCGGATTTACCTGCGGGCCGCGGGATCCGACATCGTTCCCCAGCGGAGCTGGAGAGCCGTTTCGGAAACGCACGAGAAAGATGCAGAGGGTTACCAAAAGCATGATCAGGCTTCCCTGCAGTACGATGAAGGCTACAACCTTGAGCCATGCAAAACCCGGATGAACGAAGCGGACAAGCCAGCCGGACCCTTCGTTGAGCAAGCCTGCAAGGAACGGCACAACGATAAACGCTGTCTTGATCCTTTTAGAGAAGGGAGTGAAGATGACAAGATGCGTAAGCAGGAGGAGTACCAGCGCCATCATGGGCAAATGGCCATGGGTCACTTCGAGCATGGATTGGAGCGACCGCGCAGGATGGAAATCTTCCTCCGAGCCATTATAGTAGCGGACGATCGAATCCGGATCGAGTGACATCTTCGAGAAATACAGGGCGAAATTCGTCGCGACGAACCCCATAAGGAAGACCAGCGTCAGCGTTAGCGTGAGCCGCATCAGCGGGTGATTCTGAAAGGACCCTGTTTGCATGTACTTCATCGTGCATTCTCCTTCGGCACAGCGATCTGGAATGTTGCAAGCAACCGGCGGACTCCACTGGTGATAGAGTGAGCAGAGAGTGTTGCCCCCGATATGGCCTGGATGCCGCGCTTCACCCAGAGCTCGTCGTCAAGCATCCGGTTGCGGAACAAGCTCAGCCAGCGTTTCGGCGGGAGGTAGTCTTCCGGCTCGTAGAACGCAAGAATATCTACGGTCTGGACAGCGCCCGAGGGCGCCACAAGCAACAGAAACGTCTCGGGCATTGTCCGCACAACATGTGTTTCGAAGAAAGCATACCCTACAACCGTATCGCGCAGCGTACCAACGTAATAGGTGATGACTTTCGATTCCACTTTTGCTCTTGCAAGCGCCTCGATCTGCTGTACTTGCTGCGGCGTGAGGAAGAGTGTCTTCCGCTCGACCTGCGTGCCTTGCGGGAAGAACCGCCTCAGCGCCTCATCCTTCGTCATGAAAACCTGCGCGGCGCTTGTGCGTGGAAGCAACATCACAAGACAAACCGCGCCCAGAAACAAGCGGAGAGCCCTCCGGCGTCTCCCTCTTCCGCGCAGGACACGACGTTCTCCCGGATGGATTCGTGCCGAGGTCCGCGTCAGTAGAGATATGCTACTGCCAGATTCCATTGATCGATTCCCGTGCCGGCCCTGTTCTTCATGTTGTTGTAGTCGAACTTGAACGCCACGTTCGGATGCGGTTTGTAGTTGAGGCCGAACGTCAACGCTGAACGACTGTTTGCCGGATTGGCTACAAAGCCCGCTTCCACTTCCGCGTGCGTGTTCAGTTTCTCGTACTGGATGAAGGGAATGAGAGACTGTTCCGACCCCGGCACCAGCAGCGGCATCAGGTCATATCCGCCGACGATGTACCATCCGTTTGTTTTCGACGCGACGGTTTTCCGCGCAAGGACACTGACGCGCCCTGCCTGATCGAGATGCGTTTGTGCCGCGAGTGCACGAAATTCAAGACCCTTGTATGCAAATTCCACATGCGCGCTCAGGAGGGATGTTGCAGCGTTGATGGTTCCCAGCGAGTCCCGTGCCCCTTGTCCCGAGTTGCCGTAGTAGAAACTGCCGCCGATGATTGTGCCGGGCAACCCTGCGTATTCCAGTTTGCCGGTATAGCCGAAGTCCTCGGCCAGTGCAACAGAGCCGCTCTGTCGCCCGCCGCGTAGACCTTCCGCATCAGTAAAGTTCTTCGCGTCGAATCCTTCTACGATGTATGCACGGTAATTCAGGTCGGGCACGAGTTCACCGTACAGGCCGATGCCGTTCGTGCGCCATGTGCTGGGGATGATGAAGCGCTCGACCATCGGGCGCTGCGTGCTGAAGAACGTTGATGGCTCGTGTTTCTCGTTGATAATGCCCAGCGGAGGAAGCAGCATGCCGGCTCGCAGGTTCGCGTTCTTGGAGAACATCAATTCTACGTAGCCAAACTCAACGGAGACTTCCCCGCGCTTGCCGGTCGTGGCATGCTCGAATTCGATCTCCGAATTGAACAAGATCCAATCATTGAAGCGATACCCGAAGTACACGACACTGCGAAGGTAGTCGATCTGATCCGGCTTGTTCGCGTCCAGGTTGTCATCGCGCTTCCGAGCAACATTGTAATACACAGCTTCACCGTAGCCGGCAATGGACACCCCGGTTTTCTTGAGTTGATATACCTTTGCCGCAGCGGGGCCGAGACCTCGTTGCGGTCGGTAGAAGGTGTCTGCAACCTCTCCTAACTTACTCCTTTCAAGTTCCTCGGTCAGGAGGTCAACCTTCCGTGATAGTTCGCGTAAAGAATCGGACGCCGTCATCTGAGCAAAGGATGGCGAACCGAGAATGCCGCAAAAGAGGAGAATTGTTGCTGAACGCATGAGTACCTCCATATATGTGATGTGAAGTGTATTTGGAGCCTCGCATGCGTTCCTTGACATCCCCTTCGAGCTTTCCTATATTGATATCGAAAGGGATCGCCTCGAGAAGGCATGCGAGACCTTTCAAACGAGCGTGTTCACGGAACCTTTTGCCGAGGGTGTGAACACGCTTTCTGTTTATTCAACAGAAACTCTATGTGGACTTGCGCGTAACCATAGCTTCTGCTTTGAGCCGTTCATGGATGCGCGACGAGCAACCGCAATCGTGCCCGCATGCTCGGAGTTTGGCGCGGCGGTGTTTTCGGACTTCGTGACGAACAAGCAGCACAGCCGTAAATGTAACAATCGCCAGTGATGTAATTTGCTGCCAATCCATTTCACCCTCCTATCCACAAACCAACGCGATAAACGATAAATGTCATTCCGTACGCCAGAGCCGTCATGTAGCCGATCTGAAAGAGTGGCCATTTCCAGCCGTTTGTCTCGCGATACATCACGGCCACGGTGGACATGCACTGCATGGCCAAGACATAGTACACCATCACGCAAATGGCGGTCAGCACCGACCAGACGGGAAGTCCGGTCTCCGGGTCAATATCTTTCCGCATCTGTTCATGAAGCGAAATGGTGCCCGATGCATCATCAGCGTTCTGGATGTTGTAAATGGTGCCCATGGTGCTGACGAACACTTCCCGCTGCAGCAGAGAACCGATCATACCGATGCCGATCTTCCAATCGAAGCCCAGTGGCCTGATGAGAGGTTCGATCATCTGTCCTGCCCGGCCGACGAAGCTACGTTCGAGTTGTTCGGCGGGTGTTACGCCCTCCGATTTCGGATACGTGGCGAGAAACCACAGAACAATGGAGACACCGAGGATGATGGTGCCGGCTCGCTCAAGGAATAGCTTCGAACGTTCCCACATCTGCAGAAGAATGGAGCGCCAGGACGGCAGCTTGTAGGGCGGCAGCTCCATAATGAACAGGGGAGGGGCACCTTTGAGTAGGGTCTTCTTGAAGAGCCAGGCCATAGTCAATGCCATCGTAAGGCCGAGAAGATACATCGACAGGAGCGTGAGACCCGGAAGTGAGAAGATGCCCAACACACGTTGCTGCGGAATAAAGGCCGCGATCAGCAGCGCATACACCGGCAAGCGTGCACTGCAGCTCATCAGCGGAGCAACAAGCATGGTCACTAAGCGGTCTTTCGGGCTTTCGATGGTACGCGTTGCCATAATGCCGGGAATGGCGCACGCAAACGAACTGAGCAACGGGATAAACGATTTGCCATGCAGGCCGACTTTGCTCATGAGCTTATCCATGATAAAAGCTGCACGTGCCATGTATCCAGTATCTTCCAGCAGGCCGAGAAAGAAGAAGAGAAGGAGAATCTGCGGCAGGAATGTAACCACAGCCGAGACCCCGGCCAGTCCTCCATTCACAAGTAAGTCGCGCAAGTCACCCGGCGGCACAGCGTTGCGAACCGTGGCTCCGAGCCAATCGAATCCGTCCCCAATCCACTCCATCGGGATCGTCGCCCACGTGAAGATTGCCTGAAACATCAGGGTCATAATGCCGAGGAAGATGACGAACCCCCACGTCTTGTGCGTAACGAGGCGATCGATCGTATCACTCAGGCTCACGTCGGGGCCGGGGGATTGCGTAACGGCCTTCGCACAGACATTCTTGATCCATTCGTAGCGGGACTCGATAGCGACCGATTGACGGTCGATGCCCATGAAGTCCAGCCGCTGGTGATCTTTGCGGACATGAGCAAGCAACTCCGGGGCAAAGCGGTCGCGGTGCTCTTCGAGGGATTCGGGGGAGGTCAGCAATGCAAGCGCTTCGTGGAACGCTACGGGTTCACTCAACTTGTGGTGCTGCTTGAGCAAGCCGACCAGCTCGTCGCACTCCTCTTCGACCAACGCGGGCATCCGCCACAAGCGGACCGGCCGCTGAGCAGTACTGGCTTGTGCAATAGCCCTCCGCAACTCGACGATTCCCATTCCTTTGCTGGCGATGGTGGGGATTACGGGTACGCGCAGCTCGTGCGCGAGCGCCTTCACATCGATGCTGATACCGGACTGTTCGGCAACATCAATCATGTTGAGCGCGATGATGACGGGCAATTGTCGGTCCAGAATCTGGCTCACGAGGTAAAGGTTACGTTCGATGTTGCTTGCGTCCACAACGCATACCACCAACTCCGGAGTTCTTGTATGCTCTGCCTTGCCGAGAAGAATGTCCGTGGCAATCTTCTCGTCTGGAGAGCTGGCGTTGAGACTGTATGTACCCGGCAAATCGAGCAGGGTTACTTCCGAGCCGTCGTCCAGTTCAAGCCGTCCTTCCTTTTTCTCCACCGTTACACCCGGGTAGTTGCCCACTTTTTGCCTCAGCCCCGTGAGCGCATTGAACAACGTCGTCTTGCCCGAATTGGGATTTCCAATCAAAGCAACGAATCGGGGTGGAGAATGTTTTGCGATCTCGAAATTCATGTGTGATTTTTCTGCACAAAAACAGACTCGGCTTCATCGCGTCGCAAGGAGAGTCGGTAGCCCTTCACCTTCACTTCGATAGGGTCACCCATAGGGGCGAAGCGAACAAGTTCGACTGATGTCCCCCTGGTCAACCCCATCTCCATCAGGCGCATGCGCACGGTGTTCCTCGCCGTCGCAATGCGGACGATCTTTCCATGTTCTCCCGGTAGCATGCGGCTCAGCGGTGTCTCGTTCATACAGAGGTCCTATGATGCAGAGACGACAATAGAACGCGCAATCATCTCGTTCAGACCAAAACGGGTGTTGCACAGTTCACAAATGATGTTGCCGCTTCCTTTGTTCACCGTGCGGACAACCGCATTTTCACATAAGCCCATCTCGCGCAGCCGTGAGCAAAGCTCGGGGTGCAGATTCAACTGTCTGATACGAACCAAAGCGCCCACCGGCGCGTCAATCAACGGAATATGCGTAGCGAGTTTCATGAGTTGTTCTCACTTCTTGGTGCATTTCGAGCAGGTTCCAAAGATCTGAATGGTCGTGCTCTGGACTCTAAAATCCTTGGTCTCGGCAATTTCCTCCTGAATGCGTTCAAGTCTGTCGCTAGCAAACTCAATGATGTCGCCGCACGTCAGGCAAATCATGTGGTGATGATGAGGACGTCCGAAGGCTTTTTCGTAGCGGGAGGTACTCTCAGCAAAGCGATACTTCGAGACCAACCCGCATTCCTGCAACAAGTCCAACGTATTGTACACTGTTGCCTTCGAAATCTTTGTTCCTGTGGAGATCATGCGGTAGTAAAGGCTTTCGGCATCGAAATGCCCTTGGCTCTTGAGTACGGCATCCAGTACTGCGAAGCGCTCGGGTGTGGCTCGATGCTTTCCGGAGGACTTGAGGTGATTTCTGAGAATTTCGTGCGCTGCTTCGGTATCCATGCTAAGCTTATTTAGATTTATTCTAAATAAAAATAAGAAACCTATTCCGACTTGTCAAGTCCATTTTTAGAGCCGCTGCAGAAATGTCGGTGGAATGAAGCGGTGTGAGTGGGCAGGGCTGTAGCGAATTTGCGAATTCCGGGATTCTCAAAAATCAAGAGAATTTCCTTGCTTTTTCTTGCTCATTTCTTATATTTTCGGCGTAGAAAGTTAGGCCATTCACCTCAACATCTGATTTTAATGAGACTAACTAAGAGTAAGTTTCTACAAGGGCGGAGAATCATCCCGAAACCAATTCCAAGGAACGTAAGGGTGAATGACCTTGTTAACGACTATTTCCATGCCTACAACGCTGCACGATTACGAGAGGCTTGCAATCTCTTTGTTACGAAGATGCTCAAGCCTGATGTTACCATCGGGATGAGCCTGACCGGAGCGCTCACACCTGCAGGGCTGGGCGGTTCCTGCATCGTACCGCTCATGAAGGCAGGTTTCGTCGATTGGATTGCCAGTACAGGGGCGAATCTCTACCATGATACACATTTTGCAATAGGCAAAGCCCTGCACCGAGGGACGCCGTTTCTTGATGATCGAGTGTTGAGGAAAGAAGGAATCATTCGAATCTATGATATTCTCTTCGACTATGACGTGTTGTTGAAGACCGATGATTTCTTCCGTTCCGTTGTGAGGGAAAAAGAATTTCAGAAGACGATGGGAACGGCTGAACTACATTACAGACTTGGCCGATACGTTGCAGAAAGAGAGAGAGTTCTGGGAATACGTCACTCAAGCATTTTGGCAACAGCTTATAAGTGCGGCATACCCATATATACGCCATCCCCAGGCGATAGCTCAATTGGTATGAACATCGCTGAAGTACAGCTTTCGGGCTACTCGACACGGTTAGACCCACTCTTGGACGTAAATGAAACCGCGGCAATTGTGTTGAATGCCAAGAGAAACGGCGGAAAGAGCGGGGTTTTGATTTTTGGGGGGGGATCGCCAAAGAACTTCCTTCTCCAGACCGAGCCGCAAATACAAGAGGTTTTGAAAATCGACGAAAAGGGGCACGACTTCTTCGTGCAGATTACGGATGCCCGGCCGGACACGGGAGGCCTTTCCGGTGCTACGCCGTCGGAAGCTGTCAGCTGGGGCAAGCTCGATCCTGATCAGCTTCCCAGTACGGTCGTGGCGTACGTGGACTCAACCATTGCCATGCCCATCATTACCTCCTATGCCCTGGCGAATCGGAAGCCGCGGAAACTGAAACGGTTGTATCATCAAAGGGAGGCGTTAGTCCAAACACTATCCGAAGAGTATGTGCGGGCGCAACGAAAGGGAAAGTAGTTAACCGGCGGAGGGGTTTCCGCCTTTGTTACACACACAAAAAATAAGGGAGGTATGTATGAGCCGAATCCAGGAGCTGCGGGACCTCGTCAATAGCTTCGAGAAGGACTTTGTGAAGTTCTATGACAAGGGCAACAAGTCCGCAGGAACACGAGTTCGTAAAGCTATGAACGAACTCAAGCGAAAAGCGCAGGAAATCCGCAAGGAGGTGCAGGAGATCAAGGCCCAGGCAAAGGCTGAGCACCCCTCGACGCCCACCCCGTAGCCAGGGCATCCGCAGAGTATTCGAGTGGCAAGGCTTCTCGCAGGCCCGTACCTTCGGGGCTGAGGTGGGATAGTCAAGGAAGCGGACGCTCGGAGGACAGAAAACCCGCACGGTGTGCGGGTTTTTGTTTTGGTGCGCCCAGCAGGGTGGAGTCACTTGAGGGTGCAAGTCCCTTATGAACCCGGTGAGGGCAACCTCACCTCCTACCCGATCTCAGCGAGCGTACGTTGCGCCCGCCGGATGGCCTTCACTTTCTTCAGTCTCTTTTTGACGGAGGGTTTCGTAAAGTAGGCTCTCTTCTTGAACTCCTTGAGCACGCCGGAGCGTTCGTACTTCTTCTTGAAACGCTTCAAGGCGCGGTCAATCGGCTCATTCTCGGTTACGACAATGCCGACCAAGCTTCTTCACCTCCTTCAAAAAGGTCATAGCAATCATTTATTCCTGACTATCTACATTGTTTACGATATTCTCCAACAGGCGCCGCTCCCCCAGCCGCTCAAACGAAACGACAATTGCCGATGCACCACCCGACGTCTTCTCCTTTGAAATTACCTTCCCAACGTCATCCCACTCACTATGAAAAATCGCTTGCCCGACCTTATATGTGTCCTGCGGGCGGTATTCGAGGCACTCAGCCCGTTCGATCTTTCGTTTTGCCGCCTCTTCGTGCTTTCGCAGTTCAACCAGATCCAACAGCACTGCGTGCCGACAGCGGGTGCAACGATACCAAGTTTTGTCGGGCTGGTTTTCAACTGGCCCGATGAGTTCCATCTTGCTTGCCCGACCGCAGTGCGAGCAGTATTGGGTGATGCTTTTTCCCCGTGCCATAGTGCAGCCTCCATTGAGAAACCGACCCTGACCTTCCTATCGAGAAATGCAGTGAGGCAGGCGATGGCCGATTTTTGTCCACTTTCAATGTAGATTATTTCGTTTTCTAAGTCAAGCTTGAGTTTACATGGCCTTCTGGCTATATTCATTCGTGGATAACACAGGGGCCCTTAGCTCAGTCGGTTAGAGCAGCGGACTCATAATCCGCTGGTCGTAGGTTCGAGTCCTACAGGGCCCACCTTCCTTGCAAGGTCTTGCCGTGGCTCATGGCCGGGCTCCTACCCGCCCCGGCCGAAAGTAATTTGTTCCCGTCTCCGGTAATAATTTCAGTCCCCTTCCACCTCACCCGCGAAATCCTGTGCGAATTAACCCTCCTGTCTCGGTGGCGTAACCTTTGTTGAAGCAACCGGGTCAAGTGGCAAGCTCACATCAAAACGGACGACACAATGCGAGTACTTCTGGTTGACGACAACGACGACTTCCTTCATCTTATGGAGGAATTGCTGAAAGCTCACGGGTATGCACCGCTGGTTGCACGGGACGGCAAGCAGGCGCGGGAGATGCTCGAAGATGAACAGGTGGAGGCTATTATCTGCGACGTCTTTATGCCTACGTTGGATGGCGTACGCTTTCACAGTTACGTACGGGAATTCTTCGGGAAGCCGGACATCCCATTCATTTTCATGTCCGGGTTCGATGATCCCTACACGCAGGAAGAGTTGATCGACTCCTCCGTGGACTTCTTCGTCAGCAAAACTGCCCCTGTGAGTGAAGTGCTCAAGATGTTGGAACGATTCAAGACCTCAAATCACGCATAGGCAGCAGGTATGGCAACACCCCCCCATCCCCCGATGAATCAAGGCTCGACCGACGGGTTGATATTCGGCAACGCGCCAAAGAAACGCTATGCCTCAGCGTTCCTCGAACACCTTGTACGCAACAGAATCATCAGCGAGGCCGTTGCTAACGAAGCGTCGGAGTACGTGCAAGCTCATAAGGGAACCGAGAAGCGACGTATCGTCGATCTGCTTGCCGAAGAGTTCTCTGTTGCACGTGACGTACTTGCGCGCGAGCTGGCGCTGTTCTACTCGTTCCGCATAGTCGATATCAACGAGCGGAGTCTCCGCCGGTTCGACGG
>CAZIKE010000065.1:0-20579 GCA_964539775.1 uncultured Chitinophagales bacterium
ATGTATCTCCTCCTTTCGTGAAGTGCTTGAAAGTACTGCTTGGATGCTCTTTCGATTATCCTGCAAGTACTTCTTGCGGAAGAAGTTTGGGCCAGTGGTGTTCCGTGTAGGAGATTGACTATAAGAAATCGAATTGATATATTGGAATCCGCAAAAATCACGCTTGCGAAGCGTATTCCGCGATAGCTCAATGGTAGAGCATGCGGCTGTTAACCGCAGGGTTGCAGGTTCGAGTCCTGCTCGCGGAGCACCCCCCCCTCCGAAGTAAACCGGCAGATTGTGCGTTTCTGACCACAGGGCAACTGCAGCAGTGATTTCCAGCAGGCTTGGCTTTCGGGTAGTATCTTCTTGGTGACTTGCCCTCGGGAACCTTCCGATACACCCCTGAAAGCAGGCAGGCAAAGCGGAGCGCTCATTCCCCTAAGAGCGCGTCCGCTTTTTTGTTGTGGGTCTTGAGCTAACAAACGAACATCCTGTCCTCGCCGCAACCGGGGAATGCCAGTACACGAGCAGTCCCTTGAAGGTTACGAAGTGCACCAAGGGGGACCTGTCATGGTCAAATAAAAAATCCCGAGGCAGGGCATCGGGACCTATGACAGTGGACGCTGTAGGAGTCGAACCTACGACCTTCGCCTTGTAAGGGCGACGCTCTGAACCAGCTGAGCTAAGCGTCCCTCTCAAACATCTTCGCACGCAAAATACGAAACAAACCAAGCGGGTGCAAGTAGTGAAATCTTTCAGTCCGCTTCCTTATTCACATCTACAACCACATTCCAATGCCCTAGTTCGTTTCTCCTCCACACTCTTAAGAAAAAACCTTCCGCTCTCCTTTGGTCGACAAGGAAATAGCTCCCGTAGGTGTAGGCAAGGTCGTACGCGCGAGAGAGGGATGCATACAGAACGCGGTAGGAGACCTTAGCCTCGACAGAACGCAACCCCTCGAGCACGTGCTTGCGTCCCACAAACGGCGTCATCTCGTCCCGGTACACTCTCCCATCTTCTGCGAGAAAACGTGCGAGCGCTGCCGCAACGTCTTCGGACGAAGCCAGCGCCGACAGTTCGTGTTCTGCAGCAAGAAGAATCTCTCTTTCTCGAAGTCTGCTTCCCTTTCTCTTTGGAGGAATGGTAGATGATACAACTACCAAGGAATCCGTTCCCGGAGAATACTCGTGCGTAATGCCGATATCGGCGGCAACCTTCCATGTCCCATTCCTCTGCTTCTTCCACACCGAAACATACTGCCCATAGCGCGGCGGCTGATCGAGATGTGCCTCGGGCGTGTACACCCACGGGCCGCTCGTGTATCCCAGATCGCCGCTTGCCGCAACACAGACAACTACCGGATACCAGGCCAAACGCGCTGTGGTTTCTGCTCGGGTGCGCCACATGGACTTGCCGTTCTGCGGTGCCGGCTGAAAGACGACACCATCATCGGACAGATAGGTGAGGAAGGCTTTCTTCATGCCGTCCCTTTCCGACATTACAGCGAACGCCCGCTCGGTTTCAACAAGTATGTTCAGAGGCGCCGAGGCGCGTTGAGCAATCCCTACCTCAAATGGCGACGTGAGAAGCAGCACCTGACACGTAATCCAGGTGAGGAACATCCGCCAGCTTCTTGTGCAGGGGCATCGGACTTCCATGACGTGTTTATTCATTTTCCGCTTTGCCTCGATGCTTCTCGAACTTCCTTTCCGTATGCGACGGTGAAGAGCCTCTGGCATGCAGCGCAAGAGAAGCACCTATGAGGAGGTTAACTTTGTCGGCGATACTACGAACTTCCTTGTTATGAAATAACGCAAAGGTCTTTGAAAGGAGCAAGAACAACGAGCGTTCGGACTGTTCTTGATTGCGGTTAGGTGCAAAGTTACGGATGCACTACCGACGGTGGAGCAAGTTCTCATCGTCGCGCCAGCCACACGCCAAGGATCGTGAGGAACGACCCAATCACCTGCGCAGCGCGAAGCTCCTCGTTCAACCAGATGGACGACGCCAACAGCGCAATGACCGGGATGAGATTACTAAAGGCACCCGTACGACCAGGACCAATGCGCTGAACGCCGTACGACCAGATGAGGTTCGCGAGACCGATCGAGAGCGCACCCGAAACGACCGTTGCAAGCCAGTGTTCCCAGCCGATTGCGCTCCAGCGGGCTGTGAGCGCGGCCGGAATCGCTGCAAGCGTCAGGCCTACCGCCCCAATGCCGATCATCATGGTAGCGAGATGAAGCGGCGAGTAGTCATGGAGCAAAGGCTTCTGGAGATTCGTATTGAATGCCCAAAGAATCGCCGCCGCGAGGCAGATGGCATCACCAACAATCTCTACCCCGCCAAACTCTAACTTCCCGCCACTGCCGATGATGATCATGACAACGCCGGCAAGTGACAGTCCCATCCCCGACCACATATTCAGCTGGATTCTTTCACGATGCAGGCGTGCATGCACAAGGAGCGTCCATAAGGGCGAGGTTGCCATCAGCACTGCGGAGTTTCCCGCCGTCGTGAGTCGCAAGCCGACGATGAAGGCAGACTGATACAGAACATTCGCAAGGATACCGGCACGAAGTATCCTTCGCCAATCCAGTCGGGAGACCGGCACCCAGGCGTGCCTCGAAAAAAACATCGCGCCGAGTATCAATGCCGCCACAATGAACCGAATCGCATTGAAAACAAATACATCCATGCTGGCGATGGCAAACTTTGCAAGCGGGTAGTTCGTTGCCCAGATGACAACGACAAGCAAGAGGAGAAGCTGGGCGCGCTTTTCGCGCGAGCGGTCGGGGTTCTCCACATTCATATGCCCTTACCGGGTTTGCACGACCGGAAATAGCCTGCAATGTAGAGGATCAATCCGACACCAAGCAGCTCGTATCGGTATGGCTGGGGAAGACCACCGCGTAGTGTTGCATCCGTATCGTGGAGAAACGAATAGAGAATCAAGACGGTTGCTGCAATGGCAAGCACCCACGAGAGCAGTGTGGGCCGGAAGTGCTTTTGGAGAGCTGTTCTCACAACAATATCCACTCCGCATATCATCATCAACACAGCGATCGAGCCAGCGGCAATCACGGGGCCGATCCACGGGAGAGGAATGAGAAACAAGACATCCCAATCGGTGAGCGCTGCAGGCCAGTTCAGGGTAACCTTCAGCCAGACGTAATAGAAGATGTCCCACACACCAAAGGCAATCAAGAAGAACCCGAAGCGTTGCCAGCCCCTGCTGCCTGCGAGCATTCCCGCAGCAGCCAGCATAACGATCGTCGCAGCCTCACGGAACAGCTCCACCATCAGATGGTCGGTGCGAATCATCTTCAGTGGAAACTCGAACATGTCGGGGTAGTAGATTGCGCGCAAATAGACCACCACACTCGCTTCGACGTAGCCGAAGGCGATGGCGAACAGCGTAACCCAGATGAGTTTGCGAACGGGGATCGGGGTCTTCATGCGCTGGGGAGGATCGGCAGGATTCCGGTTTCAGGGTTCAAGGTTCAGGTTCAGGAGGGTTGAGCTGGTTGTATTCGTCGAGGAACGCAACGGCACGGCGCAAGTGCGGAATGACGATCGAACCACCGACCACCAGCGCTACGCTGAAGATGTCGTACATCTCTGCATCCGTCACTCCCTCCTTCTTGCATTGCTGGATGTGGTACGCGATGCAATCATCGCAACGCAAAACCATAGACGCAACCAGACCGAGCATCTCCTTCGTTTTCGCGTCGAGCGCGCCCGGCTCGTAGGTCAGCGTATCAACGCCGAAGAATCTCTTGATCGCTCGGTTGTCGATGCCGAGAATGCGCTCGTTCATCTTCGAGCGGAACTCGTTGAACTCCTGTACTCGTGACATAGACTTGGCCATGTAATGCTGACGGGATTGTTGGATTCGAGGATTGCTGACGCACGCCCACACACGCTCATGCTCTCACTCCAGCTTTGGCAATCCGTACTTCGACTGAATTTCGTTGAGCCGCCGAATTGCTGCGTAGGCTTCCTGCCATCCGCCCTCATCAACTTCCTTCATGAGGTCTTGGATTTCACTGATCGCTGAAGAAGGCTCGTCTGTAGCCTCGACGTCGGTCGGAAAGGGTACGCGGATGTACTGCTCAAGCGCGGAAATGTTCTGCCATACCACCGTAAGGCCCGCAAGAACCGTCAATACGGTAAGCAACACTTCAATGAGTCCAAGCTTGCGTCCCAGATTCCAGCCGACCGGCACACTCAAACACCCGAGCAAGACAATAGTCCAACCCAAAAGTGAAGTGGACCGATACCGCTTCAGCGCCTTGTAGAATCCGGTATAGAAGTACTGTATCTCAGCACTGGTCATTGTCAGATATCAGAAAATCACTCGAAGCAAGATACGCACTTCCCCCCTAATGAAAAAGAACCTGTCCGATAGGCTCGAACAGGTTCGTTCTTAGAACAATCTGAAGGCGAATCGCTATCACATCTCAAACAGTTTCGAAGGTTTCACCGGGAAATTCCTCGATGATTCTTGAAGTCACCGTCCCTTGGCACATTGCTGTTGCTACAGACTGAAATGCGATTGCGTTCAACCTATTTCACGACCGCCCCGCCGCAACTGCTGCCCGCGCCGGCAGTGCACCCGTAGCAATGGTCCCCAAAGACGATCTTCCGCGCCATGAGCTTGTCGAAATCGAAGTCCCAGATCGTATTCGGCACGCCGTGGTTCACGCTCCAGGCAAGCATCTGATTGAAGTCGCAGTCGTACAGCGTGCCGTCATAGCCGACACTGATGAGACTGCGACACATCACGCCTTCTGCCGCAGCAGGGTTGAACGCGTTGATCAGTTTCGTCATGTACGCATCGTACAGCTCGGCCCTCTCCAGGAAATGTTTGAAGCGATTGATTGGCATGTTGGTGATGACGTAGAGAGCGTTGAAGACAAGTCCGTGTTCCCTCCAAAGATGTTCCTTGAACTGCGCTTCGATGGCCGGCTGCGCGGGCGGAAGATACGCGCCTACCGGATTGTACACGAGATTGAGCACAAGCCCGGTTCCTTCTCTTCCGTAGCCGAGGGTGTTCAGCCTGCGCATCGCTTCAATGCTTTTGGCGAAGACTCCCTGCCCCCGCTGGGCGTCGGTCTCCTTCTCCGCGTAGTACGGAAGCGAGGAAATGACTTCGACGCGATGGTCTTTGAAGAACTCGGGCAGGTATTCCATGCTCTTGCCGTTTACAGGATGCGGATCAAGCGTCACCGTAAAGTTATGGCGAACCATTACGTGCTTGCCGAGCTTCTTTGCTTCGATCACAAAGTAATCGAAATGGTCATTCAGCTCCGGTGCGCCGCCGGTGATATCGAGTTTCCCAATTTGTGGGTAGGCGGCGAGTATCTCAAGACAGCGATCAATCGCTTCCCGCGTCATCACTTCCGTACGCTTCGGCCCCGCATCGACGTGGCAATGTTTGCACGCCTGGTTGCACAGCTTGCCAACATTGACCTGGAGCGTGTCGATGGCAACAGGTGCGAGATCAAGCCTGTGACGGTGAAGAGTTTTCTCGAAGCCCATTAGCAACATCCCTCCGGCCCGCAGACACTATGGTCAGCGAGTTCGGTGTTATGATAGTCAAGTCCCTTTGTCTCGCGCGGATGGCGCGTCGCGTTTTTGCGACAGTTGAACGGTCGTGCTTCCTCCAGCGGTACTGCCTGGTAAGGCTCTATGCCTATCACATCATGAGCGTACGGGCCTGTGCTGCCTGTGTAGATGCGGTACGTCTTATCGCACACCGCCATCCGTACGCCTCGGTGCAGTGTGTGGCCGTCATCGTCGATCACGGTCTTCCACGGGCCTTTGTACACAACTGCCTGGTTCCGCTCCAGACACTCGCCTTCCTTCCCTTTGTACGCTACGACAGTCATGGATCGAAACTCGATACCCTCAATCGTCTGCCAGGGCTTTTCATTACGCTTCACGATCGTCATGCCGTAGAAGCCTGCGTCCTCGAACGCCTTGAGCAAGCCCACCTCTGTGAACGCCCCCGCAATACAGCCGCTCCAGAGGTCGGGGTCGTTCTTCATCGCAGTCGGCACTTCTTCATCGCTCACAATATCCGAGATCGCGACGCGCCCGCCGCGCTTCAGCACACGGAACATCTCCCTGAACATCTGTACACGATCCTCCTCCTTCACAAGGTTCAGCACGCAGTTGGACACGATCACGTCGATGGAGCAATCGGGAATCATCGGTTCGTTCTTGCGCAGTGCGTCGGTGTACTCATGGAGACGCTGAAGGTCTGCAACTGAGTTGACCGGATTGCGCCGGAGATATTCCTCGATCCTGTCCAGGTCCATCGCGAGGTCCTGAATTCTTCCCTTGAAGAACTTGACTTGCACGCCGCCACACTTTTGTTGCATCTCGGCTTGATATTTCCGCGCAAGGGCGAGCATGTCGTCGTTCATATCCACACCGATCACTTTCCCATTGGGACCGACGATCTGCGCGGCGATGTAGCAGATCTTCCCACCGCCGCTTCCGAGGTCGAGCACAACATCGCCTTCACAGACGTACCTGGAAGGATCGCCGCACCCGTAGTCGCGTTCACGAATTTCGGCGGGAAGCGCATCGAGATACTTCTTGTCGTACTCGACCGGGCAGCAGAGCGCTGCTTCCGTTACTCGCGCGCTTTTCGAGTACCGTGCGCGCACAACTTTTTCGACAACCAGACTTGCATCTCCTGTTGTCAGAGGACTTGTCACTGCAACCTCCTGTGTCGTTATGGTATATCGTTACATCGTAAGCTTCTCAACGATGTTGCGGCACTGGACGCCGTGGACGAGCGACGCGCCGCCACGCACGGCCGCGGTAACGTGCATCACTTCGGTCATCTGATCCAGGTTTGCACCCGATTCGAGGCATGCGTTCGTAAAGGCGTCGATGCAATACGGACATTGCACCGTGTGGGCAACGGCAAGTCCGATGAGCGATTTCTCCCTTTTTGTCAGAGCACCTTCTGCCGCCGTGGCCTCATTGTACCACGCAATGAACTTCTCCCAGAGATGCTTCTGATTCTTTCCTACATGACTGAACTTGGCAAGGTCCTTTGATTCGTAGTAGGATGACATAGGTTCTCCTCGAGGAAAACTGTAATGGGTAAGGTTTACGTTTGACGGATGCATCTCGTTCGCTCCAGATATGCTCGATAATCCTCCAACGTGTCAACATCCATCAGTTGTTCAAGCAAGGTATACGACAATCCATGCCTCTCAGCCTTCGCAACAGTCCGGCCCAACACCTCTTCCGTACTCCAGGCAATCCCATCGAACACCTCCTTGACGGGAGGCGTCATGCCCAACAAATAATACCCACCGTCGTGTGACGGGCCGATGACAAGGTCATGCGAGTCCAGAAGGTCGAACGCACGCGACAGTACGCCGCGCTCAAGCTCGGGCACGTCCGTCCCGATGATGACCGCCCTCGATATGCCGTCACGAAAGACATGGGCAAACGCATGGTGCATCCGTTCGCCCAACGTTTCCCCAACTTGAGGGGCGAACACGAAATCAGATCCGACCCATGAGCGTACCTCGTTTTCTGCCGCATTCGGCGCATAGAAGAGATACACCCTCGCGCCGTCAGATGCGAGGCTTTCTGCAACGTTGAACACGCGGCGCGCGCATTCCTCATACACTCTCACAGCTTCGTTCATGCCTATCTCCTTTCCCAAACGCGTCTTCACCAGGCCGGCGCGCGGCAGTTTGGCAAATATAATGAGTGCTCGGTTCTCCATCATGTACCTACTTCAACTGATGCTTGTCGGAACGAAAACGTTCCTTGCAACACTTCACGCACGAGCAGGATATAGAATGGCACATATTCGATCAGCAGGAGAAGAGCGTCGGTCTCCCACTGGCCGCTCAGCCTGTATTGATACACCACCCAGTTGCTTACGGTCGAACACCCTAACAGAACGAAAACTGCGGGTGACCACCGCAGAACAAGCAACGCTGCCAACCACGTGAGATACCACGGATGCACCGTCGGTGCGCACGCAATAAAGCCAAGAAAGGTGAGAAAGACTTTTTCCAGCAGTGAACGGTTGAGTGCAAACACGAGTGCCCACCACATCAAGAACAAGAGCGCTGCCGCAAGGTGCGCCTTCTCGTTCGATCCAACGAAGGCGTAGATGAGCTGGAAGAGGGAGCCGTTGAATTCGAATGTCGTGCTGTAGATGATGAATGATTCGACCAACCCGCCTGTCGGTTCCCAATACAACGAACAGCCGAGCAAAAAAAGGCCGATGGTGACTGCCGGTAACGCTATTCTCTTCCACCCTGTTGTACGATGAAAGAGAAACGGCGTAACGAACAGAGGATACAGCTTTGCCAGCGCGGCAAGGCCGAGCGATAGTGCACCTTTCATCAGGTGGCCCCGTCGCAGCAGGAACAGCGAGAGCAATAGCAACGCAATCCCGAGCGCGTCAACATGTCCATCAAGTCCAAAATACAACACCGGCAGTGGCGACCAGGCGTACACCAGCAGGTTCCGGAGTTGAACGTTGAAGAGTCTGTAGAGTATGAGCATCGTGGCAATGTCGGCAAGAACGAGAAGAACCTTCAGGCCGGCCCATGAGTCCCCGAAGAGGATATTCGAGACAAAGAACACGCTTTGCGCGAGCGGTGGGTAGATCGTTCGCATCTTCGGGAAGTTGATCTTCGAGGGAAGGTCGGCAGTATGGAGATGAGCCAGCGAAGAATCGCTTGGAGCAAGCGCAAAGGGATTGATGCCGTGTGCAGCTACCTTCCCATCCCACACATACCGGTAGATGTCGTCCGAGCCGACAGGAACATGGAACACGAGCGTGAGGCGGAACAGAACTGCGAACCCGATAATGATCTTCGAGGTTTGTGGGTGAAGGTCCGACGTTCGGGACTTCCACCTCGCCAGCACAAGAAGAAGAAAGACGAACGTATGGACGCCGATAAACAGGAGCACTTCCTCCGGTGTTTCCCGGACGAAGTAGAAGCTCAGGTACGCGGCTTCGATGATCGCACCGACGACGGCAAGCCATCGAGCGTTCATTTCAGACTTTCGTGAACAGATATTTAACGATCGTGTAGAGTATTTTTGCCGACGCTTTCACCGTCCCGCTCAATGTTCCGGTGACTTTCGATCTACCGATGCGTTTGCGATAACGCACGGGCACCTCAGCACAGCGGAAGCCGAGCTTCGCTGCTTTGACCTGCATCTCCACCGTCCAGCCGTAGGTACCGTCGCTCATGCGCAAGCGATGCAGCGCGTCGGTGCGGATGGCGCGGAAGGGACCCAGGTCGGTAAAGTCTGCGCCCCAGAAGAGACGTATCAAGAAACAGGCGACTCGATTGCCGATGACTGCCTGCGGAAGCAACGCCCCGGGTTCCCGTTCGCCGAGCATTCGTGAGCCGATGACAAGATCATGTCCCTGCTCGATGCTATGAAGTAGCAGAGGCAAGTCCTCCGGATAATCACTCAAATCCCCATCCAAAAACGCGATGATGTCGGGGTTGTTCTTCAAGGCATGAGCAATTCCTGCAAGACATGCGTACCCGTACCCACGACGCCCTTCCTGTATGACGGTTGCCCCCGCTGCACGCGCAACGGCTGCAGTGACATCACTTGAGCCGTTGTCAACGACGATAATCTCGTTCACACATTCCTTCGGCAGTGCAGCAACCACCTGCCCGATGGAGCGCTCCTCGTTCAGCGCGGGAATGACGACCGCAACACGGGGCACACTCATTGACCGGAGGCTTTCTCCTTTGCCGGGGAGTGCTCGTTCAGGCTCCAATCGTAAGGAAGGTAGCGCACCGCTTTCGGCTTCACGTCACTCAAGCGCATCACTTTCAACGCAAATTTCTCCGCCGAACCGTATTGCTGATGGAAGTCCGTTCCGTACCAGTCGAAGAGTGCGGAAAGATAGAGAGTCCCTGAAGCGGCATCGTACCGGTTCTTCGTCGTATCAGCAAGAAAAACTGCAGCGTTCTCTTCAAGTTGACGATGGAGCATCGTTCCCGTGTAGGCTTCGGAGCGCAGAGGAGGGCAACTCTTTGCTGCACACACAAGCGCCATGTGGATGCGCGGCTCGTCGAACTCTTTGCGGATGATCTCATGTTCGATCTGGTTCAGGCTGTACTTCCTTCCGCCAATTTCAATCCACACAATATCCCACGGACCGATGTCCCCCTGTTTGATCTCGCGAATGCTCTTCACGGGAGAGTGGTCGTTGATGAGTTTGATGGTGAAGGCGTTGTACGCGTTGATCCAGAAGGCAAGGCGTTCCTTGTCGTCTTCGAGGGATTCGGGACGCGTGTGAGCGAGTTGAGCGAGATAGTCATCGAAGCGGTTGTCCTTCTTGATCGCCGGATAATCCACCTCCCCCTTCACCACATGCTTCTGCAAGATGAGGGTGAAGAGTGCGTGATCCTTCGACGGTTGAGCTAGGACTTGGGAGAGAAGAACGAGAGGGCAGAGCAATGACCACGTCAGCCTAAAACTCATACAACACTCCTCCGGCAAGAACGATGCCTCCTGCCACGTTTCTTCCGTGTGCAGCAGTGGCGTACGAAGCAGTAATCATCCACCGCCGGTCGATCTTGAAAGAGATCTTTGGGATGATAGCGAGATACTCCTGGTTGTTGCCGTAGAGTCCGAGAACTGCCGCGTTGCTTTCCGCTTGCGAGGGTGTTGTGGACAGGGTCGGTTGATTGGAGAGCGATTCCCGACCTGAAATCAGAAGAATGACAAAGAGGCGACCCTCGGCAAACCCATAACCCGCCTCAAGGCTAAACGGTACGTCATGCGAGAACGTGTGTGTGCGAAAATTGAAACCGAAGTCGGCACTCACATACGCGGGCACAGGGTAGAATGACTTCCCGGCAAGCACGCGAACCGTTGTGTTGAACTCCCCATCGCCCAGCCGGAGTCCGTCGGCATTCTTCGTGCTTCCCACCGGCAGCCCGAAGAGGGCCTCTCCAGAAAGTACGAAGCCGTCTCGATTGAAAAAGCAATACTTCAGGCCGGCATCAATATCGCCGATGCCGCTGTTGCTGCCGGATGCTGCCCCCTTGAAGGAAAGGAACTTCAACGGCACAGCAAACGATACGGTAAGGTCGTCGGTGACGCCGACTTCACCCATCACCTGCAGAACGTTGTCCCGAACATCGATAGGAAGTGACTGCTTTGTACTTCTATCATCATACACCTTGCTGTATCCGATGGTGCTGAAGCCGAGCTGGACGAATCCTTTTCCCGCTTTGCGCGGCCAGGGTCCCGCGTGTGCTGCGGACAGCCAAACGGCCGAACAGAGAATCACGACAACCATTCGGAACACGTGTATGCCTTCGCGCTTTGATCAGAGAACAGGACACATCCCGCAGGCGATCTGCCAGACGAACGAAAGAACAAGCACTGCAACCAGGGAAGCAACACAAAGCTTTCGCATACAGAGAAAGATACGAATGAGTATCACAAATCCATCACGGCAACCTCCAGCGTCTGCCGTCTCGTGCGAGCATCTCATCGGCCTCTTTGGGTCCCCACGTTCCTGCTGCATACCCGAAGACCTTCGACGACGCGTTGGATTCCCAGCCCTGGTGGATGGGCGTGATGAGCTGCCAGGCAATGTCCACGCTGTCGCCGCGGGCGTACAGCGTCGCATCTCCCAACATGCAATCGAGGATGAGTCGCGTGTACGCGTCGGTAAGCTGTCCGCCGAACGATGAGCCGTAGCGGAAGTCCATGGTAACAGGCCTCATTCGCATGGAGGAGCCGGGAATTTTGGAGCTGAACTTGAGCGAGATGCCCTCATCGGGCTGTACGCGGATGACGATGTTGTTCTGATCAAGCGTGTCCGTCGAAAGCTGGGCAAAGAGATGATGGGGAGTTTTCTTGAACTGAACGGCAATCTCCGTGACGCGCTTTGGAAGCCGCTTGCCCGTACGGACATAGAACGGCACGTCGGCCCAACGCCAATTGTCGATGTGAAACTTCAGCGCAACGAAGGTTTCGGTCATACTTGTGGGCGAGACACCCGGCTCACTCCGGTAGGCGGGCACTGATTTCCCACCCACAACTCCCGCTGCATATTGGCCTCTCACCGTACACTGGTGGACTTCGTCCGGTTTGATCTGTCGGACGGCTTGAAACACCTTGTGCTTCTCATCGCGCACCTGCTTCGCATCGAACAGCACGGGCGGCTCCATTGCTGTGAGGGCAAGGAGCTGCAGCATGTGGTTCTGAATCATATCGCGCAGTGCTCCCGCGCTTTCGTAGTACCCGCCGCGGTTTTCCACCCCCACCGTTTCGGCAGCGGTAATCTGGATGTGGTCGATGTAGTTCCGGTTCCAGATCGGCTCGAAGATCCCGTTGGCAAAGCGAAAGACCAACAGGTTCTGCACCGTCTCCTTGCCGAGATAGTGATCAATACGGTACACCTGCGACTCGTCGAACACGCGGAGCACCTGCTCATTCAACCTGCGCGACGAATGGAGATCGACACCGAACGGTTTCTCGATAATGATGCGGGTCCAGTTGCCCGGTTGCGCAGGCTGATGTAAGCCTGCATGGGCGAGACCGCGCACGATAGGCTCGTACAAGTTGGGCGGCGTGGAGAGGTAGAAGAGATAGTTTTCCGAAGCCCGTCGCTCGTTGATGATGACGCTCAGTTCCTTCTTCAATCTGAGGAATTCGTCCGGGACACTGGGATCGGCGCTCACGTAGTACAACCCGCGGGCGAACGTCGCCCACAATACCGACTCGGAGTCTTGCAGCCTTCCGAACTCCTTCATGGCTTTGTACAAGTACTCGCGGAACGAATCGTTGGACATTGCCGTACGTGCTACACCCACGATGGTGAAGCCCGCGGGGAGCAGGCCCTGCCGAGCAAGATCAAAGATCGCAGGGATGAGCTTGCGTTTGGTAAGATCGCCTGACGCGCCGAAGATGACCATCAGGCACGGGTCGGGCAGCCGCTCGATGCGCGTCGATTCGGCGAGGGGATTGGGGAGAGTGGAATGCATTGCTCTGAATATGATCCTTGAGCAGGTTCAGTTTCCTCCGGCATCAGTCTTTCCTTTGTCAGGCTCTACCAAAGAGAGCTTCCTTCGGGATCTTCATACCTCAACACCTGCAAATGCGTTCCGCTTGTCTGTCAGGTTCCTGTACAATCCATCGAAGGATTTCTCGAACGCAGCGACGCCATCGTTCTCCAGCTTCTGCAGCACCCAACGCATGTCAATGCCTGCAGCGGCAACATCGTCGAGGACTTTGCGTGCACCCTCAAGATCGGATTCGATGGTGAGCGCGGCGGTGCCGTGATCAAGGATGGCGGCATACGTCTGCGGTGGCACCGTGTTCACGGTGTGCGGGCCAATGAGCGTGTCCACGTACAACAAGTCGCTGTATGCCGGATTCTTCGTTCCGGTGCTGCCCCACAGCGGCCGCTGCACGTTGGCCCCTTTTGACCTCAGCGTAGTAAATCGTGGCGCGTTGAAGATCTCTTTGAATGCCTGATACACGAATTTGGTGTTGGCCACTGCCGCTTTCCCCATTAACGACTTTACGCTCGGGTCGTTCTTCGTTGACAACAAATCGTCCACAAGTGTGTCGATGCGACTCACGAACACGCTCGCCACCGACGCAACATGGTCGATCGGCTTACCCTCCCGAAGCCTGCGCTCAAGTCCGGTGATGTATGCGTGTGCCACTTCGCGATAACGCTCGACGGAGAAGATGAGTGTAACGTTGATATTCATCCCCTCGCTGATTGCCTGTTCGATGGCGGGCAGACCCTCTCTCGTCGCCGGGATCTTGACCATCAAGTTGGGACGGTTGATGAGCTTCCATAACAACCGGACTTCCTCGATGGTCGCCTGGGTGTCACGCGCCTTGCTCGGCGTTACCTCAACGCTGACGTAGCCATCGAGTCTGCTCGTGCGCTCGTACACGGAGGCCATCACGTCGCACGCCATCTGGATATCCTTCACCATCAGCGCTTGGATGATCTCGGCAGCATCGATGTGAGGCTTTGCCTCGACCAACTCACGAATCTGATCGTCGTAGTCCGTGCTGCCGGAAATCGCCTTGTCGAAGATCGTGGGGTTGGATGTTACGCCACGGAGCCCTTCGTCCACCATCTTCTGCAAGTCGCCGTTGAGGATGACGCTGCGGCTGATGTTGTCGTACCAGATACTCTGGCCGAGCTGTGCGAGCTTGTGCAGTGTTGTCATGGAAGTCTCCTTATCGAATATGGATTCGTTGACCCATCATTTCCCTTTTTCTTCAATATCGAGTATCTTCTGCACCCTCCGCACGTGTCGCTCTTCGTTGGTGAACTGCGCGGCGAGGAACGCCCGAGCAATCTCCAGCGCAGGCGCAACACCGATGACGCGAGAGCCGAGGCACAGCACGTTCATGTTGTCGTGCTCGACGCCTTGATGCCCGGAGTAGGTGTCATGGGCCAGGCCGGCGCGCACGCCTTTGATCTTGTTTGCGGCGATGCAAGCGCCAACGCCGCTGCCACATACCAGGATTCCCCGTTCCGCCCGCCCGGATGTGACCGCCTCTCCAATCTTGCGCGCAAAGTCCGGATAGTCGGATGGCGTTTCATCATAGGCACCAAGGTCAACAATCTCGTGGCCGTCACGTTGAAGTTCTTGTGCGAGGAACTGCTTCAGCGCGAATCCGGCATGATCGCCCGCAAGCGCAATTTTCATCCCAGCACCTTCCGGGCTGCGGCAAGCACTGCTTCGACGGTAATGCCGAAGCCTTTGAAGGCGACCTCAAACGGCGCCGACGCGCCGAACGTGGACATCCCGATAAACTCCCCTTTCTCGCCGATGTAGCGTTCCCATCCCAACCGCACTCCTGCTTCAACCGCGATGCGGGCTTTCACAGAGGAGGGAAGCACACTCTCCTTGTACTCTGCCGTCTGCTTCTCAAACAACTCCCACGACGGCATGCTAATGACACGCGAGCGGATTCCTTCCACCTTCAACTGCTCGTAAGCCTTGAGCGTAAGGTGGACTTCCGATCCTGTTCCGATGAGAAGGACGTTTGGCCGATCGTCACCAACTAAAACGTAGGCGCCCCGGTACAGGTTCGATGCCGATGCGTATTTGGTTTGATCGAGTACGGGTACTTTCTGACGCGTGAGGGCCAGGATGGTCGGACCCGAGCGATGTTCGAGGGCGAATTTCCATGCGTAGGCAGTTTCATTGGCATCGGCTGGACGCAGGACGACCAACCCGGGCATCGCCCGCAATGAGGCGAAATGTTCCACCGCTTGATGTGTCGGCCCATCTTCGCCGAGCCCGATGCTGTCGTGCGTGTACACAAAAATTGTGGGATAGTGTGAGAGTGCAGCCAGTCTGATGGCGGCGCGCATGTAATCCGTAAAGACAAAGAAGGTTCCGCCATATGGAATCACCAGATCACTCACGGCCATACCGTTCATGATCGCGCCCATCGCGTGCTCGCGCACCCCGTACCGGATGTAGCGCCCCAGCCTGTTCGTCTTGCTGAAGTCGGTTGCGCCTTTGAACTTCGTGTTGTTGGATGGCGTCAGGTCAGCCGAACCGCCGAGCACGAGAGGAAGCTTCGGCATGATGGCATCGAGGACCTTGCCTTGTGCCTCACGCGTGGCCAGCGGCGTCGCGGGATCGAACGTCGGCACGTGTTCGTTCCAGAGTGCTTCCCAATTCTCCGGAAGTTTCCGCTCGGCCGCGCGCTTGAACTCGCGGGCAAGCTCAGGGAACGCCCTCTCGTAGCGCTCAAACAACTCTCGCCAGGTGGCCTCTCGCACGACACCTTTGTCTACTTCCTTTCTAAACTGTTCGAGCGCTTCATCTGGAACGAAAAACTTTTTGTCCGGATCCCATCCTAACTGTTTCTTGGTCAGTCGAATTTCATCCTCTCCCAGGGGCGAGCCGTGTGCATCGGCCGTATCCTGTTTGTTGGGACTGCCGAAGCCGATATGGGTGCGCAGCTTGATCATGGAGGGGCGATGCGGCTCGTGCTGCGCAGCTACGATCGCTTTCTCGATCGCCTCCAAATCGTTCCCATCACCGCCCACCGTCTGCACGAACCATCCGTACGCCTCATAGCGCTTTGCCACATCTTCGGTAAATGCGAGATCCGTACTTCCGTCTATCGAAATATGATTGTCATCGTACAGCACGATGAGATTGTTCAAGCCGAGTGTTCCTGCAAGCGATGACGCTTCGGAGGAAACTCCCTCCATCAAACATCCATCGCCGGCTACGACATAAATCTTATAGTCAACAATCGGAAAGCCGTCGCGATTGAAATACGCGGCGAGATATTTTTCGGCAATCGCCATTCCTACCGCATTGGAAATGCCCTGCCCCAACGGACCGGTCGTCACCTCGACTCCGGGCGTATGCCCATATTCAGGATGGCCGGGCGTTTTGCTCCCCCACTGCCGGAAGTTCTTGATGTCATCCAACGACAAATCATAACCGGTGAGATGAAGGAGCGAGTACAACAACATGCAGCCATGTCCCGCAGAGAGCACAAACCTGTCACGGTTCACCCACTTCGGGTTACGCGGATTGTGTTTGAGATGCCTCGTCCACAGCACGTACGCGGCCGGTGCCATGCCCATCGGCATGCCGGGATGGCCGGACTTTGCCTTCTGAACGGCATCCACTGAAAGGCAGCGAATGGTGTTGATACACAACTCATCAAGTTCCGTCTGACTACGATGCCGGGGAAGCCGGGAAAGCGTCTCTAACCGATCGATGCTCACTGCCAAAGGGGCGGTACTTGCTTGTGCCGACATGCATGTTCCGTGAAATTCGTTCAAAAAGAGGAAAACTCCATGCCTAAGATAGGGATTTCTTGTTGAGATTCAATGACTTGCCTGTCACATTCTCCGCAAAGGAGTATAGTAAGGCGTGGGTTTCTTCCAAGGTTTGTAAAAATTACTAAAGACCTCTCCAAACCATTCCGATAACAATGTCAGGAACAAAAAGTTCTACAGATTACCGGCATCCGTGCACACGGAACACGTGGGTTTGAAGAAATGTGAGATGACGGGAAGGGAAAGACACACGGTGAGATTCTTGGGAACCACACATGGCAAAGAGAGACTTTTCAATTCTTGTTGTTGACGACGAGGAAACATTTCGCTACATGCTTTCCACGCTCATTAGCGGAGCGGGATATCATGTCGAAACAGCCAACGACGGCATTGCGGCAATCAACGCCGTGCAAACGAAGCCGTATCATGTTGTGCTGTGCGACGTGCGCATGCCGAAAGTGGACGGCATCGAGGTGCTGAAGTTCATCAAACAGAACTATCCCCATACCGAGGTGGTCATGCTCACCGGTGCGTCCGATGTGAAGACCGCCGTGGAATGCATGAAGATCGGCGCCTACGACCACATCCAGAAGCCCACCACTTCCGACGATCTGTTGGGCACGATCGAGCGTGCCATCGAGCGCCAGCAATTGGTGCGGGACAACACCGTCCTGAAGACCGAACTGGAACGGCTGCACGGCCCATCCGAGATCATCGGCGAGAGCGCGGCGCTGCGGCGCGTGTTAGAAATCGCGGCGAAGGTGGCACCGACGGACTCATCTGTTCTTATTCAAGGTCCCAGCGGAACTGGAAAAGAGCTGATCGCCAACTACATCTATCAGCGAAGCGAGCGTGCCGACAAGCCCTTCGTGACCGTCAACTGCGCGTCTATTCCGGATACGCTGATCGAGAGTGAGTTATTCGGCCATGAGAAGGGGGCATTTACCGACGCCCGTGCCACCAAGCCCGGTATTGTCGAGATTGCCGACAAAGGGACGCTCTTCCTTGATGAGATCGGTGACATCAGCCCGATCGTTCAGCCGAAGATTCTCCGCTTTATTCAGAGCGGCGAATTCCGTCGCGTGGGCGGAAATCAGATTCTGAAAGCGGACTGCAGAATTCTTTCGGCGACGAACAAGGATCTGAAGGCAGAAGTAAAAGAAGGGCGCTTCCGCGAGGATTTGTTGTACCGTCTCAACGTGATTACGATTGAACTCCCAGCCCTTCGTCAGCGGAAAGACGACATCCCTCTTCTTGTTGCTTCCTTTCTCAACACCAAGATGAAGACGAAGGTCCAGAAGACGATATCGCCGAAGGCCATGGAAGTCCTGATGGCCTACGATTGGCCCGGCAACATTCGCGAGTTGGAGAACGTTATCGAACGGGCGGCCATTCTGTGCCAGAACAACGTCATCGAACCGCGTGACCTCTCGCTGCCGAATTCTCCGACACTCCCATCGTCCAACGGTCACGATCAGAAGATCGGCACCGCAACGGCACTGAAGGAAATCGAGCGGATGCACATCGAGGGAGTGCTGAGAAGCTTCCGCGGGAACAAAACCGAGTCAGCGAAAATCCTCGGAATCAGCCTCAAGACGTTGTACACGAAAATCCAGCAATACCAGATCCGCTGGAACTGAGGCTGTTGACCATTGCATCATTGTTGGGCAAAGTGTAGCTTTGAACTGCTCGCACTGATGCTCTGGACAGCATGAACGCTTCTTCCCTTCCCATCTTTCTCGAACGACGAGTAATCGTCGCGGTGCTGTATTTCCTTACGTCCGCTTATGTCTTCGGCATCTGGGTGTGGAGCGCCGACACGCCGACCACATCCTTCAACGGCGACCCGCGGTCGAAACTCTCCGACATCATCTACGGAACAGCACACAAGCCGTACGTCTACCGCGTCCTCATTCCAATCCTCACACGCTCGACGTACGCGGTACTGTCGGGTCCTTCGTTGGACACGCTGGAGCAAGCGCTCCTGCGCATCCCGAAAGTTCAAAAGGAAACATTGCGGCTTGGATGGGAGCAAGACTTCTTCATCGAGTACCTGATTGCGCTCCTGTTCGCCTATCTGAGTCTGCTTGCTTTCTCGTTTGTGATACGCCGGTTTTGGGCGATGCTTTACGATACCGAGCCACGCGTAAGCAACCTCATCCCCATTGTGGCCTTGCTTGCGCTGCCCCCCCTCTTCCCAACGGGACCGCACTACATCTACGACTTCCCGACGCTTTTCTTTTTTACGCTCGGACTCGTATTCCTTGTTCAGAAGAGGTGGTCACTGTTCTATCCCATTTTTCTTCTCGGATGTCTCAACAAGGAGACGATGGTTCTGCTGACGTTCCTGTTTCTGATCTTGTACAGAACACATCTCCCGGGCAAAGTCTTTCTATCCCACATGGGGGCACAGCTTCTCATCTTCGGCATCATCAAACTGGCGTTACTCTTTGCCTTTGCCGAGAACGCAGGGAACGTCCTCGACTTTCATCTCTATCTCAACCTCCACATCCTCCTGATGGGATATGATGCGGTGACGCTGCTCGTTGGCCTGTTCGTTCTCTGGATGATCTTTCATGACTACGCTCTGAAGCATCCTGTGCTGCAACAGTCCATGGCGCTTACGATCCCTTTCGGACTGCTGTTGCTCTGGGGCGGTGTCGTCGTGGAACTGCGCGACGTGTACGAGCTGTACCCGATTGTCCTGCTCCTCTCGTTGCACACTGTCTTCTTCTCTCTTTTCAAACTTCCATACTCGTTGAAGAACATTCCTGTCGTTCCACAGACGGTATGAGTGGTTTTCGCATTCATCATGTCGCATCGCTCGATGCTCCGCAGCTTCAGCCGTACCGAACGTTACGTCGCTCCCAAGAACACCTGAAGCAGGGAATTTTCGTGGCGGAGGGTGAGAAAGTCGTGCGTCGCTTCCTTGCAGGCAACTGGCCTGTCTGTTCCCTCCTCGTGACACAGGAATGGTTCGATGCAATCCTTGCCGCAGTCACGCCCGACCGACTGAACGATGTGGATGTCTTCATCGCCGAGAAGCGTGTGCTCGAAACCATCGTCGGGTTTCCGCTGCATCAGGGCATTATGGCGGTTGGGAGAACTCCGATGGAACGGCCGCTGGCGGAAGTGGTGAAGTCGCTCTCTTCCCCTCACCTTCTTGTTGCCCTCGATGGATTGGTTCATGCCGAGAACGTCGGTGTGGTGGTGCGAAACTGTGCTGGCTTTGGTGTCGATGCCATCATCGTCTCACCGACTTCCGCAAGTCCGTACCTGCGGCGAGCGATCAGGAATTCGATGGGTGGCGTGTTCGTTGTGCCGGTCGTGCATGTGGCAAGTCTTGTCGAGTCACTCTCGTGGCTGAAGGACCACAGTGGGACGCGCATCATAATCGCAGATGCCCATGGCGAGCACTCGCTTTCTGAAGCGGAGTTTACCGGGAACGTCTGCATCGTGTTCGGCAACGAAGATTCCGGCGTCTCACAAGAGGTAAAAACCATTGCAACCCACAGCGTCCGCATTCCGATGCACAACGCCACTGATTCGCTCAATGTTGCAAGCGCAAGTGCCGTAGTCTTGTATGAGGCAAGAAGACGACGGTAGACGGCTTTTCTTTTTCAACAGCTTGCCAGACGTCGGGCCAACCGTGTAGCGCCGAACTCCCGTTCGGCGATCGTGGCTCAGCCGACGCTGAAAGCGTCGCACATGAGAGGTCGGGGCAACGCCCCGACACGTAAACACGTCTCGGAGATGCGAACGCTGA
>CAZIKE010000066.1:0-20489 GCA_964539775.1 uncultured Chitinophagales bacterium
GAGCGCAGAGCCGTGTCCCGCATGTCCTCCAGAGAAATGTTTCGACCGAATTCCGCAGGGCGAGCAGTACGGTGCACACTGTCTGCGCAGGGTAAGCTTGGAACAGGCAAAGGAACAGGTGGACCGGATGCTGCAGTCCTGTTCGGCTTCGGGGTGACCGAAGGCTGCGATTGCTTGCTGTTCTTCTACTTCGTATCCAGAATGACCGGCAGCCCGTCTTTCCCTGCGCCAACGATGATCACTTTCGTGTTGGGGGAGTTGGCAAGCTTCTCGGTCGCTTCGATGCCTTTCCAGCGCAGCAAACGTTCGTCAATTCCTGTTGCGACAATCTTCTGAAAATCCGCGATGCCCTGCGCTTCGATGCGCTTGCGGTCGGCTTCCTTTCGTTCCTTCTCGAGAATGAACTCCATCCGCTGGCTTTCCTGATCGGCGCGTTGCTTCTGTTCGATGGCGTCAGTCAGTTGCTGGGGTAGTGCAACATTGCGCAGCGGCGTGGACTCGACGATGATGCCGCGCGGCGCGACGGTGAGCGCCAATTCCTCTTGAATCTTCGTTCCGAGGCGTTCACGCTCCGCGGAATACAAGGCGCTTGCCTGGAAACTTGCCGTCACTGCGCGGCAGACAGAGCGGAACTGCGGGATCAATACGATCTCTTCATAATCGCCGCCGCTAATCTTCTTATACACGCTTGCTGCGGAGTCGGCATCCAGCCGGTACAGTGCGCTGATCTCGAGGCCGATGGTCAGGCCCTCACGCGACAGTACCTGCATCGTCTCCTTGTGCTCCTTCGTCTGTACCGAGAACTTGATGACGCGAGCCAGCGGATTCACCAGGTTCACTCCCGACTTGAGCGTATTGTCCGATACAACACCGAGGAAATCGACAACACCCACATGACCCGCTGGGATCACCGTGAACGCCTGGACGAACGACACCAGTGCGAAGAAGATTGTGATGGCACCGGCGATGCCGGCGGTGCGTTGGTACATCAGGTTGCGCTCCTGGACGACTTTCCGTCGCGCGGAAAGCCAGGCGACAAATGCCCCGGCGGCAATGAGAAAGGTCAGGATGAATAACATGGGGTAGTTCCTTTCTTGGAAAAGGGATGGTCAAACGGTTCGCCTATGGTTGAGGATGGTAACGCTCGATGCACGTCACCAGCGCAGAACGGAGACGATCGGCCTCGATATGCTGAGCCCGCGCAGGATCTTTGCTTTTCCAGTACCCGATGCGCTCGTGCGTGAGACCGAGGTCCATCAGGCGCTGTGCATCTTCTCGCTTCCCAACGGCAGCAAGAGACATCACCTGCTCCATGAAGTGCGTCAGGGAGAGATCCGCCGGAAGGGAATCGAGGCGCACGGGCAGTGCAAAACGGTGCGGGTACAGATCGGAGCGATGCTTGTACACCTTCTCCTTCACATCCCAGGTGTAGAGCAGCGTAATGCGCGGAAAGTCATCGGCACGAAAAGCCGGATCACCTTCGAAGAAATCGTCAACGGCGAGGCACTCAGGGTACGGTGTTTTATCGATATTCTCCGTAACGACGGGTTCCAACGGCGTGCCTTGCGGAACTCCGCGACGATAGTGTTGTGGGACGTTTCCCGCGACGAGCACCGATCGAAGCTTTTCGCCGTTCGTCACTTCATAGATCGAGAGCGAGTAGCACAACAGCGGCGCCATCGTCCCTTCAGGCGGCTTGCACGCACTGCTGACAACGAATTTCGTCGTGCCTGAACCGTCGAAATCCGCTGCGAAAGCAAACGAGATGTTGTCCTTATCCAACAACACCGAATCCCTCAGAGCAACGGTCGTGTCATTCACCACCCTGTAGAGCCGCACCTGCTGCACGCGTTTGCCGCAGGGACCCGCCGGGCTTTTTGCAGCTATCGCCTCGCGATCGACAAAGGCGGCCAGCACATACCTTCGCTTGTTCTGCTTGATGACGCGATAGTCCTTGAAGTAGTAACAGTCCTTTGTCATCCGATACACTTCATCCAGGAGAAAGGGAGGAGCCTGCGGTATGCGGCTCTGTGAAGAGGAACGAGACGCCAGAATGCACATCACGAAAGAAATAATCAAACAGCAACATCGCATCAGCAAATCTCCATCAATCGTCGTCTTGTTGAGAAAGAAGAAACACCCTGTCCTGCCAAGAGAAGGCAGTATCAACATACAAAACCGTCGAAGAGAAAACAACATTCCCGCGGGAGTGTGTCGTGCGATCTTGCGAGGGTTACCGAAGAGGACGGGAAGCGGCGGACACGGATTACCTGTTGTGGCGTCCATCCGTGTCCCCTGACGCGTTCTTACTGCTTGTGCGGCGTGAACTTTTCTACCTGATTCCTGACCGCAGGAACGGTGCGCAAGTACTCGTAGATTGCGCCGAGGTCTTCCTCCTCCGTCATGCCCGCGTACATCGTCCACGGCATGGGCGTGTTGAAGTCGGTGGGTGCGAGCGTTGCTGCCATCGTTTCGGGCGCAAGGTACGAACGGAACCGCGCGATGAAATCGTCGCGTGTCCATGTTCCGATCCCTGTCTCCTCGTCCGGCGAAGGGTCTCACTTCCTTGATATTCACTCCCCATTTACTTACCATAAAAGGCCGAAAACCATCACACGTCCCGTCTCTTTTCACAATTACGGAGTTTACGTTGTTATGCATTTTCTGAAGAAGCTCGCATCCGCACGACCGCTGGAGGTTGCGAGCTGCGTCCTCGTATGCTTTGCGGTTCTCTCGGGCTGTTCTGCCAAACAAGGCGAGCTGGTTGTGGCGAAGATAGGCGACAACGCTGTGACGTTAAGAGAGTACGAAAACCTCTACCTCAAAAGCAGCGGAAGCCGCGAGCAAGCCGTGGCGGCACCACAGGAGGAGCGTGAGAAGTTTCTTGATCTCCTCACCAAATTCAAACTCAAACTAACGGATGCATACGATCAGAAGCTGGATCAACGGCCAGAAATCAGGAACGAGATCGAACAATACAAGGGAAGTCTTGTTGCCTCGTTTCTGACCGAGCGGGAGGTGAACGCCCCCGGGGTGAAGAGGATGTATGACAGCCGCAAGATGGAGGTAAGGGCAAGCCACATTCTGCTGAACCTTTCCTCGCATCCATCGCCGGAAGACTCCGCAAAAGCGTACACGCTTGCCTACGAACTGATTGGCAAGCTGCGCGCCGGCGCATCGTTCGAGTCGCTTGCCGTTGCGCATTCCAACGATCCCTCTGTTTCGCAGAACAAAGGCGATCTGTACTACTTCACCGGCGGACAGATGGTGCCGGAATTTGAAGAAGCAGCCTTTGCCATGAAGCCGGGCGAGATTTCCTCCAAGCCTGTCCGCACCGCTTATGGTTTACACATCATCAAACTGGTAGACCGAAAGCCATCGCCGGGCGAAATCAAGTGCAGCCACATCATGATCCGCTTCGACAGGCAGGACCCTACGCCGGAAGACACGCTTGCCGCGTACGAGAAGATCAAGGCCATCCAGGATAGCATCAAGCAGGGGATGGACTTCGCGGAGCTGGCACTCCGCAACTCGCAGGATCCCGGCTCTGCCCCGCGGGGTGGCGATCTGGGCTGGTTCTCGCGACGCCGCTGGATTCAGTCGTTCGACGAAGTAGCCTTTACGCTCAAGCCGGGACAGGTGTCGGATATCATCCGCACGATCTATGGCTATCACCTCATCAAGTGTTACGACGCCAAACCCATGAAGTCGTTCGAGGAAGCGAAAAAGGACATGCAGCAGCTTTTCCAACAGACGCGCTTTCAGGGTGAATACAACAAGTTCCTCGACCGCATCAAGAAACAGGTGCAGTACAGCCGCAACGACAGTATCCTGAACCTCCTCGCCGTCTCCTTCGATTCGACCAAAACAACGCGTGATAGCGCGTGGACGGACATGGCTCCGAAAGAGCTTACCGCCCAGCCGGTGTTCCGCTTCGGGCAGCGCACGATTTCGGCAGACAGCATGCTGAAGCTGGCCGCGGCCCGCCCCGACATGGGCACCCTGCCTCTCACGTCCAACTCGATCCGTATGATGGCGGACAAGGTTGGCGAACAGTTGATCTTCCAGGTACGAGGCGAAACGATCGAGAAGGATTATCCCGAGTTTGCCGCCATCATGAAGGAATATGTTGACGGCATTCTCCTTTATCAAATCGAACAGGAACGTGTCTGGGGGAGAGTGACGGTGAACGACTCGCTGTTTCGGGCGTACTTTGAAAAGAATCGCGAGAAATTCATGTGGCCCGACCGCGTGGACTTCACGTCGGCACAGGCCGTGAATGACTCGCTGGCCCGACTCATTGCCGAAAGGCTCAAGAACGGGATGACGCTCGAGCAAGTGTTCGCCGAGGATTCTGCCCGCACGAGGGTGCCGTCGAAGTACCAGATCACCTTCGCGAAGAACTCAGCGGCGCTCAGTCCGGCAACGCGCAAGATCCTTGCCGCCATCGCCCGCGACCTGAAGAGCGATCCCGCATGGAACATCACACTTACATTGCAGTACGATACGAGCGCTCGCAAGACAGCGAACGAGCGCCTGGCAGGCAAGCGACGCGATGCCATCAAGGCAGCCCTCACAGGGTCGCACAACATTGCCGAGAGCCGGATGACCATTGTTCTGCGTGGAGCGGCGCGTGATACGGCCAAAGCACAGCAGGCGGAGATGGAGGCACTGTTCAACCGCGCGGAAGCCGAGATCACCGGCAAGCGTTCGTGGTTTGCAGGTGCGCTCGAGAGCAGTATCCAGCCTGTAACGACGGATGAACGAACGGCAAGAGCCGATTCGCTGCAGGTGGGACAGTACTCGGCCCCGTTCATGTACCGCGGCTACCCGACGATTGTCCGACTGAACAAGCGTGATCCCCTGCGGAAGAAGACCTACGAAGAAGCCGGAACGGAAGTCTCAAGCTCGTATCAAGAATACGAATCGAAGCGACTGGAGAACGAATGGCTGGACGGCTTGCGAAAGAAGTATCCGGTCGCCGTTTTCAAAGAACGATTGAAGTACGCATTTGCACCTGCAGAGTAGGGTCGTCGGGCTGGTCGTTGGGGGGATGGTGGCGTGGGCCGGCTGCGCACGCGACGGTTCGGACACGAAGTTCGTGGCGCGGGTGGACGATGCCATGCTGACTTCCGAGCAACTGCATGAACGCACAGGCGGCGATACCATCCGTGCCGCAGGCGACTATGTTGCCTCGTGGGTGACGTCGGAGTTGTTGTATCAGGAGGCGCGGCGGCGCGGGCTGGTTGATGCCGAGGAAGTGGTGAAACAGGTGGAAGATGCACGCCGTCAGTTTGCGGTGAATGCCCTTCTGGAGCGTGAGGTCTTCAGCGCCGACACGACGGGGCTGGGCATCGAGGTGTTGATGCGCGAGTTCGAAGAGCAGCGCGAATCCTACCGCCTGCGCGAGGACGTCGTGAACATCAGCTATGCGATCTTTGGCGAGCGCGACGCGGCCAACGCGTTTCGCTCGAAGCTGCTGCGGGGCATGGCATGGCAGGACGCGCTCGACTCCGTCAACGCCGAGATGCCCGATGCCCTCTTGCGGAGCGAACGGCGCGGCTACTTTACACAAGGAACGCTCTACCCCGAAGAGTTATGGAAGGCAACGCGCGTGTTGAGGAAGGAGGATGTTTCGTACGCCATTCGCTCGCAATCTGGTTACGGCGTCATGATCGTGCATTCGACGAAAGCGCAGGGGGAAATCCCCGATTTCGACTACGTCCGGGAGGAAGTTCGCAGCCGTGTTCTTCTCCGGCTGCGTCGTGAGCGGTACAACACCCTGCTTTCTCGTCTCCGCACGCAGCATGAGATTGAAGTGCACCTCCCCTCGTCGGGTGAGGGAACGAACGAATGAACGCAAGGTGAAAAGAATTCCAGTGTGAGGCTATGAGGAGAATGATGAGACCCGTTACTCTGGTGGCTGCTGCGGTGGCTGCCGTGTGTGCGATCGCCGGTGCGCAGGTGCTCGACCGCGTCGTTGCCGTCGTTGGCGATGACATGATTCTGCAATCGCAACTGGATCAGCAGATACAATTCTTCGTGCTCAACAACAAAATCGATCCGAACACCCCCGGCCTGCGCGAGCAAGTGCTGCAATCCATGATCAACGAAAAATTGATCGTTGCCAAGGCGATCGAGGACAGCATTGTCGTCTCGGAAGAGGAGGTGACGCAGCAACTGGAGGCGGTGATCCGTGAGCGCGTGCAGGCGGTCGGCTCGGAGGAACGCCTTGAACAGTACTACGGCATGCCGATCTCTCGCATCAAGCGGGAGTTCCGAGACGAGATGCGCAACAGCTTGCTGGCACAGAAGCTTCAGCAGCAGCGCTTCGGTGCCGCGCACATCGGACGATTGGAGGTGGAAGAGTTCTACAAGACGTACAGGGATAGTCTTGGTGAGGTGCCGGAGGAGGTGGAGCTTGCCCACATCCTCGTGAAGCCGAAGTTCGATGAGATGGCAAAAGCTGAAGCGCGCAAGAAGATGCAGGCGCTTCTCGACAGTCTCAAGGCGGGGGTGCCGTTTGAGGACCTCGCTCGCCGACACTCGCAGGACCCCGGCTCTGCTCCGCAGGGTGGAGACCTCGGCTTGGTGCGCCGCGGGTTATTTGTGAAAGAGTTCGAGAGCGCCGTCTTTGCCCTGAAGGAGGGACAGATCTCGGATATTGTCCAGACGGACTTCGGCTTGCACATCATTCAATTGCTGGAACGACGCGGCGATGCCGTGCATCCGCGCCATATTCTGCTGCGCATCGAGCGCACGCAGGCAAGCGATGATTCGGCCAAAGCATTCCTCCGGTCTCTCCGTGAGCGCATTCTCGCAGGCGAGAGCTTTGCCGATTTGGCGAAAAAATATTCTGAAGATCCCGAGACCGCGAACATCGGCGGCAACGTCGGTGTGGTAGAGACGAGCCAACTCCAGCAGTTCGACAAGACATACTACGAGACCGTGTTGGCGATGAAGCCGGGCGAGATCAGCGAGCCGGTGAAGGTCACCGTGGGCGCGCAATACGCCTATCACATCATCTGGCTCAAGAACCGCACGCCCGCACACAAGCCCACGCTGGAGCACGACTACCGTCGTATCGAGAGCATTGCTCTCAACTTCAAGCGCCAGAAGGAATATGCCGCGTGGATCGAGGAGTTGAAGAAAGATATTTACTGGGAGTCACGGCTGTAAACCGGCAGCGTACGCGCTATGAAATTCTCCTCCTGGCTCTGCGGCTCGACAGGCTGTAGGTCGAATCCTCTGAATTCGATCTCTCCGAACTTCACACCGCTTTATCTCCCAAACCACCCCAGCATATCCTGGTACCGCTGCGTTAGCCACCTCAACGCCGGATGGCCGAAGAGTGTGTCCACACCGAGCGCGGCGAGAACAAGAAGCGTCGCGGCCAGAAGAACCAGCAGGAACCTGAGCACCGTATTCCTGCCGCGCATGTAATCCCCTAACAACCGCACGATGAGCTGGACACCGACGGTGACGCCCAACAGGGTCAGCGCCAACTGCTGCATCGGGCTGATGGTCAGGACGGTTCCAGAGACGAGCAGCAGCACCTCAAACGTGTAGAGGACTTTGAGCCAGTGTTTGAAGATGAGATTGAGGAGACTCCCCGGCGCGGCCACAATCACGAAGCTCCAGAAGAGCTGCCCGACACGCGCAACCCAGGCAACCGAAGTCTTGTTCATGCTGCGCCTCTCGGCCATCCCCTCTAACATCTTTCCGATGATGCGTGTGGAGCGGGAGATGATCTTCAGCATCGCTTCGGGTTCCGGTTCGCGTCGCACCGCGTACCCCGTGCGGAAGTATTCGAGCAACTGCTCCTTGCTCAACAGATAGCGAAACACGGCCTGCATTTTTGTATTGAGAGAAGAGCCGTACGCGCCTTCCAGCATCTCCCGCAGTGCCGATTCGCTCAGTTGCTTGTTGGGGGAAGTACGGGCGAGTATGTCCGTGAGCACGCCCAGAATTTCCTGACGATCGTCGGGTTGCAAGTCCTCCTCGAGGATAGCCGCATGGGCCTGAGCGATCAAGTGCCTGCGTTTGTCGGCAAGCCGCTCGCCCGGCAGCATCGCCGAGATAATGCGCTCTGCCCCATCAAGTCTTCCCCAAAGGATATCGTTCTTGCGCCAGAGCTGATCGAGGAACGCGCCAAAGTTTGCCAGTGCGGTGCCGGCAAGCTTTGTGCGTCCATCGGGTCGTCGTCGTTCTGCCCGCTCATCAATCAGGCTCCGCGCATCTTCTGGGCTGATGCGGATGACTTCGACGGTGTCCAGTTCGCCCGCGCCTGTATTGTACAGGACAGGGAAGGTGATCAGGTCGTAGTCGTCGTAGTACTGATAGTAGTGCCAGAGGCTCTCCTTGGCTAAGCGCTCCGGTGTTTCCTTGTCTCCTTTTGCAGGCGTCAGGGTTTCAGCGCAAATGCGGGAGGCTTTGCCGGTCGCTTCGAGGATGTATGCGGCAAGGTTCGTTGCGAGAGCCTTCAGACGTTCCTCCACCGTTCGGTCGGCAACGATCTCTCGTGCCTTCGGCAGTCGTTCATCCTCGCTGAGCTTCAGGATGCTTTCCAGGTGTTGCGCCGTGATACCGATGGCCGTGACGTATTCGTGCAGAGGGTTCTTGTCGAGGCGCGCGAGAAGTGCCTGTCGCGCTGCGTTGAGGATGGAGAACGCTTCGTTGAGCCGCGAGCGCATGAGAACCAACTGTCTGCGGAATGCCTCAGCCTCTTTCTCGTTGAGATGAAACCTCAGGCCGATGCTTTTGAGAATACTCTCCGCCGCAGGGCCGCCGCCGTAGAGGACGTCCAGTTTCCCTTGAACGAAGACTACCCGTCGAATCCTGTAACCGAGATCGAAGTCGAGCAGGAACCGGTTCTCCGTGAGCTGTTCTTCCTTGGGTTTGTTCTTCGCATAGTACACCGTGTAGTGCTTGCTACGCCACGCGCGGATAAGATAGCGGATAGCGAGAAGATGATCCGAATTCTCGTCGAGGCCGGATGCACGCACGATCAGTTCGGCAAGCTCGTCGGTCACGGCGCCCACTTTCAGACGTTGGTAGCCGCCGTAGCCGATCCCCTTTTGCCGGATCATTTCCTTCAGGTCTTGATGTGCCCAGTCAATCCCTTTCTTCGACTCGACCCTCGTGCCCTTCACTGCGTTCACGTCGTCTTCAATGCCGCGCGTGATGCGCAGAACGCGCTCCACCATGGCGTTGCGCTGCAGAATGCGCTGCAAGTCTTCGCGGATCGTCTCGTAGCGCGGGAGCGTCAGCACTGCTGCCTGCACGTTCTCCAGCGCATCGGGCTTTGCCGACGACTCGGGAATATCTTCCGGATGTTGCGGCGCCGGCTCGATGTACATCAGTTTGCGATCTATGGGAAGATTTGCCTGCCGACCGATGAGTGCATCAATGGCGTAGCTGAAGGGCTTGTTGTCAAGATAGCCGCCATCGCCGAAGAAGCGGTTGGGGAACGGGATGCTCGCTCCTGTTTGCGCGGCGCGGTAGTTCTCGATGAATCGCTCCCACAACGGACTGCCGGAGGAGAGGTCGGTCTTGTTGTATGGCTCGATGCGTCGGACGAACTCGTCGATGTCGCCCAGGCGCATCGGCTCGAAGGCGAACGGAAAGGAGGAGGTGCAGCGCGCAGCAAAGGCGAGGAAGGGATTGAACTCCCGCGCGAAGTCATTGCGGAGATAGACCGTCTTCGTTCCCGCGAACGTGGCGAAATCAGTACGCGAGGGATCGCCGTGCGGCGTGGCGTAGTAGCGGAAGTGGAAGACATTCTTGTGGCGGCGCTCGTACACGATGTCGTCGGCGAGCCGTAACGGCACCGTCACGCCTTGAATATCCGTAGCCGTCACGAACAGATCCACCTCATCCCCGAACGGCGAGCGACCGTTGATGCCGGCGGCTTCCATTCCATCAAAAGCCTTCAGCAGTTTCAGGTACATCCTTTTGCTGTTGAGTAAGGACGTCGGCGTGTCCTGCAGAGAGAGGAGCGCCTCCTTCCTCACCGACTGCTTGTCGTTGAGCAACAAGCCGATGTCGCCCTCCTCTACCCACAGGCGTTTGAGATCGTCGAGCGGCTGGTTGTTCGCGAGCGCTTTGGCGAGGAAGATGGCGTTAATGCCTCCGGCAGAAGTCCCCGAAAGCACATCAATCACGAAGCGCGTACGAATGGGGTCAGACTCACCCACGTCCGTCAGTGGCTGGTGCCCCGTGAGCATTTGCCCTAACGTGCGATAGACCCGCTCTGTACCCCTCAGCTCGGCGTTGAGCAGAAGAGGCTGGTCGGGATTGTCGGGGTCGGCAGGCGCGGTTGCACGCACCAGATGGTACAACTCCTGCGCAATGCCGTTGATGTAGATGGCTAACGACACGCCGCCGTACATCACGATGGCGAGTCGGACTTCCTGCGTGAATCGGCATTGGGGTGTTGGAGTCGAGGTGGCGCTCATGGGGATGCCTCCGGCTGGATCGTGGGAAATGGTGAAAGTTGTGCGACCATCTTACTCATTCATATCGCCAATGTCAAGCAGAAGAAGGTGCTTGGTTCTGCGATGACGGTCGAGGTGCGCGCGTGGCCTCAGCCATGCCTTCGGCATTAGGCGGGCGGGGCGCAGCCGGGACGGAGGCGGCGAACGCCCGATGCGCTGCACTTGGTGCTGCAGACGATCAGACCATGGTGCTGGCCCATTCGTTGATTTTCCCTATGCTTTTGGTTACTTTGAATTCCAGTTTTCTCCCGACACGAAAGTCGGGAGTGGTATTTGCTGAGAAAACTCTCATGTCCGATCAAACACCCGAACCCACCGGTCAGCAGCAGCCTGAGCGTGAGCAGCGTTCCTACAGGGGACGGCACTACTACCGGGATCGGCGGCGGGAAGCCGAGACGACTACCGCCGAGACGGCCGGGCAGCCGACGCCTCCAGAGCCGCAACAAGTGGAACAGCAGCCACAGCAGAGGCAGGAGCACAGGCCACAGTTCCGCCAGCACCACAAAGGCATCGATGTCAGCGTCGTTATTCCCCTGTACAACGAAGCGGAGTCGTTGAAGGAGTTGCACTACCAACTGCGCGCCACGCTCCAGCGCATGCGTGCACGGTACGAGCTGCTGTTCATTGATGACGGCAGTACGGATCGCTCGTTCAATGTTTTGCGTGAGTTGAAACGGATTGACGGTCGCGTGAAGATCATCCGCTTCCGCCGCAACTACGGAAAGTCGGCAGCACTTGCTGTGGGGTTCGAGAAAGCTCAGGGTGCCTACGTGGTGACGATAGATGCCGACCTGCAGGACGATCCGGCAGAGATTCCGTCGCTCATCAAGAAATTGGAAGAAGGATACGATGTCGTCTCGGGGTGGAAGAAAGTCCGCAAAGACCCGATCAGCAAAACGATCCCCTCACGCTTCTTCAACTTCGTCACGTCGCTGATGACGGGGATTAAGATCCACGATTTCAATTGCGGACTGAAAGTGTATAGGAATGAGGTGGTGAAAGCCATCCAGCCGTACGGCGAGCTTCATCGGTATCTTCCGGTCCTCGCACATAATGCGGGGTTCGGAGTGGGGGAGATGGTAGTCCAGCATCGCCCGCGCAGGTACGGCAAGACGAAGTTCGGCGTCGGAAGATTCTGGAAAGGCTTTCTGGATCTGCTGACCGTGTTGTTTACCACCCGTTACTTCCGGAGGCCCTTGCATCTGTTTGGTTTTTGGGGGATGATATTTGCGTTCGCCGGCATCCTCATCGACGGCTGGCTTGCCATCGAGTGGCTGCAGGGCAAGACGGCATTGAGCAATCGGCCGCTCTTCCTCGGGGGCATTCTGCTCATCATCGTCGGCATTCAGTTCGTCTCCATCGGCCTCCTCGGTGAGATGATCAGCAAGACGAAGCGCACCACCGACGAGTACGCCATCCGCGATTATATCAAATGATGTTCGCTGTACCGCTGTTCATCCGGCGTCGCCCCGAACCGCCGTGTTAGCCAATTCCCGCAGCATCTGTAGCTATGACGATCGCCTTTCAATCTCTCAAGACCGATTGCCGTTGGTTCGTCGGACAGGTTCCTTGCAAGCCGCACAAGCAACATGGCGTGCACTGTGTTGATGACAACGGCAGAGACTGCGCCTACTACGAAAAGCAAACATCCAATATTCTGATCATCAAGCTTGGCGCATTGGGTGATGTCATCCGCACGACGCCGCTGTTGCGACGGCTTCGGGTGGAGTATCCGCACGCGCGCATCTGGTGGGTGACGCTCTCGCCGGAGGTGGTGCAACCGTTTGTTGATGTGGCGCTGCCGCTGGATGCCGAACATTTCCCTGCGCTGGAAGCAACGCATTTCGACATCATCTACAATCTCGATAAAGAAACCGAGGCATGCGGCCTGATGGCCTCGCTGCAGGCGCCGGTGAAGAAGGGCTACACGCTCAAGAACGGCAAGCCCGCCCCTATCGACGAGGATGCCGTCCACAAGTTCATGACGGGACTGTTCGACGATTTGAACAGAGCCAACACGAAGAGTTACCCGCAAGAGATTTTCGAGATTTGCGGATTCAGCTTCAATGGCGAGCGCTACCTTCTGGACGTCCCGCCGCCGGATGCATATACGTGGAAGCTGCCGAAGAAGAAGAAAATCATCGGGCTTAACACCGGATGCGGCGGCCGATGGGTCTCGCGCTTATGGCCCGAAAAGTATTGGGTGGGACTTGCCCGCAAGCTGAAGAAGACCGGCTACGTCCCGCTGCTCCTCGGCGGAGAACAGGAACATCCAAAGAACAGACGCATTGCACGTCTGAGCGGTGCAACCTACCTCGGTCATTTCCCGCTACGACAGTTCATCTCGCTGGTCAACCGATGCGATCTGGTTGTCACGGCAGTCACCATGGCAATGCACGTGACGATTGCGCTGGACAAGAAGATTGTTTTGTTTAACAACATCTTCAACAAGCATGAGTTCGAGCTGTACGGGTTGGGAGAGATTTTGGAGCCGGAGTTCGAATGCTCGTGTTATTTCTCGCCGACATGTCCCAACAACTGCATGCAGTACATCTCCGTTGACCGGGTGTTCGAGACGGTGCAACGACTTCTTTCCGCCTGAACGCAAACGCCACCAGATGTACATGAACCAGTATTTTGAATGAAGAAACGGTGAAGGGTGTAAAAGGAAAGAATCGGGACGGCAAGCGCCGGAGTTCATCACAGACTCAGAGCGCAGTTGCTCGGTATGAACCTGCCGACTGGCAGTGCATCGCCATTCTCACTGCACTCGTTGCGATCTTCTTCCACAAGATCCTTCTCGGCCAGGCCTACTTCTGGGAGGATTTCATCTATCAAAACTATCCCTTCCGCGTGTTCGCGGCGACCTCGCTTGCGCAGGGAGAGCTTCCGCTGTGGAATCCGTACACGTTCAACGGCATGCCGTTTCTTGCCGACATTCAAACGACGGTGCTGTATGTGCCGAGCCTTCTGCTGACGCTGTTCGTCAGCAACGGAACGCTGCATCACTACTGGCTGGCGCTGATGATCATCCTGCACTTCGTGCTTGCAGGTGTGGGGATGTTCTACCTTGCAAAATCCTTCCCGCTGGGGAACGTGCCGGCACTGTTTGCCGGTGCTGCGTACATGCTCAGCGGCTACATGATTGTGCATGCCATCCATCAGCAGAATGTCACGCTCGTTGCATGGTACCCGCTCGTCGTTCTTTTCTTTCGCAGGGCACTCAGCGAACAACGTTGGCTGTATGTCTTTGTGTGCGGCCTGGTGTTAGGGCATTCGATTCTCGCCGGTTATCCTCAGTTGTCGCTCTACCTCTACTTCTTTCTGGGGGTCTATTTCCTGTTCGAGCTGCTGACGATGTTCAAGGGGAAGGAGATTTTCTCGCGTCCTGCGCTCATGATGACGGCGAAGGCGGCAAGCATCGTGCTGCTCTCCGTTGCCCTCGCGATGATCCAGCTTCTGCCGACGGTTGAGTTATCGGATCTTTCCCAGCGCGCACAGATGACGTTCGAGAAAGCAAGCGAAGGTTCGCTCGCCTGGTCTCAACTTGCCACGGTGTTGTTCCCCAAGATGTTCGGGACCGCGGGTGCACACGGCTATGAGTACTTCGGACCGGGCGTCTATTTCTACTATTGGGAGACGTGCATCTATGTCGGCATTCTTCCGCTTGTGCTGGCAGCGATTGCGACGCTCAGACGAAAGGAAAAGTATGTCGCGTTCTTCTTTGGCATGGCGCTCTTTGCGCTGCTCTTCGCGCTCGGCAACAATTTCATCCTCTTCAAACTCTTCTATGAATTCGTTCCCGGCTTTGCGAAGTTCCGCATCCCCGCGCGTATGGGCATTCTGTTGACGCTGTCGGTCTCGCTCCTCTCGGCATTCTCCCTGCAATATCTCCTGCATGAACCAAGGGCGGAGCGTGAGCGAAAGACGCTGCGGAATATCCTCCTTGGCACGGTCGGAGTAGGCCTTCTTGTGTATTTCATGATCATCTCCGGCGCGTTCGCACGTTCGTATGTGGAGACGACGTATCCACAAGTCGCCGAGATGGTTTCGAAGGGGATCACGCCGTCCCTCCTGGTGTTGGTTGGCTCCGGCGCCGTGCTGTTTCTGGTCATAGCAAAGGGCTACGCCTCGCGCGTCTCAGGTCTGCTGCTCGTCGGCATGTTCCTCGTTGATATGTTCGTGTTTGGGGGAAATCAGAACAACGGCAGCATCAATCCGGGCGAGTATTTCCGCAGGCGAAGCGACCTGGTGGAGTTCTTCAAGAAGGAAGGTGAGAAAGAACTGTTCCGTGTCAACACTCGCAATGCGCGGGGGCTTCTCCCGGGTTGGGATCGCAATCAGGGGATGATCGATCGCATCTTCACCATGGAAGGTTACACCCCGCTGGCGCTGCAGCGTGCCTACGCGCCGCTGTCGAGTAACGATCAGTCGTTCGATCTCCTGAACGTCAAGTACAAGACCGTCTTCGATGAACGCACTGGCCAGCAGACTCTCGTCGAGCACACCACACGACTGCCGCGTGCATTCTTCGTGTACGATGTACATGTAACCCGAACGGAGGAAGAACTGCTGGCGTACCTGAAAAGTCCGGAGTTCGATCATCGGACAACCGCCGTGCTCGAAAAACCGCCTCCGTTTGTCCTGATGAAGCCGGTGTCTTCACCGGCGTGGAAGGCGCGCATCACAAGCTATCGGAACAACGGGATCGTGATCGAAGCAGAAACGAGTCACGACGGACTTCTGGTGTTGAGCGAGATTTTCTACCCCGGCTGGAACGCCTACGTGGATGGAACAGAGACCGACATCTACCGAACTGACTATCACCTGCGCGGCATATTCGTGTCTGCGGGCAGACACACCGTTGAGGTTCGCTTCGAGCCTTCATCGTTCTATGATGGAATGTGGATGTCCCTTGCAGCGCTTATGATCTGTACTGTTGGAATTGTGGTATCCCTGAAGAAAACGACATGACGCTACGAGATACGGCATGGTTCAGGACGGTTCGTTCGACCAGGGCTGCCGTTTACGCCAACCCGTGAAGACAAGAAGCACAGACAATGCGTATCATCATTCTCGGCACGGCATATCCGTTACGCGGCGGCATCGCGCATTACAACGCACTTCTTTATCAGGAGTTGTGCAAGAAGCACACGGTGGAGATCGTCACGTTCAAGCGGCAGTACCCCGCGCTGCTGTTTCCAGGCAAGACGCAGACGGAGAGCAGCGGTGAGTTGCTGCGCGTGCCCAGCGAAGCTCTGGTTGATTCGATCAATCCGCTGAACTGGATTGCCGTCGGAAGAGAGATTCGTCGCCGTCAGCCCGACCTGCTGATCATGAAGTACTGGCTGCCGTTCTTCGGGCCCTGTTTCGGAACGATTGCCCGCATCGTGAGGAAAGGAACGAAGACGCGAGTGTTGTATATCTGCGACAACGTCGTGCCGCACGAACGGCGGCCCGGCGATCGGGTGTTCACGACATACGCCTTCGGTGCAGGCGACTTCTTCATTGTGCAGTCCGATGCTGTTGAGCGTGATCTGAAAGCCCTTCTGCCGAATGCTCGCTATAGAAAGGTACCGCATCCCGTGTACAACATCTTTGGAGAGCTGCTGGACAAGCAGCAGGCGCGGCAACGTCTCGGCGTCACCGCCGAGCGTATGCTGCTCTTCTTCGGCTACGTACGGCCCTACAAGGGATTAAATGTTATGTTAGAAGCAATGGCGCAGATCATCACGAGGATCAAGGCGACACTATACGTCGTCGGCGAGTTCTATGATGACAGGGATAGGTACGTGAAGAAGATTGCCGAACTTGGCCTCGAATCCCATGTCGTGGTCAACGCCGATTACGTTCCGAACGACACGGTGGGTTTGTACTTTTCCGCCGCCGATGTGGTGATGCTGCCGTACATCTCGGCGACGCAAAGCGGCATCGCGCAGATTGCCTATAACTTCAACAAGCCTGTCATTGCGACAAACGTTGGCGGGCTCGCCGAAGTGGTACACGATGGCGTGACGGGATTCGTCGTCCCTCCCAACAACCCTGCAGCTCTTGCCGACGCCGTGCTGCGCTACTTTGCTGAAGGGCGTGAGAACGAGTTTGCGGCCAACGTTGCACAGGAGAAGCGCAAGTATGGCTGGGAAGCCATGGCCAGTGCCATCGAAGACTTGATGCAGTCAACATCATGACCCAAACCCCAAACCCTGAACCTTGAACCGTGACCTCTGCACGACAAATCCCAACAACCTGTCCCGTCTGTTCAAGTTCTCGTCTGCGCGCCAAGCCGTTCGGCTACGCGTTCAACGGCAGATGGCTCGGCGGCTATGAGTGCAGTGCATGCGGCATCATCTTCATTCATCCGCAGCCCACGCCGGAGGAGCTTGCGGCGTTGTATTCGAAAGAGTACTTCGCGGGAGACTTTCGTTGCGGACATGCAGGAAGCTACTTCGATGAGAAGACGCAGGCGTCGCTGCAAGACGAGACACTCATCACGCGCATCAAGCAGCTCAAACCGGCCGGCCGTTTCCTCGAAGTGGGCTGTGCGGGGGGAGCGTTCCTCAATGCTGCGCGCAACGCCGGCTATGACGTGAAGGGCGTGGAGTTCTCGGAGGTCGCGGCACAGCTTGCCCGGGAGAAATTCGGCCTCGACGTGTTCACCGGCGACGTTGCGGAAGCAAAGTTCCCCGACAACACGTTCGATGTCGTGTTCATGGGCGATGTGCTCGAGCATCTGCCCGACCCCGTTGCGACATGCCGCGAAGTCCATCGCATCATGGCTCCCGGCGGTCTCTTCGTGATCGAATGTCCGATGCAAACGAACACGCTATTTTCCCGGGGAGGATTTTTTTTGTATGGCATGATAGGAAAGAAGGCGACCGTACATCTGCCGCCCTATCATCTATTCGAGTACCGTCCGGAAAGTCTTGCCGGGATGCTGCGGCGCGCAGGCTTTTCAATCGTACGGAAGTCCGAAGGCATCATTCCACCGCGTGAGGTGACGCTTCGCGGCTCGACGCTGCAGAACATCGGCAAGAAGCTGTTTCAGTACCCGAACTTTCTCATCACCACAATCTTCGGCGTGTTCGGAGATAGAGTCGAAGTAGTGGCGGCAAAGGTGTGACCATCTGGGTGAGGAGATGGCGTGAAAACCTGCACTATGAACGATCAGACACGAACATACTGGCAGTATGAGTACGACGTTACCGCGCGCTACATGATCCCGCTGCTCCGGCAATGGGGAATCATCGTGCGTGGCGCGTCGGTGATTGATGTTGGGTGCGGCGAAGGAGGCGGCCTGTGCGCAATGTACGACGCAGGCGCTGCGCCATGCTGCGGCTTCGACGTGGAGTTTGGACGTGTCGAGGCAGCCAACAGTCTGAAGGGACACCGTGATATCCCGTTTGCCCTCGGCAATCTCTACGACGAGCAGACCCCGTTTGGTGCGTTCCAGTTCGATCTCGTCGTGCTGCACGACGTGTTCGAGCATCTCGACTTCAAAGACGACGTGATGCAGAAGCTTGCTCGATACGCCAATCCCCGCGGCAGAATTATGATCACGTTTCCGCCCTACTACTCGGCGTATGGTGCTCACCAACAATTACTCAACACGCACTGGGCGAAGATGCCCTTTTTCCATCTGCTACCGTTTGCCGTGACGCAAATTCTGCCGCGGCTCAAGGACGAGCATCCCCATATCGTGCAGGAAATTCAAAAATTGAGCAGACTGAAAATGGGCATGAAGAAGTTCGAGCAGATTGTTCGACGCAATAGACTTACAATCGTGGGCAAGCAAGCCTACGTTGTCAGCCCGAACCACATTCGCTTCGGGTTGAAGCCCTTGCCTGCGGGGAAAATCGCAGAGCTTCCCATCCTGGGCGAAGTGATGTGTACGGGAGTCGTGTATGTGTTGGGGAAGAGTTTGGAGGGTTCGTAGAGTTGGGAGTTTAGAGAGTTCATTGAGCTGCGAGTTTGTGGGGTCGGAGGTTTGTAAAGGTTGTGGAGTTGGGAGTTCGTGGGGTTAGGAGTTTGTAGAGTGGAGGGTTCATAGAGTTGGTTAGGAAAAGATCATATTGAACCTCCGACCTCTGACCTCTGACTTCTGTTTTTCTTTCTCATCGAAACTTGTATCTTGACTGCGCCTCTGGTGTACATAGTGATCGTGAACTGGAACGGGAAGGACGTTACGCTAGAGTGCCTCGACTCGCTCGCGCACGTGACATATCGGAACGTGAAAATTGTTGTGGTTGATAACGCATCGAGTGACGGGTCGGTGCAGGCGATACGCGAGGGGCATCCTGAGGCTGTCGTACTGGAACAGCAGATAAATCTGCGCTTCGCGGGTGGAACCAACGCAGGCATGCACTACGCGCTCGAGCACGGAGCCGAGATGCTCTGCCTGTTGAACAACGATACGACCGTCCATCCGGAGTTTCTGACACATCTTGTCAGCCGTATGCAGTCGGCCCCCGACATCGGCGTGGTTGCGCCAAAGATTTATTACGAGAGCGACCCCGAGCTTATCTGGTTTGCCGGGGGAAAGATTTCGATGTGGTCGGGGACGATGCGGCACATCGGCATACGCGAACGCGACCGCGGACAGTACGACGATGCTCGCGACATTGACTACGCTACAGGTTGCTGCATGCTTGCACGGCGCGAGGTTATTGGGCGGGTGGGCATGCTGGACGAATCGTTTTTCATGTACACCGAGGATGCGGACTGGTGTATGCGCATGCGGAGGGCGGGGTATCGCATTGTCTATGAACCCGGGGCACGCGTCTGGCACAAACTCTCGGTGAGCGCGGGCGGACATCTTTCATTCTATAAAATGAAGAACAAATTCCTGAGCAATCTCCGCTTTTTCTTCCGCTATGCCTCGCTGCCGCAGAAGCTGGTCTTTCCCTGGCTGAACATTACCGTGAATGGGTGGGCAGCCGTAAAGTACCTGACAATGAGAGAGCGTCACTGATGGAGTTAGGAAAGTACTTAAGCAAGGGGTTGTGGGGCATTGCAGACAAAGCCCTGCCGGTGGTGTACGGAGTGGCGTATGTTGTTCTGGTCATTCGTGTATTGCCTGAAGTAGAGTTTGGCAACTTTGTCCTGGTCCAGGAAATCTTTTTGATCGTTACCGGGCTTGCCACGGCCTTTGCGCTTCAGCCCCTCTTGAAGTTTGCCGCCGAAGAGCATGCCGACCACAGCAGTGTTCTGGGGTCTGCGTTTCTGCTGAATGTCATCTTTATCGGTCTGGCATCTCTCCTGGTTGTGGGACTGAGCAGGCCGTTGAGCATACTGCTCAAGTCCGCAGCGCTGGCGCCGTTGATGTTGTATCTGCCGGCGATGTTTGGTGCCTCGTTCTTTCGGAACTACACCCTCATGCTCCTGCAGAGTCGGTTCTTGATCAAGCAAGTCTTTGTCGTTGACTTGATTCATTTCATCGGCGCGCCCGTTCTGATTTACGGTTACTCGAAAATGCACCTGTTCGACAGCGCGCTCGACCTCATCATGATCAATATCATCTCACTGTCTGCCTCATCGCTGGTCGGGCTGTGGCTCAGCCGTCGGATGCTGCGTATGCGCCTGAAACCGGACCGGGAGTGGATGACGAAAGTGTGGAACTATGGCAAGTACACGCTTGGCGGTCTTGTCAGCTATATGATCTACACCAAAGCCGACTCGTTCATCCTCTCAGCGTATGGCGGGCCGGTGCAGGTAGCCATTTACAACTCGGTGAAGGTCTTCACTCGCATCTACGACATGGCAGCGCAGGTGCTGCAAATGTTCGTGTTGCCGGCAACGTCGCGATTGGCCTCGAAGGGAGACGACACGTCGTTGAAAGTGTTCGTGGAGAAAGCGCTGAACTTCTCGACCATCGGGATGGTTCCCGTCTTCATCCTATTTCTGATGTTCGCATCGCCGTTGGTCGGCCTCGTGTACCAGGGACGCTACCTCGAAGCGATACCGATGCTGCAGATCTTTGCCGGGCTGGCGTTGGTT
>CAZIKE010000067.1:0-20452 GCA_964539775.1 uncultured Chitinophagales bacterium
GGGAGGTGTTGTGGACGGGAAAGCCGATCTTCATCGCCGATGCGAGCCGTGAGCCTCTTCTCGCGAACGAAATTCAACTGGAGCACGCGTTTGACTCCTGCGCGTGTGTGCAGATCGCAGTGGACCATCGGACGCTCGGATATCTCCACGTCGATGGCAAGTATCCCCATGCGCTTACAAACGATGATCTTCCCCTCCTGCAGGCATTCGCCGACGTTGCCGGGATTGCCATCAACAAAGCGCGGCTTCACGATGAGAATCTCAGGCTCGACGTCATCGATCACGACACCGAATTGGAGAAGTACACGGCATTCATTCGCAAGCTGGAGGCCGCCCTTGCGGGCGCAAAAACATTCAACGAGCATCTCTCCGTGATGATTCTGGATGTCGATAATTACAAGGAAATCCTCGGGACGTTCGGATATGAAAACGCCCTGCACTGTTTGAAAGAGATGGGGAAACTTCTGCGCGGCGAACTCCGATGCATCGACGCTGCCGGTAGGTACGGGTTTGATGAGTTCATCGCCATGCTGGTGAAAACCGATTTGGAGAAAGCCGTGCAATTTGCTCAGCGCTTCTGCCGTGCCGTTCAAGAGACACCGTTTGTCAACAACACCATTCGTACAACGGTCAGCATCGGGGTGGCGACGTATCCCCAAAACGGCACCACGCTCAATGACCTGCTGCTGACTGCCAAGCATGCGCTGCTGGAAGCGCAGCGCGCCGGACGAAACTCCGTGTTCTTCTATCCGGCTGCGTGGTATGCCCGTGAGCGCGCAATGCACTAAGTGGGCGTAAAGACGTCTTCGTAGCACCGCATCGTACGCTCTTGTTTTGCCACAATTTACGCTTTTTAGCGTAATGGGAGGAGCGCGCGGCAAAAGAATCCTTGGCTCCATAACCCATCTTCTTGCTTATCACGAACACTCTACCTAAATTTGCGTAGTCACTCTCAGGGAGAGTTGCCGTACCATCTGTGGTCCTTTTGCAGAAAGGGGACATGCAAGCATGAAGCTCACGATCAAACGGAAAATGCTCATCGGTTTCGGTGTCATCATCGTGTTGATGATTGCGACGAACCTGTATGTGCTGCGGCAGATGGAGAAGGTGACTGCGACCACCACGCAAACGTATGCGTACGACTTCCGCGGGCTTGACCTTGCCAAGCAGATGCAGGCGCTGCTGTATGAAGAAGAGCCTTATGCCCAAAAGGCGGCTGTCCTGCGCGACCCGGACTATTACAGGGTCTTTGCCGAACAGGTAAAAGTATTCGAGCAGTTTGCGGACTCGCTTGCGGGCACGAGTCTTTCGGAACACGATCGGGCGCTGGTGAATCGCATACGTGATGGTCACGCGTGGTTTGCGGAAGCCGTCCGACGCGAAACGTATGGGCTTGGTCGGACACAGGACGGTGCGTTGAGCGAGGCTGCGCGCAACGACAGTCTGGACGTGCTGCACGGGAATCTGCGTGAGTTCATTTCAGGGACGGAACAGTCCATCAAGCGTTCGATGGCGGAAGCCGGTCACCGGATGACCAAGTCCGCGAATGTCGCATACCTTCTCACGGCTGTTACGTTTCTGATTGCATTGGGTGCGGCGATGTTTATGACACGCGCGATCACCAAACCTATCGGCGCGTTGATTCGGGGGACCGACCAGATTGCGGAGGGCAAGTTCACCCCCATTGAAGTCAAGACGCAGGATGAGATGTCTCTTCTTGCGCGCGCGATCAATGACATGAGCGCGAAGCTCCAATCCATCGAGAAGATGCGGACGGAGATGATGCATCACATCTCACATGAACTGCGAACGCCGCTGCAAGCGATGACGTCTGCTCTCAATCTCATGGCCGATCAACGGTATGGCACGCTCAACAAAGAGCAAGCACGGCTCACGGAGTTTCTGCGCGAGGGCATCAACAAGATTACGGCATTCAGCCACCAGTTCCTCGATATCTCGAAGATTGAGTCCGGGGCGATGAAATACGACTTCGCACCGACGGACCTCTTGGGTACGCTCGTGCCGGTGATCGAGGAGGCGAAATTGATTGCACTTCGTAAGAACATCACGCTTACGGTTAATGCTGCTTCCATCCCGAAGGTAAAGGGGGATGCTTCCAAACTCCCGCAGGTGTTCAGCAACCTGCTGAGCAACGCCATCAAGTACACGCCGGAAAAGGGGCGTGTTCATGTCGAGATCGGGCGCTCCAAATTCGGCGTCCGTGTGTCAGTGACCGACTCAGGCGTCGGCATTGCGCCCGAAGATTTGCCGAACATCTTCACAAAATTCTATCAGGCAAAGAATGCCGACAAGGCAAGCACCAGAGGAACAGGTGTCGGGCTTGCCTTGGTGAAGGCGTTAGTCGAGGCACACGGCGGGCGTGTCTTTGCCGAAAGCACCGTGGGAGAGGGGACGACCTTTACTGTGGAACTGCCCGCTGTGAAAGAACATCTCCTTCCCGACTTTGCCGCGTCGATCCAACAATCCGTCAACTGAGTGGAGGTCTTATGGAGAAGATGGCATGTGTGGGACTCATCCTCGTTGTGCTCGGCGGGTGTGCTGCAAGTGGTTCCGCCCCGGAGAATCCGGCAATGAGCGAACGGGACACGAAAGCCGAGTATCACTTTGCCTTTGCGGATAGCCTTGAAACGGCCGGCGCATTTCAGGGGGCTGCTCTCGTGTACAAAATGGTGGCGGAGCTTTACACCGGCACCGATCATTATGCCAATGCCATTCGGAATCTCGGTTTGCTGTACATCAATCCCTTCAACGCGGCGCGCAACGACAGTATTGCGCTGTATTATTTCACCAAGCATCTGGAGATTCCATGGCTTGCGCGCGGCGAACGTGCCCGCTCAGTGATCATCGCATCGCTGATCCGCGAGCGCATGCAATTTAGCTCGGTGGATGCGCGGCGTACGCGCGCCATCGACAGTCTCTCCTCGCTCGCTCGTATTCAGGCCGCCGAGTTGAACGCACAGTCCAAGAAGATTGCCGAACTTACGGCTGATCTCGAGCAGACGGATAACGACTTGCAGATTCTGCTGGAACTGCAGAAAAGCTCCGATGTCGCTCGACGGGATTCGATTCTTGCCGCCAATCCGGCTCTCCAGAAGTTTGCCGAGGCGACGGAAGTGCAACAAGCCCGGCGTGCACAGGAACAGTCAGAACAATTCCGAAAGATTCGGGAGATAGACCTGCGAGCACTCCAACGACGGGCAAAGCGTTGAGCAGGTTTTTTCTGTACGTCATGAAAAGAGGGATGTCCAACAAGACGTCCCTTTTTTCTGAGATGGTGGATATACTCCTTCAGCGCGCAACCATCCTTGCTGATGCAGGGGATGACCAGCAAGGATGGAGGACGCGCGTGCAGCAGAGAGGCTACGGCGGTGGAGGACTTCCGCTGCGCTCTCGTGCTAACAAGGGTGGCCGCCTGCCTGACGTCGCGGCATGAGCGGGGGAATATGCCGGGCGCTTCTGTACCGGCGTGCTCAAGTATCGAATCCAGTTCAGAAGTTCCGTCAACGGACGTCCCTTCCGAAAAAATCCTTCCCATGTTGAGTTCTGAACGCATTGCACTGTCTGGCGGTCATCGTACCCCGAGATGAAAACAATCGGTAGTGTTTTCCTCCCTCCCTCGCGCACCATGTCGCGTAAGCGAACACCATCAATCCGCGGCATGTGGATATCGGTAATGAGCATGTCGAACTGCGACTCTGAGAGCTTTGCCAATGCCTCTTCGGCGTCGGCTGCCGTCACGACCGAGTAGCCTTCTGATCTGAGAAGTGTTCGCAGCACCATACGCATCACGGAATCGTCGTCAACAACAAGGAGATTCATGTTCCTGCTCCAGATTGATGGTCTCACAGAGGTTATCGGTTCGTCAGGCCGGAATCTTCGTGACAACGCTCTCGCAATCCCCCGGTGCTCAGAGCTTCGAATCTCCGAAACCTTGTCAATGTTCGTGGGAGGGCAGCTTGTGTGTTCGTTGTAAGAGACAGCCTAAATTCCTATCTTCTGAACGAAGAATCGTTTCATTATTGCGTGAGTGCTCAGTGAAGAAGAAGCGTGTGGTTGTGGCGATGAGCGGCGGTGTGGACTCCTCCGTGGCGGCTGCAATTCTTGCCGATCAGGGGTACGATCTCATCGGCATTACGATCAAGACATACAAGTATGAGGATGTTGGCGGGAATGTCGGCAACGAGAGTAGCTGCTGTTCGCTCGACGGGATCAACGATGCTCGCGCTGTGGCCGCGCAGCTCGGCTTTCCGCACTACGTTCTTGATTTCAGCGAGAAGTTCGGCATCGAGGTGATCGAGAATTTCGTGGACGAGTATCTTAACGGACGGACGCCCAATCCCTGCGTCATCTGCAACCGGAAGATCAAGTGGGAGGAGTTGCTTGTGAAAGCCAACGCGCTCGGTGCCGACTACATTGCCACCGGTCACTATGCGCGGATCGGCATCAACGAACACAACGGCCGCTACTATGTGTCGCGCGGGCGCGATACGTCGAAGGATCAATCCTACGCGCTGTGGGGCCTGTCGCAGGACTCCCTGCGGAAGACGCTCTTCCCGCTTGCCGATCTTACCAAGTCCGAATCACGGGCATTGGGAGAGAAGTTCGGCTTACCAAACATGCGGAAGGCCGAGAGCTACGAGATATGCTTCATCGCCGATAACAACTACGAGCGCTTCCTCAAGGAGCGTGTCCCGAACCTGGCAGCAAGCGTTGACGGTGGCGAGATTGTGTTAGACGGACAGGTTGTCGGCAGGCATCGCGGATTTCCCTTTTATACGATTGGTCAGCGCAAGGGCATTGGGGTAGCCCGGCCGGAGCCGCTGTATGTCACAGAGATCGACCACCGCAGCAACAGGATTGTCGTGGGGAAGGAAGAGAAGCTGTACCATCGCGGCCTCCTCGCGACCCAGGTCAACATGCAGAAGTATGCCGACTGCAAGACGCCCCTGCGTGTGGACGCGAGGATTCGCTACAAAGATTCCGGTGGTGCGGCAACCATTGAACAGACCCACGACGGCTGCATGCGTGTGCTCTTCGACCAGAAGCGTAGGGCAATCACGCCCGGTCAGTCGGTTGTGTTCTATGAGGGAGATGATATTGTTGGCGGCGGCGTTATTGACTCGATCATTGACTAAGGTGAATCGGATCTAACGCGTTCACCTCACTCACCATCATCATCCAACCTGTGTGAGGCATCTCCGGAGAAAGACGATGAAACGTCCCGACCTCAATCAGAGAACACTCAACAACCTGGGCTACATCAGCATCACTATTATGATGGGATTGCTGCTGTTGCTCTGGTTGAGAATTGTGCCGGACTCCTTTGCCGTGCCATTTCTTGTGATTGCTCTTGCACTCGTTCTCTTGCGGATTGTTCTGAGAATCAAATTGATTCGGCAGGAACGAGACGCGCTCCGCGCGCATAAAGGCGGAGCCGCCCGTTCATAACCAGGGCGCCGGATGTTGCATTGCTCTGATCGGAGGCTTCCCGTCGGGTATCGATCCAACTCTTATCGATACGCCACCAATGAAATATCAGCTTGACCGAGCGGTTCTTGGCATTGCCTGCATTGCCTTTGCCCTGAGCCTCGTCTTTTCCTTCCTGATCCTCCCCCACATGGTGGAGCGGCACAATGTGAATCTCGATGCCGACGGCAATGGGGCGCTTGCCTTCAACATTGCCACGGGCGTGGGGATGAAATACAATCCTGCGGATCCTCTTGCCCTTGACCGTGGCCCGGTGTATCCGTATCTGGTCGCCGTCTTGTTCATGCTTTCCGGAGGCTATGCGCTCGGTGTTGTTCAGGTGTTCCAGGCGGTGCTCCATGCGGCTACAACCGTCGTGGTCTTCCGCATCGCCGGGCGATTGTACGACAGAAGGACGGCTCTGCGCGCGCAGCTTCTTTGTGCCCTTCACCCGATTCTTCTCTGGTACACGGGGCGCATCTGGATCGAGACGACCCATGCGTTTATGCTTGCGCTTGCGGCGCTGACTGCTCTCGTGCTCTACGAGCGCGTTACTCTCCGCGCCGCGCTCGGCGCGGGAATCGCACTCGGAGTTGCATCGCTTACCAAGTCAGTCGTCATGCTGTTTCCCGTTCTCCTGGCGCTGCTTCTCCTCCGACGGTATGGCGCACGTGGGTTGAACTATGGGTTGATTGTCGTTGCTGTGTGTACCCTGGTCATCCTTCCGTGGACGGTACGCAACTATCGCATTGCGGGGGGATTCATTCCTGTTCACACCTCGCTCGGCTTCAATCTGATTCAAGGTGATGTCATCGGCGAGCACTGGCCCGACCGGTGGTGCTGCAACCTCGACTTCTGGCGGTTCGGCCAAGCACGTGTCGATTCGCTCTTGCAACCACGCGGCATCCCATCTTTTCGCGGGTTGGAGGGAGATCGCTTGCTCACACAGACGGCACTTCGTCGCTATGCGGAAGAGCCTTGGTTTCTTCCCCGAAGATTCGTGGCAAATTTTTTCCTCTTCTGGTCGCTGAGCGAATCTCCGTTGAAGTCCGCGTTCTACGGCACGCTCCAATGGCTCTTGCTGCTCGCCGCCGTTTTCTCCTATGTACGACAGGGAAGGACTATGACGTCGCTAACACCGATCGTTGCTCTTACCCTTTACTACATCGTACTGCATGCTTCGATTGTTGGGTGGGCGCGGTATTCGATGCCCATTGTTCCCCTGCTCATTCTTCTTGCTATGCCTGCCTTCACCCAACGACTGAGCGAGAAGGCTGCCGTATGAGTGCGTCGTTTCACATGTTCGATCCATTGGAGATGAAGCTACCGGACAGGATTGAATCGCCGCGGCTTCTCTTGCGCCGTTACCAGATCACCGACGCGTCGTGGCTCTTCGAAGTACTCTGGGAGGAGCGTGAGCGATTGCGGAATGATTTTCCAATACGCGCCAGCTTGGAGACCGAAGCAGACACGGAAGCATTCATCGCACACGCACTCCAGCAGTGGCGATCCCGCACCGCCCTGTACTTCGCGGTGTGGGACAAGGAGCAGAGGAGCTATGTCGGAGAGGTCGGGTTGAAGGAGATCGTCTGGTCGATACCGAGAGGAGACATTGGCTATTTCCTCCTCAAGAAGGCAGAAGGGAGGGGGATTGCAACGGAGGCGGTAAGCATGCTTGTGGAGTTTGCGTTCGAGGTTCTGCACATGAACAAGCTGCAGATTCGTTGTGCCGTGGAGAACGTGCGAAGCCAGCGCGTAGCAGAACGCTGCGGTTTCTATCGCGAAGGTGTGCTGCGTTCCGACGGCGTGAGGCCGGACGGACAACTCGTTGACCTGGTCTATTTCGGTATGACGCACGCTGACCGTGCAGCACAGAGACGATCTGCGTCCAAGGAGCGTGAAACGCCGTGAGGCTGCGTGGTGGAGTTGGAACCTCGCAAGATGCCGATGGGAGAGAGCAGTCGAGGACTGCTCCGGGGAACGGGGAAGTTTACTTCGCTGCGCTCAGGTATTTGACTTCAACCTTGCCCATCATCTCCGCCCAGTGAACAGTGTTCTTGGGCAAGTCGATTCTGTCGCCCGGTTTCATGAGCCATTCACCGTACTCGGTCCCAAGTTTCATCTGCCCTTGCACAACGACGATGAAGTCGTCGAAGTCGTGCTTGTGTCGTCCGTACTTCGTGCCGGGCTTGTCGGAGTACAGCTCCCACTCCAGCCCTTCGGCTTCGAGGATGGCTGTGAGTTCCTCGAGCGTAGGCTTCTTGGATTTTGCAATATGGACAACGTCGATAACCATCACGATTGTGTTTCGTTCTCCCTTTCGCGGCTGTGATTGTTAGTTTCGTAACTCGAGGATGCCTGCGAGCGTTTGCTCGTAATACGCCTCGTACTGGTTGACGATCTTGTGGACGTCGAAATGCTCGACAGCCCGACGCCGCGCTGCATCGGCAAACATGCGATGTTTCACCTCATTCGTCAACAGCTCGATGGCGTACCGCGCCATGCGATCGATATCGCCGATCTCGGCAATGTAGCCCGTCTCACCATGCACTTGAAGCTCCGGCAACCCTCCCACGCTGGAGGAAATGATCGGTACCTCGCAGGCCATGGCCTCCAACGCGGAAAGCCCGAAGCTTTCCGATTGGCTCGGCATCAGAAACAGATCGGCTGCGGAGAGAATCGGCACAAGCTCCTGCTGCTTGCCGAGAAACCGAACATGCTGCTGCAGCCCCAGCTCGCGCACCAACAACTCGCATGCTGACCGATCCGGCCCATCACCAACCAGAATAAGAATGGAAGGGATCTTCTTTCGAACCTCATGAAAGATCTTGATGACATCGGGAACCCTCTTCACCGTACGGAAATTGGAGACGTGCACGAGAATCTTCTCGCCGCGTGGAGCAAAACGCTCGCAGAGGGTATCAGACGGGATCCGGCGATACTTTTGGGTATCGACAAAGTTGGGGATAACCGTGATGTCCTTCGTGATGCCAAGGTTGGTCAGTGTCTTCTCTCGGAGAAAGCGGGAGACGGCTGTCACGCCGTCGCTTCGTTCGATGCTGAACTTGACGACCGGCAGAAAACTCGGCTCGAGGCCCACCAGCGTGATGTCCGTCCCGTGCAACGTGGTGATAATTTTCAGACCGTTATTCACGATCTCTCGTGCGAGGAACGCGCTGATGGCGTGAGGGATGGCGTAGTGGGCATGAACGAGATCGAGTTTTTCAAACCGGGCCACCTCCACCATCTTGCTGGCAAGAGCGGGTGTGTAGAGGGGAAACTCGAAGAGCGGGTAACTTGTCATCTCCACTTCATGGTAGAAGATGTTATCCAGATACTCTTCCAAACGCATCGGCATTGCATAGCTGATGAAGTGGATTTGATGCCCTTTCTCGGCGAGAGCTTTGCCCAACTCTGTGGCTATCACACCGCTGCCGCCGTAGGTGGGGTAACAAACAATTCCAATTTTCATGGTCAGGTTCCTTGTCCCGATGAAGATAGTGAGCGAAGCGGTAATGTGCAAGGAATAGTTTTGGTTGGCAGCATCCTGTTACTTTCGGTGCGTTTCATCCATAGCTTAGGTATCTTAGAGACATGTACGATGAATTCAGAACCATCAAGGCTGAAGTCCGGGCTGAGACGAAGGTCCACGGCTCACGATTCATTGCCGCTGCCCTGCCTGCCACAACAAGACTGGAAGCCGAGCAGTTTCTGGAGCGTGAGCGCAAAGAGCTGTGGGACGCTACGCACCACTGCTTTGCCTATCGGCTTGGCACGGATGGCACGCAGTTTCGGTTCAGCGATGCAGGGGAGCCGAGCGGCAGTGCCGGCAAGCCCATTCTCGCAGCCATAGACGCATACGGAGTAACCGACCTGATTGTTGTGGTGACACGCTACTTCGGCGGAACAAAGCTCGGCGTTGGGGGGCTTGCCCGAGCATACAACGGAGCGGCCTTGCTTGTGCTCGAACGTGCAGAGATCATCACGAGGTACAAGGCCGGTATGGTGGAAGCAACGTTCCCCCACTCACACATCGGCGATGTGATGCATGTTGTTTCGAGAGTCGGTGCCCGGATCGTGGATACGACGTATGACGAGGACGTCCATGTCCTGCTGGAAATCAGGCGGTCGAGAATCGACGAGCTGACGACGGCATTGGTGAACCAGACACGAGGGAACATCGCGCTGAAGGTGCAGGATGAAGCAAGGCAATAGCAACACCCATTACGCCTTCCCCCTCTCCTTCACGATCTCCATCGTATCCAAGGCGATGACCAGTTCCTCGTTCGTCGGGATGACGAGCACTTTCGTGCGTGAGTCCGGCGTGGTAATGATCTTCTCCCTGTCGGCTGACTCGTTCGCTGCGTCATCCAGTGTGATGCCGAAGTAGCTCATGTTCTCACAGCAGGCCTTGCGCACGTCTGTGCTGTTCTCACCGATGCCACCGGTAAAAACAACAGCGTCCACACCACCCAGTGCGGCTGTATACGCGCCGATGTATTTCTTGATCCGATAGCAGAATACATCGAACGCGTTCTTTGCCTTCTTGTCCCCATTCTTCATCTCCTGAATAATTTCTCTCATATCGCTGCTGATGCCGGAGATGCCTTGGAGTCCGCTGTGTTTGTTGAGCAACGTGTTCGCCTCGGCAAGTGTCAGTCCTTCTTTTCCCATGATGTAGAGAATCACGGATGGATCGATGTCGCCGGACCGCGTCCCCATGAGCAGACCCTCGAGAGGAGTAAAGCCCATCGTCGTATCGATGGAAACGCCGCCGTCAAGGGCAGCCATGCTGCAGCCGTTTCCTAAATGGCACGTGATGAGCTTGAGGGCGTTCAGGTTCCGACCGAGCAGTTCGGCTGCGCGCTCGGCCACGTAACGGTGCGAGGTTCCATGAAAGCCGTAGCGTCTGATTTTGTATTGGGTGTAGAGAGAATACGGGATGCCATACAGAAATGCACGGCGCGGCATTTTCTGATGGAATGCCGTGTCGAAGACGGCCACCTGCGGAACACCCGGCAGGTTGATCTGGCAGGCATTGATGCCGCGAAGATTGTGAGGATTGTGAAGCGGTGCGATCTCGAAATTGTCACGGATTCCTTTGATCACCTCATCCGTGATCAATACGGAGCCGGTGAACGTTTCGCCGCCATGCACGACACGATGCCCGATGGCGTGGATCTCCGACTTATCCTCGATGACGCCGTGATTGCGGCTGAGCAGGACAGCGAGGATGTACTCGATCGCAACGATGTGATCGACAATCTCCCCGGCGATCGTAATTTCGTCTCCGTCATGACGAAGGTTCTTGAGCGTTGCGCCGCTCATCCCGATGCGTTCCACACTGCCGCGCGCAAGCCACGTACGCGAAGCGGCTTCGATGAGCTGATACTTGACCGATGAGCTGCCGCAATTCAGGACGAGGATGTTCATAGAGGGATTCAAGATTCAGGATTCAGGATCAAGGGTCGAGGGACAAGCGTCAATTCACGTTGCATTTCATGTCGTGAGATGTCTACAGCTATGAGGCAATGCGCTTTCCGTCCGAATCGTACCGGAAAAACCCTTCGCCCACCTTCTTGCCTAACTTCCGTTCCCGCACCATGCGACGCAACAACGGGCACGGACGATACCGCGGCTCGCCCAGTTCGTGAAAGAGCGTTTCCATCCACATCAACACTTCATCCAGACCCATGGCGTCTGCCATTTCCAATGGTCCGGCTTGCATGCCGTAGCCTAAGCGCATGGCGGTGTCAATGTCTTCCGCTTTTGCAATTCCTTCCATCAGCACGTGCATTGCTTCGTTCAGCATAGGAAGGATGACGCGCGTCGTGATGAAGCCCGGATACTCGAAGACCTCAACGGGCGTCTTCCCGATGCGCTCCGCGAAGCGTTTGACGAGATTGTACGTCTCATCCGATGTCTTCATGCCGCGCACGATTTCGACGAGGGGCACGCGCGGCACGGGATTCAGGAAGTGCATGCCGATGATACGGTCGGGACGCTTACTGGAGGCCGCGAGTTTGGTGAGGCTCAATGTGGCGGTGTTGGATATGAACACTGCATCTTCCTTGCCGACGGAATAAAATGCCTCGATGAGTTGACGCTTGGCCTCGAAGTTCTCATCGATTGCCTCGATGATGATGTCGCATCCTTTCAGATCGATAAGGTTGGTCGTGGTTTTGATGCGAGAGAGGATGGCGCGCTTATCCGCTTGTGTCATCCCCCATCGTTTAATATCGGTGTCCATGGATCGGCTCAGTGCGTCCAGGCCGGCCTTCATTGTTTTTTCGTTTTTCTCCACCACAATGACATCAATGCCGGCGCCCGCGACCGTTTGGGCAATCCCTTGTCCCATTACTCCCAGCCCGATGACACCCACAAGGCTGAAGTCCTCTTTGGACTTTCGCTTCGTCGCAAGAGGAAACTGAAGATCTTCGATTTTGATTTTCTGTGCCATACCGGTGCCCCGTCAGATGAAAACCTCAATCTACTACAGAAGGAAGTGCATGGTTTCCCGCAGGAAACTGATTGTGCCTACATGGAAAAGAAGCGATAGGTTCCATGTCAACAGCACAAGCAGGGTTGCCTTCGCGTAAGAGAATCCCGACTGGATCGAAAGCCCCAGGGTGAGCAGAACGACGTACCATAACGTAAATAAATTGAGAGAGTTTAACAATGACGAACGCGAGGAGAGCGCTCAGACTGTTCTGCTTCATCTCATCATAAAGCACGTTGGCATATCCATTCTGACGGGACAAAGAAAACAACGAGCGGTACAAGACATGGAATCATCGCTCAGAAGTCCTTTCTCTCCATGATGAAGGTTGCCGCGCCGAACATCAGTGTAGAAGAAAGCAACGGCTGTACGAAGGAACGCCATTCCACCGTTCGCTGCATGATGAGATTCTCCAGTTCCCGCTGCATCCCGGAAATCTGGGGGAGAAGGTAGTACAAAGCATCGCAGAGTCCACGATAGAAAGTGCTCGTGGAAAGAAGATAGAGAGTGGTCTGTCTGCCGTCGAGCAGGTTATCAAGAACCATGAGGTAAAGGAAGCAACCGATGATGGGTACAGCAGCGTTGCGAAAGATGACGCCGAGCAGGAGGACAATCGCAAAGATCGTTGCAAACAGAAACGTCATTGTCAAAGAAGAAAAAAGGAACTGCATGTTCCAGACTCCCACGCGTGCGCCAAACGTCAACCACACACCGCCGATGAAATAGATGGTCACCAGGCCGATGGCGGCAACGCTTCCCACGTACTTGCCGAGCAGCAACTCCCACCGTGCCAGGGGCTTGGAGAGATACAAGTCCACGGTTCCTTTCTCTAACGCGTCAGGAATCACCGATGCCGTTGCAAACACGCCAAAGAGCATGAGGCCGAGAAACAATCCCTTGGCCAGCCCGGCCTGTGTGCCGAGCACCAGAGGCATAATCTCCTCGGCAGGTGTCGGCGGACTCACGGGCACGCCGAAAATCTTCAGAACAATCTGACCATCAATGACATCGGACGAAAATGCGAGAAGCGTCCCCAACAACATGAGGCTCGAAAGAGCAAGCAGAACGTACAGTGTTGCCTTGGAGAACATCTCCCGAACTGTTGCCTGCGCCAGCGTCAGAATGCTCATGCACCGGCCTCTCGCTTCAGAAGTCGGATGAAAGAATCTTCGAGTGTGCTTCGCTTCTTGGCAATGTGTGTGATGCTCACGCCATGTCTCCTCAGCATATCAACAAGGTGATTCAATTCCGCAACATCCTTCACATCAGCCGAGAGGATGTTCTTGTCGACCCTAAACTTCAGCACGATGGCAGCCGCCTCGTGATGAAAACTTTCGGGTGGCGGCTCTGTGAGGCCAATCTCATAGTTCATCTCTGTGATAGTCAGCTCATCAACCGACCCGACTTTGACGAGCTTCCCCTTGTTGAGAATGGCGACACGATCGGAAATCATTTCGACTTCGGAAAGAAGATGAGAATTGAGGAAGATCGTCTTGCCTTCGTTTCTCAATCGGAGCAGGATGTCGCGGATTTCTTTTCTCCCGACGGGATCAACACCATCCGTCGGCTCGTCAAGGAACAGGACGTCAGGATTGTTGATAAGTGCCTGTGCGAGTCCGAGTCGTTGCATCATGCCTTTCGAGTAGCGTTTCACTTTCATCTCTTTCCATTGGTCAAGCCCGACTGTGGAAAGGAGGGAAGCGGAACGCGAAGCAATCTCGCTCCGTTTCATCTTGCTCAACCCACCGAAGAGTCTCATGACCTGCACCGCAGAGAGGTAGCCGGGATAGCGATGATTCTCCGGCAGATAGCCGATGCGCTCCCGAATGCCGACACTCGGCAAGGGAACGCCCAGGATCATTGCATGTCCCCCGGTCGGGCGCACGAGCCCGAGGAGAATCTTGATGAATGTGGTTTTCCCGGCGCCGTTCGGTCCGAGCAGGCTGAAAATCTGGCCCTGCTCCACCTCCAGCGTTACATCCTGGAGTGCGACGACCGACAGCTTGCGGTTGACGAAGTCCTTATACACTTTGGTAAGCGATTCGGCAATGATTGCGTGCAAGGTGGCCTCAGAGATGTCGGGGCATGGCTATCGCATATATCGCCAGAGGCCGCGTCGGCGTGTTGCGACATACACGAAACTGCTATCGGCGGCAATCGTTGTGAGTTGCAGTTCGGGAAGATTGAAGTTGTTGAAGGCCCATGTGACGCCCCCGTTGGCGCTGGTAAGAACTCCTGCATTGTTGGTGGCAGCATACACTCCGGACTTGATGGCGGCAAAGCCCACGACTCGAGATGTGTCAGGGATACCCACCGCGGCAAGAATCCAGGAGCTTCCTTGCGTGCGTGAGGTGTACAGGCCACCGGTCGTCGCAACATAAAAGATCTCTTTGTTGAGGAACGAGCGACTGACGGTGTGCGGTGACCATGGTGTTTGCGTTGCCATCCACGAGTCGCCGTTGTTGAAGGAAATAAACACCGCGTTGACCAATCCGAGGCAGAGCGTCGTCCCTTCGGCCGAAAGGCCTCGAACCTCGGATAGCGTGGAGGGCAGACCCGTGTTTGCAGGCGTCCAGCTGATTCCATTATTCCGAGATCGGAGGATTCCCGTCGATGTGGCGGCAAAGAGAAACTCGCTACCTTGCGTCATTGCGAAGACGTTGATAGGGGCAAGGAGAAGTGCCCACGTTGCACCGTCATTGGTAGAGAGGGAAAGATTGGTGTCCGTCCCCACCAGCACATTCGGTCCGCTGATTGCGACGCTGGAAAACGAGCTTCGGCCGTTGATGGAGCCGGTGAACAACCAGGTTCTTCCGCTGTCGAGCGAGCGAAAAAATCCGTTCGCCGTTCCGACAAAAATGCGGCGGCGATCAGCAGCTACGGCTTGAACGGTGGATCCGGCGAGGCCGAGAGAATCCCAGACTTGCGTTGGTGCAGGCGTGGTGGGCGCTGGCGGATTGGTGGTCTCACGGCAGCCGAACTGGATGGAGAAAGAAACCACAACGATGGCCGCAAGCAAGATGTTTTCTCTCATTTCGGAGTCCTCGAAGGATCAGTGGCAGCGCTCAGTCAGCCCCTTCGAGAAAATATCCAAAATCAGAGGGGAATGCAACGCGGAGTGTACACGTAGTGTGATCATCAGACGGTTCATGCGGTGAAAGCCTTTGAGTGCATGCCGGACGACGTTCCTGCGCGAGAGACTCTTTGATAGCGGTTCGTAGCTCGACACCCGAGTGTGCATGGAAAAGGAACCTGCGACGAGAAGGTAGGGAGGGTTGTAACTTTGATTCCTTTTTCCTATTTTGTTTTCGGTTTCGGGTTCACACCGTGTGCGAAGATTGGAGAAGGAACTCGAACCACGAAACGAACGTTCGGGAGGGTGTGGTGGGCGGGAGAGAAGAAAATTTTTTTTGAGGATAACTAGGACTTCGGAAGTCGGAGTTTCGCGTGGTTAGGCTTTCCAAGAGAGTGGAATATGGATTGATTGCAATCCGCTACATTGCCTTGTGTGCCAACGGCGATGTCGTGACGACGAAGGAGATTGCCGACAAGCATCGGATTCCCTATGAACTCCTAGCGAAGGTCTTGCAACGGCTTTCGCGTGCCGGCTTGATATCTTCGCAGCAGGGCGTTCACGGCGGCTACACCCTCGCGAAGAAGCCGAGCGAGGTGACGATCTCTATGATCATCAATGCGATCGAAGGGAATTCGCTCGCCATTGCGCAATGTATGGCCGAAGGTCCCGAAAGCTGTGAAGTATTCAATAACTGCACCATCAAGTCACCGCTGACCAAAGTGCAGGCAAACATCGAGCAGGCATTCACATCAATGACACTGGCGCAGATTGTATGACTCGTCGGCCCATATATCTTGACAATCATTCAACCACAAGAGTCGATCCCCGCGTTGTTGACGCGATGATGCCGTACTTTTCCGAACACTACGGCAACGCGGCAAGCAAGCAGCATGAGTTTGGCTGGCGGGCTGAGGCTGCGGTCGAGCAGGCGCGCAAGCAGCTTGCAACTCTGATTGGAGCCGAGACCGAGGAGATCATCTTTACCAGTGGAGCAACAGAGTCAATCAACCTTGCCCTCAAGGGTGTTGCTGAAGGATATGCCTCAAAAGGGAAACACATCATCACGGCAGCGACCGAGCATAAAGCCGTGCGTGATTGCTGCAAGCGGCTGGAGAAGTATGGCTTCCGAGTGACGATTCTTCCGGTTGATTCTGAGGGATTGATTTCTCTCGACGAATTGGCAAAAGCCATAACGCATGAGACGATCCTCGTCAGCATTATGGCGGCGAACAACGAAATCGGCACGCTTGCTCCGATCGATGAGATTGGGAAACTCTGCAGGGAACGTGGAATTCTGTTCCACACCGATGCTACGCAGGCAGTCGGGAAGATCCCGGTAGATGTTCGCACGATGTCTATCGACTTGATGTCCTTCAGCGCTCACAAGATGTACGGACCGAAAGGCGTCGGTGCGCTCTTCGTTCGCAAGGCGCGCCCTGCGTTGAACGTACGTCCTCAAATGGATGGTGGCGGACATGAACGAGGCCTGCGTTCAGGGACGCTCAACGTTCCTGCGATTGTGGGCTTCGGTGAAGCGACGCGAATCGCAGCACAGGAGATGGAGAAGGAACGGGCACGGATTGCTCGCATGCGTGACGAGCTGGTGAACCGGATCCTTTCTTCGGTAAAACAGACGTGGCTCAACGGTCACCCAACGAAGCGCCTACCGAACAACGCGAATATCACGTTCAAAGGCGCCGATGCGGATAAGGTTATGATGGAGATGAAAGACGTGGCTGTTTCGTCAGGTTCTGCCTGCTCATCCGCCCAGCCGGAGCCGTCTCACGTTCTCAAGGCCATTGGCCTGAGCACGGAGGATGCCAGATGTTCGATCCGCTTTGGATTGGGGCGCTTCACCACCGAAGAGGAAATTGAATATGCCGTTGCACGAGTTGCTGAAGCCGTAAGAACGGTTCGCGTGCGAACCGTGGCCGGCACTGTGGAGAGCAGCAGCAGAATCCGTAATGCGCTTGCTCTCAGCGAATAACGGAAGCCAAAAGGGGTTTTTCAGTCATTACCCGAACAAGCACAAAACGATGAACGAACGACCATATGAAACCCATCGACTATGTTCTGAATAACGAAAAGGAAGTGTTGGAGTTTTTGAAGAATCATTATCCGATGTACCATTTGTCGAACGTATTCTTTCGCGACATCCAGTATGGTATTCGCACGATGCTGGAACGGAGGGGCGAGAAGGTGGGCTACATGGAAGCGGAGAACATCGCGCGCAAGTTTGTGGAGAAGTTGGAAAAGGAAAGAATCCTAACGCCGATTGACCGGCAGAGCTGGGTGTTGAACTATCCGGCGTTCAAGAAGCCGGCGGTGGTGCAAGCAACCCCAGCGAAACCGGCTCCCGGCGCAGCGCCGGCGAAATCACCCGCCGCTGCGAAACCAGCCGCTGCCGGATCAAGGCCGACGCTTCCGCCGCTGAGCAGCGCGAAACCGGCAGGAACTGCACCATCGGCAAGTGCGTCATCGAAGTTGCCGCCGCTTACAAGTGCAACGCCGGCAGGGGGGCTACCACCGCTGACAAGCGCGAAACCTGCAGGAGGGGCAAAGCCCGCACTGCCGCCGATTGCCAGCGCAAAGCCGACGGATGGACAGCCCGCGCCAGCGGTTCAACAGGCAACTGCTGCCGAGCAAACTCCAGCAGGTGCACAACCACCTGTAAGCACTACGCCGAAGGTGGAGGAATCGGCTGCTCAGCCACCGAGCAGTGTCAGTGCGCCTGAGCAACCAACGGCAACGCCGCAAGTTCAGCAACCTGTTGCGGCGCCCCAGGGCGGGAAGAGAACGCTGCCGCCGCTGAAAGGCAACTACAAACCAGTGGGGAAGAAGTAGCAAAAAAGATTCATCACATTCGGGACACAGGTAGGAATGGCAACGGAAACGAACGACATTGAACTCCTCGCAAAGCAGGAATACAAGTACGGGTTCGTCACTGATATCGAGATGGATATTGCCCCTCGCGGTCTCAACGAGGACATCATCCGTCTTATCTCGGCAAAGAAGAATGAGCCCGCCTGGTTGCTTGAGTGGCGTCTCAAAGCATATCGCCACTGGCTCACGATGGAGGAGCCAACATGGCCCAACGTGAAGTATCCTCCCATCGACTATCAGGCGTATCACTACTACGCTGCGCCAAAGCAGAAGACGCAACTCAAGAACCTCGATGAAGTTGATCCTGAGCTGCTGCGGACCTACGAGAAGCTCGGTATCTCGCTCGAAGAACAGAAGCGTTTGAGCGGCGTAGCAGTGGATGCGGTATTCGACAGCGTTTCGGTGGCGACGACGTTCAAGGAAAAGTTAGCGGAGCTTGGCATCATCTTCTGCTCCTTCACCGAAGCGGTGCAGAACCATCCCGAACTCGTGCGCACGTATCTCGGCTCGGTCGTTCCCTACACGGACAACTTTTTCGCAACGCTCAACTCGGCAGTCTTCAGCGACGGGTCGTTCTGCTATGTCCCGAAGGGCGTCCGTTGTCCGATGGAGCTTTCGACCTACTTCCGTATCAACGCGGCGGAGACGGGCCAGTTCGAGCGCACGCTGATCATCGCGGACGAGGGTGCGTACGTGAGCTACCTCGAAGGCTGCACCGCGCCGATGCGCGACACGAACCAACTGCATGCTGCCGTGGTGGAGTTGATTGCGCTCGATCATGCTGAAATCAAATACTCGACGGTCCAGAACTGGTATCCGGGCGATAAGGAAGGTAAAGGAGGTATCTACAACTTCGTGACCAAGCGCGGCAAGGTGATGCACAACGCCAAGATTTCCTGGACGCAAGTCGAGACCGGCTCGGCCATCACCTGGAAGTATCCGAGCTGCATTCTGCAGGGCGATAATGCTGTTGGCGAGTTCTACTCGGTCGCTGTTGTGAACAACTTCCAGCAAGCTGATACCGGCACGAAGATGATTCACATCGGCAAGAACACGCGCAGCACGATCGTCTCGAAGGGTATTTCTGCCGGTTTCGGTCAAAACTCCTATCGTGGCTTGGTGAAGGTGACCAAAGGAGCGACCGGTGCACGCAACTTCTCGCAGTGCGACTCGCTGCTGTTGGGCGACAAATGCGGCGCACATACGTTTCCTTACATCGAAGTGAAAAACACCTCTTCGAAGGTTGAGCACGAAGCAACGACCTCCAAGATCGGCGAGGATCAGATTTTCTACTGCCAGCAGCGAGGGCTTTCCAAAGAAGATGCCGTGAACATGATCGTTAACGGCTTTTGCAAGGAAGTCTTCCGCGAACTGCCGATGGAGTTTGCGGTGGAAGCACAGAAGCTGTTGGGAGTGAGTTTGGAAGGGAGTGTGGGGTAGAGTGACTAGCTCAAGCAAAGATGATATCACGGTCGGCTGGTAATGACAATTGCTTTCCAAAAGAACAGGATGAACATGCTCGACATTAGAAATCTTCATGCCTCGGTCAACGGCAACGAAATCCTTCACGGCGTACATCTGAACGTCAACGCAGGCGAAGTGCATGCGATCATGGGTCCGAACGGCTCCGGCAAGAGTACGCTCGCCGGCGTGCTTGCGGGACGGGAGGCGTACGTTGTGACAGAGGGGGAAATTTTTTACAAAGGGAGGAATCTCTTGGAGATGGCCCCTGAGGAACGGGCGCAGGAAGGATTGTTCCTCGCATTTCAATATCCGGTGGAAATCCCCGGCGTCACCAACAGCTACTTCCTGAAAGCAGCACTCAATGCAATCCGCAAGCATCGGGGACTTGAACCGCTGGATGCAATGGAGTTCCTCGCCCTGGCGAAGGAACGCCTGAAGCTCGTGGACATGGACCCAAGCTTTCTCAACCGTTCGGTGAACGAAGGATTCTCGGGCGGCGAAAAGAAACGTAACGAGATCTTTCAGATGGCAGTGCTGGAACCGACACTGGCTGTGCTCGACGAAACCGATTCGGGACTCGACATTGACGCTTTGCGCATCGTTGCCGATGGTGTGAACAAGCTCCGTCGTCCGGACAATGCCACCATCGTGGTGACGCACTATCAGCGGCTGTTGAATTACATTGTGCCCGACTTCGTGCACGTGTTGGTGGATGGACGTATTGTCAAGAGCGGCGGTAAGGAACTCGCCTTGCTGCTGGAAGAGCGCGGATACGATTGGGTTCGTGAAGAAGCAGAAACCGCTGCGTGAGGGAAGGCATGAAGCAAGAGGTCATCAACATAACAGAATGGTACCGCTCGCGCTTTGCGTTGTTCGAGAGGAGTCTGAATGGTGAAGCGACGTCCGATTTGCATGCGTTGCGGCGTCGGGCCATCGAAACGTTCAGCGCTCTCGGCTTCCCGACGACGCGTGAGGAGGAGTGGCGCTTCACCAACGTGGCCCCCATTGCGAGAACACCATTTGTCCCCGCGCTCCGCTCGACC
>CAZIKE010000068.1:0-20396 GCA_964539775.1 uncultured Chitinophagales bacterium
AGATTCTCAAGGAGCGGGGCTATTCGGACGAAATTCGAACGACGATCATCAGTCATGTGCCCGACATGAACGTGCGGCGAGAGTCATCGATGGCGAAAGCACTTTTCGCGTGCGATGAGCTGTGTGGCTTCATTGTCGCCTGTGCACTCGTGCGTCCCAACAGGCTCGATGATCTTACTGCTTCCTCCGTGAAGAAGAAGCTCAAGGATAAAGCGTTTGCCCGCACGGTCAGTCGTGAACACATTACGCTCGGGATCGAAGAACTTGGCGTGCCTCCCGACGAACACATTGATTTTGTCATCGCGGCATTGCGTGAGGTGGCGGGAGATCTTGGACTGAAGTGAATTGCGAATTTTGGACCTTCGATCCTTGTTTCTGGGCTCCGGATGGAGGGTCACCAAAAGTCGAACGCAAACCCAAGCCCGACATTCTTCCTCCGGATATCGTAGTACTGACTGAAGGGGTCGAGTCCGTTGTAGTAGCTCAGGAAGATCTTCAGCCCTGTTCCGCTCCATTCTCCGAATTTCATCCCACCTTCCACGTTGTTGGTACCGATGCTTGCCGGTATGCGACGCAGCGTGAAGTGATCGGCAAGATAGAGATTGAAGGGACGACCGAAGAGCTGACCCGTCGTTGAATGCACCTCAAACCCTGCGTGCAGTTCCAACCTTTGAATGTTCGTCGGACGGATAAGTGTGGCGTAACTGAATCCACCGTGCACCTGGACGTTGATGGCCGACTGGGAAAATCGGTAGAAGGCAAGGATCTCGCCGAAGTCACGCGTGAACGGAATGGGAGCGCGATTGTCCTTCCACGTTTGGGTAGCGTTACTGAAGTGGCCGTCGAGAAAATGCGCACTCAGGTGAAGAATCCGAAGGCGGAGAACTAGTTCAGCGCGGTTCTCGAACTCGTGAAGGTAGGCAACGTGCCCGCCGAAGAACCCATCAACGGCGTCGATCTGCAGGCGGAGTCCCTCTGAGCTTGTGGAGAGTGCATACGTAAAGAAGTCAATCCCCACGCGGAAGCGCTTCGTGGAGTCGGGCCACGGACGGACTTCCAGCATGTCTACTGATGCGCCGATATCGACCTTCATTTTCGAACTGCCAACTTCTTTTCGCAGTCCGACACGAGGCTCTTGATAGGATGCAACAAGTGGCGGTACGGCGAGCCTGCCAGGAAGGAAGATGTAGTGTGAAGGGCCGGTCGAAAAATCCTGTGCAAAGGAACTGAAGACGAACGTGAGAGTGAAAATCAGAGAAGCAGCACGAGTCACGATGGTTCACTTCAATGTGTTTGAGCGAAGAAAATATATGCAACCATTGAGGGACAAGCAACGTTTGAATCTCAAAGCGGATTTGACTAATTTTCTGCCGCTTTGTTGATGCCCTATTCACATTGGAGGAAGACAATGAAACGCGTTCTGTTCACGCTGTGCCTCACCGCTTCAGTGGCAGTACTTGGTGTCGCTCAGGAAGAGCCGATTCCGCCCAAGCGCTCGAAGGCGGCAAAAATCGGGGGGTTGTTCGGTTACACGCCCGGCTGGTTGTTTGTGGACACCAAACCGATCAATGAGTTCATCCTTCCTGCAAAAGGCGCAGCGCTGAGAGAAAGCGGCGTGTATATGAATGGAGTCGGCGGTGGGTTGTACATCATGTTCGTGCCCAACCTGCGCGTCGGCGGGCTTGGCATGAGCGGCAGGAGCACCAGCACATCGCTTGATGGTTTCGGTGTACGGCGCGACGTGGAGATGGAAGTGAGTTTCGGCGGCGTAACGCTCGAATACGTTGTCCCGATCGTGGAACGGCTCGACCTCTCCTTTGGAGCAACCCTTGGCTGGGGCGGTTTGAGTCTCACCCTCCGTCAGGACAATGGCGGCTCACTCACGTGGAACGGCGAGTGGGGTAACTTCGGCAGTCCGGGGAATCCTCTGCCGCTCAGCAACCTGACGCGTAAACTCTCCGGCTCGTACTTTGCCTATGTTCCAACCGTCAACATCGAGTATGCTATTCTCGGCTGGGTCGGTGTGCGGCTGGGTGCAAGCTACGTCGGCATGGCGGCGCCCTCATGGCAGGTTGATGACAAGTACGACCTGCTAGGCGTCCCCTCCAACGTGAACGGCAGGGGATTCATGATCAATGCGGGGCTGTTTGTCGGGACGTTCTGAAAATACATCGCTTCAAGCAAATTCTTCCATCCGGTGCTTTCCTCCTTCGTCCAGCCCGGGGAGGAGCAGTTTACTTTTGCAATTTCTCCAGCGCATTGCCTGCGGCAGCTTGCTCGGCTTCCTTCTTGTTCTTGCCGACTCCGGTTCCTCGCTTCTTGCCGGCAATACTCACTTCAACGGTGAACGTACGATCGTGGTCGGGGCCTTCCTCCTTCACAATGGTGTAGCGCGGTACACCAAGCCCATGGGCCTGCGCATACTCTAAGAGCATGCTCTTGTAGTTTTCGTCGGAAGTGACAACGGTACGGTTCTGCAAGGCCTCATGGAGCCGGCGTTCGATAAAGCGCTTTGCCGCCTCGAAGCCTCCGTCAAGATAGATGGCTGCAATGAGTGCCTCGTACGTATCGGCAACAATCGTCTCCGACCCTTTTCCCATCGATTGCTGCGCGCTCTGACTCATGAGGATGAACTTGCCCAGATTGATGCTCTTGGAGTAGGCAACAAGGGCCTTGCGGTTGACCAGCCGGGAGCGGGCCTTTGTCAGCTCGCCTTCATCAGCTTCGGGGAAGTGGTGATACAGGAATTCGCCGACAACCAGATTGAGGATCGAGTCGCCGAGGAATTCGAGACGCTCGTTGGACTGCCCGTGTTGATTGGTTTGCTGGAGATAGGAACGATGGATGAGTGCTTGAACGAAGAGATCGCAATTCCGGATGGAGTACCCGATGGCGTGTTCGAGTTCATCGAGAGAGGAGGGGAGCGTGAGAGTCGGTCCCGCCCCCCTGCGGGAAACCGTTGTGTGCGAGAGCGTCGGCTCTCCTCTGCGCTTTAGGACGGAGGAGAGCAGCTCCGTAAACCACCGCATGAATCACCTGCTATGCAGTGAACTTCTTCACAATAAGCGTTGCGTTCTTTCCTCCAAACCCGAATGTGTTGCTCAACGCGTAGTGCACCGTCCGCTCGACAGCGACGTTGGGTGTATAGTTCAGGTCGCATTGCGGGTCGGGGTATTCAAGGTTAATCGTTGGGGGAATCATGTTGGTGTAGCACGCCATGATGGAGGCGATTGCCTCGATGGCGCCCGCCGCGCCGAGCAAGTGTCCCGTCATAGACTTGGTGGAGCTGATACTCACCTTCTTTGCATGCTCACCGAACGTCGCTTTGATGGCGAGGGTTTCGGCAATATCGCCCAGGGGAGTGGAGGTACCGTGGACGTTGATGTAATCAATAGCCTCCGGCGCTATGCCGGCATCCTTGAGAGCTCGCTTCATGGAGCGAACGGCCCCCTCCCCGCCGTCCGGTGGTGCAGTGATATGATAGGCGTCCGCAGTGTAGCCGATGCCCACAAGCTCGGCATAAATCTTTGCACCGCGTTGGAGAGCCATCTCCAGTTCTTCCAACACGAGCGTCGCTCCGCCCTCTCCCATCACGAAGCCATCACGTTGTGCGTCGAACGGACGGCTGGCCTTCTCCGGTGCATCGTTGCGCGTGGAGAGCGCCTTCATCGAGTTGAAGCCGCCAAGACCCATGGGCGTAATCGGCGCCTCCGAGCCACCACAGATCATCGCGTCCGCATCGCCGTACTGGATCAGCCTGCATGCATCGCCGATGGCGTGGTTGGACGTTGCACACGCCGAGACGGTTGCATAGATCGGGCCCTTCAGATTGTACTTCATCGAGATGTACCCCGCAGCGATATCCGGGATAAGCATGGGAATAAAGAAGGGGCTGATGCGGCGTGGACCTCCTTGCATGTAATTGGTGAACTGATTGTGGTACGTGATCATGCCGCCGATGCCCGATCCATACACGACCCCGATGCGGTCAGGGTCGAGATCCTTCAACGGGATGCCAGAATCTGCGACGGCTTCGTCCGTAGCCACCATCGCGTACTGCGCAAACGGGTCCATGCGTTGTGCAGTCTTGCGATCCAGAAAGTCGGTTGCCTTGAACCCTTTCAGCTCGCAGGCGAAGTGGGTATCGTACGGCGAGGGGTCGAAGTAGGTGATGGTAGCTGCACCGCTCTTTCCTGCAACGAGGTTCGCCCAGAACTCCTTCGCGTTCAACCCGATGGGTGTCACGGCGCCGATGCCGGTGACCACGACTCTACGTCTTCCATTCATAATGCACCATGATGTTCACGGGAGTGATGCGTCCGTGTGCGTGACAGACGCGTGCAAAGCGTACCAATGGTCAAGCTGCCTTGGCTTTGATGTAGTTAATGGCGTCGCCGACCGTGGCGATCTTCTCTGCATCCTCGTCGGGGATGGTAAGATTGAATGCCTTCTCGAACTCCATCACAAGCTCCACCGTGTCGAGCGAGTCTGCGCCAAGGTCATTGGTGAACGACGCCTCGGGGGTAATCTGCGCCTCGTCCACTCCCAGCTTGTTCACGATGATTTCTTTGACCTTTGCTTCGATATCTGCTGCCATGTTTTTGTCCTCCTGAATAGTGGGTTGGTTGAGTGTGAATATGCTGATGTTTCTTGAGCCGGCTTACATCGCCAGGCCGCCGTCCACGCAAATCACCTGACCGGTAATATAGCTTGCGTCGGCGGACGCGAGGAACCTGACCACAGAAGCGATCTCGTGCGCCTGTGCCGTGCGCTTGAGCGGGATCAGATCGGCAAGTGCCTTCTTCTGTTCGTCGTTCAGCTTCTCCGTCATCTCGGTTTGCACATAGCCGGGCGCCACGGCATTCACTGCAATATTGCGAGAACCGAGTTCTTTTGCAACAGCTTTGGTGAAGCCAATGATGCCCGCCTTCGAAGCAGCGTAGTTTGCCTGTCCAGCGTTTCCGGTCACACCAACAATCGAGGTGATGTTGATGATCCTGCCTGAACGCTGGCTCATCATCTGCCGGCATGCCGCCTTCGTGTAATTGTACACGCTCTTCAAGTTGTTGTCGATAACGGCGTCCCAATCTTCTTCGCTCATCCGCATCAGCAATCCGTCCTTGGTGATGCCGGCGTTGTTGACGAGGATATCGAGGCGTCCGAATTCGTTCACGACACGGTTCACGACATCGGCTGCGTTCGCTGTCGAAACTGCATCGGCCTGATACGCGCGCGCAGTGTGCCCCTGTGCTGTCAGTTCGTTCACTAACTCCTCAGCCTGTTGCGCGGAGCTTTTGTACGTGAAGGCGACCGCCGCACCGGCTTCTGCAAGTGCAAGCACGATCGCTCGGCCGATGCCGCGCCCGCCGCCGGTGACCAGTGCAACATTCTTGTCCAGGATTCCCATGGTTCTCTTTCTTGCCCGAACGGGGCAACGTTAAGTCTTGCCATCTCGCGCACAGAGAGTGACGCGTTACGCTGTCGTAACTCCATCATGCGCCTTGCGGCGCACGGCGTAGTGTGCTTCCATCTGGACGTAGCCGTCCTTGCCCAAGAGATAGATCAACTCCTCTTTGCACGCCGCGAAGAGTGGCACATCGAACGTCGAGACGATAGAGCAGCATGGTTGCTCACCCTGCAGCATCGGATCGAACCCGACGACGCCGTTTTCGATCACGATAGGGAAGAGTACGCAAAACATCGGCTTCCACGCCCACTTGTGCTCGCCGGCAGCAACAGCCGCACGCTGGATGCTGCATCGCCCGAACCTGTCCAGGAACGCGCACTTGTCGTTGACCACCGCCGTGCCGATGCACTGACCTGAAGGGAAGTCGGGATCGTTCTCGATGTGTCCCTCAAACCATCTGCCTTCATCAAGCGTCTGTGTCTCATCCATGTATTGCTTGATGAGATCTTTTCTTTCGAGGATCGCGGCGTGTTCACGCACGTCCACCCAGACGCCGCTTGTGCAGCACTGCGCCGTGCAGATGCCGGGTCCGTTGCCCGCGGCATATCCCTTTTCGAACAAATCATTCGAGATGAAGTACCCTTTAACCTTCAGCCGTTGTTCCATCACGGATCTCTATTAGGCGGCGTCGATATCCGTGTACTTATCAATGCCGAACACGGAAACGTGGGAGACGATGCGCTTGACCAGGCCCTGCAACACCTTGCCCGGTCCGATTTCCACGAACGAGTCTGCGCCGTCGCGCACCATGTGGATGATGCTCTCTTCCCAGCGTACGGGACTCGTCAACTGGCGGTAGAGCATGGTTCGAATATCCTCAGCGTTCGTTACCGGCTCAGCGGTGACATTCGTGTAGACGGGAACCGATGCGTCCTGAAGCGGCGTCTCGTCTAACTTTCTCTTCAATCCATCGCGGGCGCTTGCCATGAGGGGAGAGTGAAATGCGCCGCTCACGACAAGCTCCTTCACCAGCTTTGCTCCACGCGCTTTTGCCAGTTCCATCCCCTTCCTGACTCCCGCAACCGATCCCGAGATGACGATCTGACCGGGTGCGTTGAAGTTTGCCGGCTGGACGATTCCTGCGCTCGATGCTTCTGTGCAAAGTTCCTCAACGGCTTCCGGCAGGAGCCCGACGACGGCCGCCATGGTGCCAAGCTGCTCTTCGCCTGCCTGCTGCATCAACTCGCCGCGCAAACGGACGAGCTTGAGGCCGTCTTCAAACGAGAGTGCTCCTGCGGCGACAAGGGCAGTGTATTCGCCCAACGAATGCCCGGCGACCATGTCCGCACGCTTTCCGCCCATCTTCCTTAGGGCAACGATGCTATGAAGAAAGATCGCCGGTTGCGTATTGCGCGTTTGGCGCAGCTCCTCTTCCGGGCCGTCGAAACACAGCCTGCTGAGTGCGAAGCCGAGGATGGCGTCCGCGTGTTGAAAGACTGCGTGCGCATCCGCATCGTTCTCAAAGAAATCTTTTCCCATCCCGACATACTGCGACCCCTGTCCCGGAAAGATGAACGCCGTTTTGCCCATCACGCCTGCGCGTCCTTGGCCGACCACTTGAGCAGCGCGGCGCCCCAGGTGTAGCCTGCACCGAACGTCGCGAGCACAACGGTATGTCCTTTCTTCAACTTGCCCGACTGCCACCATTCCGAAAGGCAGAGCGGGACAGTTGCTGCGGTGGTGTTGCCGTAGCGATCGATATTGACCATCACTTTCGACTTGTCGAGGCCCATACGTTCGGCAGTCGCGTCGATGATGCGCAAGTTCGCCTGATGCGGCGCAAGCCAGTCCACATCCTTCCCCGTCAGATTGTTGCGCCGCAGGATCTCGACCGACACATCGGCCATCCCCATGACGGCAACCTTGAAGACACTTTTCCCATCTTGATAGAGGTAGTGCCAGCGTTTATCAACGGTCTCGTGTGTGGGAGGGTGGAGGCTTCCACCTGCCTTGATGTGAAGATACTTAGCGCCAGAACCGTCGGCGTAGAGAATTGAGTCGAGCAGGCCCATCGATGTATCCTCCGTCGGTTCGAGCAACACTGCTGCGGCTGCATCACCAAAGAGAATGCAGTTGTTACGGTCGGTATAGTCGGTAATCGCGCTCATTTTGTCTGCGCCGATCACGAGCACTTTCTTGCAGGCGCCGGTTTCAACAAACTGGGCCGCGGTGACGAGGGCATACAGGAATCCCGAGCAGGCGGCCGAGAGATCGAACCCCCACGCTTTGGTTGCACCGAGTTTCTCCTGAATGATGCACGCCGTGGAAGGGAAGAACATGTCGGGAGTAATCGTCGCAACAACGATGAGGTCAATATCTTGCGGGCCGATACCCCGATGCTTCAATACGGCGCGCGCCGCTTCAACGCCCATATCCGACGTAGCTCCGTGTTCAAGAATGCGACGCTCGCGTATGCCTGTCCGCGTCCGAATCCATTCGTCCGTCGTATCCACCATCCTTTCCAAATCGAAGTTGGAAAGGATCTTGTCGGGAACGTAATGCCCGACCGCAGTAATCGCTGCTCGGATGTTCTTCTCTGCCATAAGTTCTGTTACATCGTTGTGTTCGCCAGGCTCCCGCCAGGTTTTACGCGTAGCGCAACATTGCTTCCTGGATGCGCTCGTTGACCTTGCGCTGGACCATCTCTTCAGCCCGGAGGATCATGTTCTTGATTGCTTTTGGTGTCGAGCCCCCATGCCCGATGATGGCGACGCCTTTCACGCCCAGCAGAGGGACGCCGCCGTGTTCTTGATAGTCCAGTTCCTTCATCACGGAGCGAAGGCCGCTGCGCGCGAGAAGGGCAATCAGCGTGTTCAGGAAACTCTTCCGGGCAAAGGCAGTAAACTTTTCCTTGAAAAACGACGGCACGCTCTCGCCAAACTTCAACAGCACGTTGCCGACGAAGCCGTCGCACACCACCACATCGACCTTGCCGTGAAGGATGTCCCGTCCTTCGACATTGCCTACGAAGTTGAGGCCGCTTTTCTTGAGGAGGCTGAACGCTTCAAGAGTCACCTCGTTGCCTTTGTTTTCCTCTTCTCCAATGCTCAGCAGTCCAACCGAAGGGTTGCGCCTCTCGATCATCGCTTCCACATACACAGCGCCCATCACGGCAAACTCGAGAAGATGACGCGGCTTGCAATCGACGTTCGTTCCTGCGTCCACCAGGAGGCAGGGCGTGTTTGCGGTGGTAGGAACCAGCGCACCGATCGTGGGTCGTCCGACACCTTTCATGCGGCCGAGGATCAGTGTACTGGCGGAAAGCATCGCCCCTGTGTGGCCTGCACTCACGAAGGCATCGGCCTTTCCCTCATTTTGCAGGTTCATCCCGACGGCGATTGAAGAATCTTTTTTCGTCTTGACCGCTGCTGTGGGGCTGTCACGAAAGTCGATCACTTCCGTGGCGTGAACAATCGTCAAGGCCTCGGCCGGGAAGTGTGTGCCTTGACGCTTGTGCAGTTCTTGTGTGATGCTTTCTTCCTTGCCCACGAGGAGGAGGCTGAAGCGGGATTGCGTCTCCGTCAGTGCTTCCAGTGCTCCTGCAACCACATTCTGCGGAGCGAAATCCCCTCCCATTGCATCGACCGCAATACGTATGTGCGTGTGTTGAAAAGCCAAGAAGTCGAAGAGAGTATGGGGTGAACGCTGCGCGCGATCAGGCCGCCTTTGGAGCCCTCACGAAGCGACCGTTATAGAAACCGCAATTGGGGCAGGCTCGATGAGGCAGTTTCATCGAATGACAATTGGGACATTCTGCCTTTGCTGCGGCAGTTGCCTTGTAGTGGGTGCGGCGCTTGCGCCCTCGCGCTTTCGAATGTCTTCGTTTTGGATTTGGCATGCTGAAAAGCTCCTTGTATGCTTCACAATTTCCTTCCGTCTCAGGCGTTGCTCTGGAATTTGCGCAGGATTTCCCACCGGGGGTCGTCCATCTGGTCCTTGCAGGAGCACGCACCGTCATTCAGGTTCGTGCCGCAGGTGGGACACAACCCGCGACAACTTTCGCTGCACAACAGCTTCAGCGGTACAGCCAGCAGAAGCGTCTGCCTCACGTCGTCGGCGATATCGATAACGCTCTGGCCGGGCAGAAGCTGCTGAAACTCGACGGGGTCCACATCCAGAGGTGCTGCGCTCTCAAGCGCATAGAACATTCTGTACGAAGGGGTCAATACCTCCTCGAAACTGTTCGTGCACCGATCGCATGCGAACAATGCAGCGGTACGGATGGTGGAGGTCACCAGAATCTGGTTGGGGGATTTCTCAAGTGTCGCATCTACCACCACCTGCGACTGGAATTCATCTCCCAATTCCAATTCTTCCGGAGCAACCGCGAACTGATAGTGGTGAATCCCCTCAGAGAGCCCGCTGATCTGGATTTTCATTCTTCACCCCGTACGCTTCGCATCGGAATTCAAAAAAACCGAGAAAAATATAGCCAATTGCTGTACGAGAGTCAAGAAAAGCCCATGCGTGCCCTCCGTGGTGCATGGGCTTTGGAGGAAAAGAACAAGTGCAAGAGGAAGGTGAATCAATCTTGCTTGGCGGGAGCGCTTTCCAGCAACTGTGTCTGCACGTACTCAACAGTTTCCGCCAGCGCGTCGCGGAACTTGTCGAAGTCTTCCTTGTACAAGAAAATCTTGTGCTTCTCGTACTCATCTTCACCGATGCGCTTGCTCTCCGTGACGGTGATGTAGAAGTCCTTCTCGGACTTCGTTGACTTCACGTCAAAAAAGTAGGTGCGTTTCCCTGCGCGCACGCGTCTCGTGAAGATCTCGTCTTTGTAGCCGTTGTTATCCAAGGTCTACACCCTCCTGATTGATGGTTGTGAATTGATGCACGCTGCACCACCGGACGGCACGCCCGGCGGCGAGCGCGGTTTGTGTGATGATGAGAATGCTCATGCTATCTTCTGATCACGGCAACCTTCCCCGTGCCCACTTTGCCTTTGTTCGCATCGGAATATGCAACGACAATGTAAATCCCGGAGGCCACGTCCTTCCCTGTCTCGTCCTTTCCGTCCCAGAAGCCGACCCGCCCTCCCGGCGTCCTCACCTCGCGGACGAGCGTACCGTCGATGGTCAGGATCTTGAGTGTCGAATTCTCGATCAGACCATCGATCGTTACAGGCACAGTACTGGGAATACGATACGGGTTGGGAGAGATGATCAGTTCATCGAAGTTTGCTTTCGGTTCGCTGGCCGTCGTCGTAAAACTTGCCAGTCCATTCGTGGTCCCAAAGTACACTGTCCCCGTTCTGCCATCAACCGCAATGCTCTTGATCTCATTGCTGATGATTTTGCCGTTGGTGTTCTCGACCGTGAACTGCGCCAGTGCCTGTGTGCCATCGCGGGAGAGAAGAACGGCCCCCTCGTTCGTTGCAACCCATTTCTGGTTGAGAGGATCGACCGCAATGGCGTTGATCGTGGTGCCGTTCAGCGGTTTGTAACCGGCAATGGCCCCCGAGCGTGTGGGATTCGAAGGATCGAGCACAATGGCAATACCTCGATCGGTGCCGATCCAGACATCGCCATCCCGATCGACGACGATTGTTCGGATGACATTGCTCGGCAGGCCGGAATTTGTTGTGAGGTGAAAATCGGCGATGCTGTCGGGCGCATTCCCTTTGTTGTTGAGATTCACAACACCAAGAGGCCCGACGATAGGAACAGTCGCCCAGATGTTGCCGAATGCATCAACCGCAAGCGATCGATCAACGGAATTGTCGGTAAGGTATGTTGCCTTGATGCCACCGACGTAGACAGGGAAGGTCGTCCATGTGCCGTTGGGTCTTCGAACGGCCATCGTCCGGTCATCAGACGGAAGCAGGAGAGGAACCCAGGTATTACCCCGGGCGTCGCAGGCGATTGATCCCGTGACGACGTAGCTCGTATCCCACGGCACCCCCTTCATGCCGACATTCGTTCCAAACACATTCTGCGCGAGCACGGTGTCGGTGCCGGGCGGTATCAACACAACGCCCCTGCCCCATGTGCTGATCCAGCGCTCTCCGTTACAACCCACGCTGACGCGATAGCAGTCATTGGTAGGGAGGGCAGGATTGTTGCTGACATTGAACGATTTCCAATTCGTTCCATCGAACCGATAGAACCCCTTCGCCGTTTGGTTGCCCGAAGCTCCCCACACCCTGCCATTGTTATCAACCGCAACGCTAACGAACTGGTTGGAGAGAGGCCCGTTGGGGAAGTGGGAGGTCCATGATGTGTTGTAGGTTAGCAAACCACCTTCGGCCGTCGCAACGATGGGTTTGTTGTCTGCCGAGAGCGTTACGGCCGTGGGCATGTAGGGAAGCAAACCGCCATAACGCGAGAGAACATTCTGTCCCGAAAGCGTGTACGTGGTGAACGCATCATCCACTGTTGCCAGCACACCTCCGGCGGCGTGCAGGGCAAGCAAATTCTTGCCGGCAAGAGAATCTATGGCGTTCCAGGAACCTCCGTCATAGGCAAACAAGCCGGCGTTGGTTGCCGCGTAGAGCTTGTTATTGAACAAGGCCAGTGCACGCACTCTTGTCGTCGAGGTTCCTACCATCTGGAGCGTCCAGGCCTCGGGGGGAAGAAGATTGGGGTTGGAGAGATCAGCCCAGGCTACACGACTGGTTGTGCTGGTCGAGATGGCCGCCCAGATCTTCCCATCGAAGAGGACGACCGAGCTGACAGCAACACGCACATTGCCCGTAAACACCCCAAACTTCGTGTATGTATCTCCGAACTGGAAGCGACTCACACGAAACACACTCAATCCAAAGTTGGTGCTCACCAAGAGTGTATCGCCAAAGGCGATGAGGTGGTTGATGCGTTTGTCTGTTTGTGTGGCGGTAGAAATGTCGGGGACATACCGCCACGTATTCTTCTGCGGTGAGTACACATGAAGCATGCCCGTCGAACTTCCGCTCCAGACATCGCCGTTCCCATCAATGGCTATGGCCGTCAGGTCGATGGATTTCAGTCCTTCGGCGTTAGTGAACCGGGAGAAGGAACTCGATCCTTCCGTCCATGTGAACATCCCGCCGGAGGTTGCCGCCCAGAGCTTGTTGCCGCTGCGTGCAACCGCCCGAACATCTTGCATGGAGGTGTAGTTCTTCCACACCCCGACCTCTGCAGGCGCATGGAAGGCCCACAGGACTGCAAGAATCACTCCGCCGCCGACTCGTGTCTTCATAGTGGTTGTGTCCTCTCTCCGTAAGGGATTATTCCTGGTACGCAATAACCCTTATCAACTGTCCGAGCGTTTCTTCCCTTCTGTGAGTTGTGTGAATGTGTTCACCAATTCGATTGCTGTGAGGGCGGCATCCCAGCCTTTGTTGCCGGCTTTTGCGCCTGCGCGTTCGAGCGCCTGCTCCAGCGAGTCGGTTGTGAGCACGCCGAAGGCCACGGGTATGCCCGTCTCCACCGCAATGGTGGCAAGCCCCTTTGTCACTTCTGCAGCGATATAGTCGAAGTGTGGCGTCTCTCCTCTGATGACGCATCCGAGGCAGATGATTGCGTCCATGCTGCCGGAGCGCGCGAGCCGTGCGGCTACCTGAGGGATCTCGAACGAGCCGGGGCAATAGACAACGGTGATGTTCTTGTCCTGCGCGCCGTGGCGGCGGAGGCAATCGAGTGCGCCATCCAGAAGGTGCCCTGTGACCAGGCTGTTAAACCGGCTCACCACAAGGCCAAAGGATTTGCCCTCGGCCGAGAGTGCGCCTTCAATTTTCTGGAACGCCATGGACGTGCGTCGTATGGATGTGGATGATGAAGGAAAACGTCATAACCGGCTCCGCATCAGTTCAACCTCCTCCTCGGAGATCACATACTTGCCGAAGATGTCTGCATCATTCCGCCTTCCGCCATGGAAATCCGAGCCGCCGCTGGTAAGAAGGAGATACTCCTGCGCGATGCCCCTGTAGAACGCCATGCGCTCCGGTGAGTGCGATGGGTGCACCACTTCGATACCATCGACTCCTTGCTTGATGACCTCCATGAGGACCTTCTCATCGAGTGCATTCCCCGGGTGCGCTAGAAACGAGAGTCCTCCTGCGGAAGCTATTAACTCGGTTGCTTCCCGCGGCGAGACACGGAACTTCTGCTCGTACGCAGGCTTTCCAAACCCTAGGTACTTGAAGAAAGCCTCTTGATATGTTTCGGTCAGCCCCTCTTCGAGCAACGCGTTTGCGATGTGGGGTCTGCCAACGGAGCCGTTGCCCGCCTGATCGAGCACGGCATCGAGGCTCAGGGGGACGTTCAGATCGTTCAGTTTCTCCACAATGCGTTCTGCCCGCTTCAAGCGCTCGTCTCTGTAGAGCTGCAGGTATTCCTGAAGTGCGGCATTCGTGTGGTCGAAGAAGTAACCGAGAATATGGATGTCGTACGTGCCGTAGGACGCGCTCAGTTCCATCCCTGGAATCACTTCGATGCCGAACTCGTGGCTCAGAGCCAGCGCTTCGGATATGGCCCCGGTGTTATCGTGATCGGTGATGCTAATAGTTGTCAGCCCGACCGTGTGCGCCCGATCCATCAACTCGCGGGTTGTCAGCGTACCATCGGAGTGAATGGTATGCATGTGAAGGTCCACTCTACCAGCCATGCACTGCTGCGCGGTACTCTGAAAACTGCTGAAAAGAACGGTTACAGGTAGCGAGCCTTGAATTTCTCATAATCGTTGATGATGAGTTTTCCGCGTTCCAGCTCTAAGTACCCTTCACGAATATAGGCGTGGATCATCCGGGAGATGGTTTCGCGAGAGGTGCCCGCCATGTTGGCGAGATCTTGCTGGAGTGGCAGCTCATCAATTTCGACGCGGCCCTTACGGATTTTGCCAATGTCGTCGGCAAGTTGGAGAATCACGTTGGCGACCCTGCCTGCTGCATCTTTCAGGGAAAGGCTCTTGATCTGTGCGTCTGCCTTGCGCAGGCGCATCGTCAGCTCTTTCAAGAGGGCAATAGCGACGGAAGGGAAGTCGTGCAGAAGCTTCAGGAAATCCCGCCGGTGGATCATGAACAGCTCGGATTTCTGAATCGCCACGACGCTTGCCGATCGCGCAAGCCCGTCGAGGATGGCCATCTCCCCAAAGAAGTCGCTTTCGCCGAGAATGGAGAGGATCACCTCCCGCCCGTCGTCGTCCATGCGAACGACTTTCACCTTTCCGGAGATGATCACAAACAACGCTGCCCCCGCCTCTTCCTCCAACAAAATGATGCTGCCCTTCTTATACTTCTTCCGAACACCAACTCGTGCAATGGTGTCGAGGTCCATCAAATCCAGGTCGCACAAAATCGGGACGTTCTTGAGGAACTCCAGTTCATCTTTCATTGTGGGATTCAGGGTGACCTCTCAGAATGAGTTGTTTGTGCGGCGGCAAAGTCGTTCAAAATATACCCGCTTACCGTTTCAAAGTCAAGAAAGCGCTTGTAAGCACCGGGTATTTTGGCCTACTCCGTCAGGAGAAAGTACGTGAAAAGGCCGAGGCTCAACTGGGTAGCAGCCAGTGCAATAGCGGCCGCCGTGTCGAGGCGATTCACTTCCGCCAACTGATTCGGATCGCCTGTTCTTCGGTACTGGCTGTACCTGTTGTCTGCCTTCACCTTGAAATAGGCAGAGGTCGCGCCGGTGAGAACAGTCGTTACGCCTGTTATGTAGAGGCGGAGTGAGGAGCCGCTTTCTTCTGAATCCTTGAAAATCGATTCCTCGACCGTGCTTTGCCACACCTTCTTCAGGCTGGTCGCAAGAATTCCTCGCGTTGCATGCGAGATGTCCAACGTCGTGTCGGCGTAACCCATCTTCTGTATGCGGAGGGGGCCGCGCCCGCCGTGCACAACAAGCGGTGTCGTGCCGATAAGCGAATCGCCGAGGAATACCTGCGCCTCCGCAGGTGTCGAAACAAGCAACAGCTTTTGGGAGAACACGTAGCGCTTCGTTTGCGTTGTCGTTGGGTCAATATCAATCGTGTCGATAATGGGGTCGATCAGCCAGTGCGTTGCTTCGCGTGGCACCAGGAGAAGGTGTCGTTTCCCGGAAGGCGGTGTGGAAATCGTCAATGGTGTGATCCCCACGCTGTCGCCATCGAGAAATACCAGAGCGCCGGGCGGGTCCGTCTCGATCGTCAACGAACCGGCAGGGGAAGTCTGGACGGCTGTGGTATCCTCCGCCTCTTGTGCCGCGACCGGCAAACAAGCGAACAGAGAGAAAAGGAGAGTTCGCATCAAATCTCTCATCGTCATCCTCCAGACCCACCAGGTTGGAATGCGAGAAGCATTTTGTCGTCTGTGGCAACGAACAAGCGACCGCATGCCACGGCAGGTGAAGTCTTAATTCTCCCGCTCAGAGTTTGCTTCCACACCGTGGAGCCATCCTGAACTTTGAGCGCGTACAATTCCTTCTTCAGGGTGCCGACGTATGCAATGTTTCCCGAAACAACGGCAGAGGAATTGATGACGCTGTTGAATTCAACGCTCCAGCGCATCGCACCGTCGGCAGTGTTGAGCGCAAGGAGTTTTCCGCCCGTTGTTCCGATGAGGACAAGGTCGTACCAGAACGATGCCGCGGCATAGATTGGCGTGCCGGCGGAGAGGTGCCAGCGTTTTGCTCCGGTCTTCGCATCCAGTGCAAAGAAGTCCCCTTGTGCGTTTCCAATACACACCACGCCGTTGCTGATTGACGGCGTTGCAAAAATAGGCGCGCCTGTGTCGTAGCTCCACTGTTCTCGACCCGTCTTTGCGTCGAGAGCGTACACGCTGCCGTCTTCCCCGCCGAAGATGACGAGGTTCTCGAACGCTGCCGCCGAAGAGCGGATGCCTTTGCGCTTGCGGGTTTCGGGAAGGCGGAAGCTCCATTCGCGTTCGCCCTGGTATCTCTCCACACACAAGAAGACGCCGGCTGTTGTGCCGAAGTACAGCCTGTTGTCGAGCAGCAGCGGCGTCACTTCAATATCGCCGTAATCGCGCTTCCAGAGAGCCTTTCCCTCGGAGAGATCGTATGCAATGAGCGACTCGCGTGAGTTTGCGGCGGCGATATAGACCATGCTGCCCGATACAACGGGAGAGCCATGGATGCCGTCGCCGAGCGAAACCCAGCCGACCCGTTTTCCCGTGAACGCGTCGAACACATACAACTCGCCGCGCAGGTTCGTGACGACGACCTGGGAATCGATAACGATGGGCGAGCCATAGCCCATGCCGCTGGAGATATCCTGCTCCCAGGCGAGCGCAAGCGGCGGGGAGACTTGTTCCTCCGTTGCATTCGTGCGCAACGGCGTCCGACCGAACATGGGCCAGTCGTTCTCCCGTGGTTTCATCGGCTGGTCAAGCTTCAGGCCCGTGCAACCAACGAAGAGCGAGAGAAGGATGACGGTGATGGATGTAGGCGAAATGAATCTCACGTGTTCTCCGTATGTGCGTGGCAAGTCGTCAATCCACAATCGAGAATCTCGAATCCTCTTAAAAATCCCATCCAAAGAAAAACTGATGAAACAGTCCGTCCTGCACGCGTGTGAAGTTGTTTTCGATCCGCTTGCCGATGTCGTAGCGCAGCACCAGCACGCCGCCGAAGTTCATGCGAATGCCGCCGCCGATGCTGCCGAGAGTTTCGGTGTACTTGTCGTCCCAGGCGCTGCCGGCATCGAAGAAGAGCGCGCCGCGCAGCGAGGAGAACACAATGCCGCCGAACGGAAACTGCAGCGCAAGTGCATCGAGGAAGGGGAAGCGCAACTCGTGACTGGTGAGCCAGAGTTTCTCGCCGCGGATGCTCCATCGCGGCCAACCGCGCAAATCCCAGCTTCCGCCCATCACAAAGCGCCGCGCCTCCTTGCCGCCGTTGTACCAGAGCCAGTAGCGCATGGCATACGCACTGCGTTGCGAAAGCCGCAGGTAGTCTCGATAATCGAAGATGATGGAATAATAGTTTGCGTTCGAGTACTGGATATCCGAGGTGTACGCCAGCGTGATGCTGAAGCGGCTGCCGTCCAGGGGGCCGCTGGGTCCCCACAGCGAGTTGTCATGCACGAAGGCGAGCGCGTTGGAAAGGAACAATGCCTTACGGTCTTCGATGCGCAGGTCGGCATCCTTGTTGGAGTTGCTGAGACTGACGGACGCCTCGATGCGTTGGAATTTTGTAAGAGGATAACTCAGCGCAAAGTAGCCGCCGAAGACACGCTCGTAGAAGAACTCGTCGCGGTCGGTCAGGTCATAGCGTCTGCCGGTGAAGCGGTAGATGCCGTACGCGTAACTCGTCCGGTGCGCTAACGAGATGCGCGAGACGGCAACGTTGAAGCTCGAAAGCAGCTCATTCTGCGTCTGTGCCGTGTTGTAGAGCAGGAAGTAGTACTGGTCGTTGCCCAACAGGTCGCTGAGTGCAATCGCAGCGCCACCCGATGTGCCGAAGACCGGGTCGGTGGAGATGGCGCTCTGGGCAATGTCCAGACTGTACTCGCCCTGATACTTGTAGCGTTTGATCTCCGTTGAGCCGGCCAGCGATTTCGCTTCCCACGGCTTCTCTCGGTGATAGAGGTCGAGCAGAGCACGTGTCGTTGATGTGTCTGCAACGAACCGCGCATTCTCGATCACTCGAATCTGGAAACTGAACTTCTCGAACGCCGTGAACACAAGGTCGCCGTCCGAAGTCCAGGCAGGATCGAACGCGGCTGTGACAAAGTGCGTCACCTTCTGCATCGTGCGAAAGGCGCTGCTCATGGGTTGAGACATATCCATCACCCACACGTTCTGTGCGCCGCCACGATCACAGGTAAACGCGAGCCGCCTGCCGTCCTTCGACCACGCGGGCGAGGTATAGTTGTCATCCCCGTAGGTCAGGTAGTCGATCGCGCTGGTTTGTACGTCGTACAAGAACAGATTGTACTTGCCGTGCATGCCGGTCGCCGATCGGTCGGATACAAACGCAATCGTTGTTCCATCGGGCGACCATGCGGGGTCGCGGTCGTCGTAGTAATCGTTTGTCAGTTTGGTGAGCTCGCGCGTTTCCGTATGCAAAATGTAAAGGTCATTGTTGCCTGACTTATCAATGGAGGAAAAGACGATACGCTTCCCGTCTGGCGCCCACGAAGCCGAGCCGATGCTCACCAGAGACTTGAAGCGGAACGATGTAACAAGCTCGCGCGTGTGTACATTGAAGACATGCAGGGCGTCGTTCTCACCGCTCTTCGTCACGAATGCCAACAGACCTTCCTGGGAAACGTCAATCTTGCCACGCAGCAGATGAAATGCCTCGAACTCATCCGTCTTTTCGCCCTCGATCACATTCTCCGCCGGCTCCTGCGCATACGCTTCGGCGGAGTACTCCGTTCCGTCATCCCGTGCCGGTGGTCTCAGCGCCTTGCGATAAATGCCAGAATATCCCGTCTTGTTGCCGATGAAATAGACGTCCCGCACGGTATCATGCTCGAATACCACGGGCTTGGAGTTGAATCCATCTAACACAAGCGGGCGCGCTGCCCGACTGGGGGAATCTTCCTTTGCATACAGCGGGTAGTACTGTTTCTTGAGTGCGTAGAGCCACTCTTCATCGAACTCGCGGTAGTTCTTGCCGATGGTCATCTTCATGATGTTGCTGAAAGAGCTTTCCTTCCAAAAGTTCTCCATCAGCAAGAGAATCTTTTCTTCACCATAGGTCTGCGCGATGTACTGTAGTGCGTTCTGTCCCTCCTTGTACATCAGAAAGGAACCGTAGATGCGATCCATGTCGCTCAGGCCGACGACGATGTCATTCAGCACGGCATCGCGCATCACCATGTCGGCCTGCGTGTCCCACTCAGTGGACCAGTACTCGGCGAGTCCCTCCGTGAACCACAACGGAGGTACGCGATCCTGCACCTTGCGATGATCAGACAGCACACGCGCAATCTTGCTGTGCATGAACACGTGTACCAACTCGTGCCGGATGACGTGGCGGAATTGCGCCGTGGAACCATCCGAGGGGATAACGACCCTTCCTTTGAGGAACTCGAAGAACCCACCGACGCCTTCGGGAATGAACCCACCCGTGGTGTTCGTCTGCTGGAAGTGGAGGTGCGAGCTGTAGAAAATGAGCGGGACGCGTTGATTGAGTGTGTGGTTGAATTTGACTTCGAGATGCTTGTAGGCTTCCTCGGCGAAGTACGCGCCGCGCTCGGCTAACGCCTGCATTTCGGGATAGTAGTAGATATCGAAATGCTCCGTCTTCAGCACGTGCCACTCGAAGTCCGTGTACTGGACTTTGTTGCGGCCAAAGTAGAAAAACTGCCCGTGTGCCTCTCCTGCCAAAAGCAACACGAGAAGCGCAAGAACACATCGTTGGTGAGAAGTCATCGCAAGGCCCATCAATCACACATCACATGGTAGGTAAAGACCTGGTTGTTCTCGTTCGCTGTGTGCCGGTGGATGGTGTGAGCTTCTGTTAGATGATAGGGAGAAGGAGGGAGAGTTGCAAGACTGTAGGCCCGACGATGGGGGCTTGTCTTTGCGAAAGGACTTTCGCAGCGAAGCAGAGCCACAATCGGCCACCGCATCGGCTGCGGCCCCAACCGCATGCACGCGCGCGTGTGCGTGCAGGACACAAGCGTTGATCGTAATGAGATCACAATGCAGGATGGCGGTCGAGTCACAATGCTACGGTGAGTCCGAAGAAGCATCTTGCGAGACGATGGTCGAAGCGGAACGATGATGCATGAAGAGGATGTGAACGAGCGTTGCGACAGCAGGAATGACGAAAAGAGGTACGTGTGACCGATGGCCGTTGCGTGTTAGACGGAAACCGTCTAACTTCCTGAGGACATTTCACGACGCAGTGAAGAGCGTGAAATCAAAGAACTTGATAGCCAACCCACAAAGTGGTATTATGCCGACGGAGGAAGATGCAGGCGTTTTATGTGGAAACCAGATAAACAATAGTTAGCCAGCGCAGCGCAATCCTGTGATCTGCCACAGGACTCGCAACAGGAGTTG
>CAZIKE010000069.1:0-11137 GCA_964539775.1 uncultured Chitinophagales bacterium
GTCCTCGTGATATGCTCATGAGAATCAGAAGTCGAATGACAACCGAACACCATAGAAAATGTTTCGAGGGTTCAGGAACGATAATGTGGTGAGGTTCGGCATATCAATGTACGCTTTATCGTCGAGCACCTGCTGCAGCCGACTGCGATCCACCACCCGCCACGTTCCATTGACCAACTGGTAATACTCATTTCTATCGGCAACATAATAAAACGGGCGAGTTTGGGAATACTCAACCCTTGAGCCAAGCAACGAGAATGTTGCCACCGGAACAATCGGTTGAAATTCCACGCCCTCTTTGCGATAGTCACCGGGGCGATCACTTCCAGGGATGTTGGGATACTTGAGCTTCTGGTTGAGTACATCGCCTGCGATGTCGGAAGGTAGATGCAGGGACTTGAAGTAATCGTAGCGGTCCTGTACGTCGGAGAAACCGTAATCGGTCATATACCGAAGGTTGAGCAAGTTGGTCACGTCCATAATAAACTCAACGTTCAACCCGAGGATTCTGAATGCCTTCGTGAGTCGTAGATCAACGCCCCAGAAATCTCGCCATTGTACATTGTTCTCGAGTCCGGGCGTTGCAATGCCGCCGTCCCACGTGAAATAGTACCCTGAACTCCACGCCGCAGTAATGTTTGCTCGCCAGTCGCCCAGGGGGCGAAGACCCTCTGTGCCGGGGCCGAAATCGGACGGCGTAAAGAAATCGACATTCAGGCGCGCATAGGGGCGAGGAACAGGCTTCGACACGCGCGTCTCGACATTGCGCGCTTCATAGTCGCTCTGAATCGAGCGGTTGGCATTGTACCGCAAATAGCCGAAGTAGCCATAGGAACGGACGTCATAGGTGTAGTTAATGAACCCTTGTACCCAATCGCCGCGGTTCTTATTGATCGTCAGTTCAAAACCGCGTACGTCGCGATACTCGTTGTTTGTACTGATCGAAAAATTGGTGTTGTATGTGTCGTTCGTGTAGGTAACGAGCCGCGTTTCGTACATAATGTCCTTGTAATATCCTGAGAGACGGATCAAGAATTGATCGAAGAGATTGTGTTCATATCCGAGCTCGTACTGAATCGTCCGTGGCAGGAACGTATTCGGATTGGCCAGTCGAGTCAGTTGTGGATTGGCATCGGTCGTGCGACGGATGAGAAAAAGGTTCTCGGGTGTGGGCAGTGAACGAAAATGCCCGTAGTTGAAGAACAGTTTCGAATCCACACTGATGGGGAAGGCGACGCCCAGACGAGGACTGAGTGTGATGTTTTTTCTGGTCGGCTCTTTCTGCAGGAGCGTGTCGAGACCTAAGTTGAGTGTTGGCGAGAATGCCTTGGAGAAGGGATCGTAGCGATACCACTCTCCCCCAGCGTACGAATAGTCCAGGCGCACGCCAAGGTTGGCAACCATCCCCTCAAACTCAAGTTTGTCCTGCACGTACAGCGCGGCCTGCTTGGGCCACGTGTGCCATTTGGTAAACGTCCTTCCCGTGACAAAGATCGAGTCCACGCTTCCATACTTGATATCGCTGTCGGTCAGAATAAACTCACCGCCTACCTGGAGCTCGTTGTACCTGTCGAGCTGACTGGTGAAGTCAATGCGAAGCGAGTAGTTGGTGACGATGCTATTGTCGCGCGAATTGCTGAGGCCGCCGGCCATCCGAAGGCCGCCCGGTGACACGCCGATGCCTTCACTGCTGGTGTAGTTGCCCGTCAACGGCCTGACCTGGAATCCATAGGGTGCTTCATCGACATAGTAATCGTTGCCGAAGCGGAAAATGCGGGCATTGTTACGCCGGCGTCCGGGCCCCGTATTGTAGCGAGACTGGAACATCGAAAGCTGAATGGTGTAGAACGTCTCCGGGCTAATCAGATGCGTCAATTTTGCGCCAAGCAGTTTCCGCCGAATTGCTGTCGGTGCGAAGTACTCGGGCGTGAAGATGCGCGCATCGGTGTAACTCCCAAAGGTGTAGTTGATGTTGTCGGCAATACTGGAGGGGCTTTGGTAGATGCCCTGCAGGCCGGCGTTGTTGTCGTTGGTTCCAAAGGCTTCCGAATACAGACCCTCCACGGAAAGCTTCATGCCGTTTGCGATGTCGGAGGTCAGTTTCAATTGGAAGGTCTGATCGTTGTATGCACTGTCGGAGAGGGGAATAAGATACGCGGTGCGTGTTCGGCGATAGGCCGCAAAGAATCGAAGGTCGCCAAGGTGTTCGCTCAATCCGGGAATGACCGGCCCGCCAAAGCCGGCATCAATATCGTAATCCGGCAGCGAGACATCTGCGCGGCGACGGTGTTGCCAGAGGAATAACTTCTGTGCGGCTTGCGGCGTGAGGTCATTCGTTGGATCGCGATCAGTGAGGGTATTGATTGCAACCTGATTCCACCCGCCGAATTCCTGGTACTGCCGTCGTGTCCAGTAGTCCCAGGCACCGGGATCGTACCCCTTGCCCGTTCCCGTCCAGCACACAGCCGGATCAACAAACGGACGGATGAAGTACGAATCGCGATCGTACAGAGACGGTCCGAAGTGCTTAGCTCCCGCGGGCCTATAACGGGCAGTCACGCCAAAGCTGTATTGCCGGGCGTTGCCTTCCTTCGTGACGATGTTCACCAGGCCGGAACGTACCTGGCCATACTCAGCATTCCATCCCCCCGTGGTAAGCCGGATGTTGTCAACCGCGGTGAGGCTTATTCCGGTAAAGCTGGAGTTGTCGCGTCCATCGCGTAAGGCCTGGCCGTTGAGCAAAACCACCGTGCGATCGGAGCCACCACCGTTGGCAATCTCATCGCCGCCACTTCCACGAACCAGCAGATCTCCTGCGATAGTCGTTTGCACACCTGCTTGCAACCCAATGACACCCGTGATGGATGCTGTGGGAAGTTTCTGGACTTCTACCGACGTGATGTTGGCGGTGCTGGCTGCAACATCGCGCTGAACCACCGGCCGCTCGGCAACCACCGTTACTTCCTCTGCTTCAACGGCCTCCTCATTCATCCGTATCTTCAGTTCGGTAGTTTGATCAATGAAAACTCGAACCTCAGTGACGATCGTGTTGCGATAGCCGAGCAACGAAGCTTGCACCCTGTACGTCCCGGGAGGAACATTGAGGATCGCGAAGTAGCCATCGGCGTTCGTGGCCGCACCGATATTCAAGCCTTGCACAACCACGTTCGCCGATACAAGACGTTCACCCGTCTGGCTGTCGGTAACGGTACCAACAATCTTCCCCGTTGTTCCGGCGTGTGCGATGTGAATTAGGATGTGAAGAGCAATGAAGGCAGTAGCAGTAAACCTCATAGGCATTCTCCTCAGTGCTATTGTGCAAAAGGATGCTGCGACGAGTGCAATGTGAAAGGACAGGACATGACCACAAGGTCGAAAGGTCTCGCCTTAGTGTAAGGAAACTCGAATATATTGTCAATACCAGATTGCCCGCCGTATGAGTCTCAGCTTTTCTTACGGACACCGACACCTAACCCAGTCGGCATGACCATTTTCCCGTCAACAATGCTCGCACCTTCAAAGGGATCGTTCTTCACCAGCGCGGCACCGTCGAGATCGGCAAAATCCACTAATGGCGAGAGCTGCGTAGCTGCTGAAATCGCGCACGACGTTTCCGTCATGCAGCCCAGCATGACCTTCATGTCGAGGGCGCGAGCGACCTGAATCATCTTGTACGCCTCGTGCATGCCGGTACATTTCATCAGCTTAATGTTGACACCGTGGTATACTCCCCACGCCTTGCGCACATCCGGAAGCCGCACGACACTTTCGTCCCCGATGATCGGGATGGGGCTGCGTTCTTTCAGCCACGCGTGGTCATCTACCAATTCTTTCGGCATAGGCTGCTCGATAAGCTCCACGCCTTTGGCGGCAAGCCACTCGATCATCCTCAGCGCGTGCATTCGATCTTTCCATCCCTGATTGGCGTCTGCCCGCAAAGGCTTGTCGGTCACCTCACGGATCGTTTCGATCATCTCCCGGTCGTTGTCGCGTCCGAGCTTCACTTTGAGCACTTTGAAGCTTTCCGCCTCTCTCACTTTCTGCCTGAGAAGCTCACGATCTGTTTCGATCCCGATCGTAAACGTTGTAACGGGAGTTTTTGCAGGATCGAGACCCCACACCTGGTACCAGGAAAAGCTCATCTTCTTCCCCAGCCAGTCATGCAAAGCAATATCCACCGCAGCCTTTGCTGCATGGTTGCCCGGAGCAATGGCATCAATCTCCTTCAAGAGATCCTCCAACGTCGCGGGATTGTTGTAACGAGCAAAGTTGACGCGCGCGAGAAAGGTTCGGGCCGTCTCGTGGGTCTCGCCGAGATAGGGTGGCATGGACGCCTCGCCGTAGCCAACGATACCCTCGTGTTCAACTTCGACAAGCATAACGGGTGTGGTTGAGCGTGAGCTCCCAGCCAGCGTGAATGTATGTTTCAGCTCTAACGTATAAGGGAAGAAACGAAGCTGCATCGGTGCCACCTCCATTCGCGGTTCGAGGTCACTCGAGAAAAGCCGGGGGAGCCGGCCGCCTACTGCCATTACTCCCGCGCAGCGGGCAAGGAATTCTCTACGGCTGAGAAACATGGTGATGAAAGAAAGGGATGTTACGAAGACGGCGCACCCCACGCTCCTCACCAACGCCGATGACGCGCACGGCACGCAGGAACGTCTCTGCACGCCGCCGACTGTAGTGTGGATGCCCGGGATGCAAGCTGTTGATATGGACATCCCCGCTGGCGTGCATGAATTGCCAATCACCAAGATAGATCCCGACGTGTGTCACGCGTTCCTTCCCTTTTGTCTTCTGCCCGAACAGGAGAAGATCCCCTTTGTGAACATTCACCAGCCCGGATTCAGGCACAAGAGGCTCGCCAATATACGCCTGTTGACTCGCATCTCGTGGCAGTAAGATACCGTTGAGAAAATAGACCATCTTCGTGAAGCCCGAACAGTCCATCGCCTTCGGCGACGTTCCACCCCACATGTACGGCACACCCATGAAGCGCCTCGCTGTTGCCTCAATGCTTTCGGGTGTAGGTTCGACCTCCTGAAGCCATCGGTCGAGATGGACTCCCGCTGATCGAGCAATGCTCCCCCGGCGTCCGTCAGGATACTCCACCTCAAAGAAGGACGGATCTTCGTGAACAAGCTTGAGAATGTCTCCGGCGACAAGGTCGCTCACCACGCTATCGGAATTCGGAGACGAGAGGGCTTGGGCAAAAGGAATTGTGACGATCACCTTCGGCGCCTGCGCCCATGCACCAAGGTCTTTCTCCGTTATCACCGCAATGCCTGCGTCCGTCCAGCCAAGGTAGTCGTCGGGAGTCTGAACAAGCCACCAATCGTCGGCCTTCTTCAGGATGCGGAGCGGCGTGCCCAGCAACGCCTGAGTAACAAGCTCGTGCGCATGCCCCGGCCTGGAGCGAAGATTGGCAACACTGACTGTGACAAGCCCACAGGTGCTTGCGCCAAGTGAGGGATGAGGAAGCAGAACCATCTCGTCACGTAGCACAATCCTTTTCCTTCTCTTCTGGAGAGTCTCTCGTAGGGACTGAAAGAGCCTCACCTTGAGTGACTCTTCTGAAACCTCACCCGCGATCACTGCCGTATCTTCGCGTAGAGAGATGCTGACTTCGTACACGGAGGTTCGCCGATCGGGTGCGAGCGTTTCAGCAGTGTTGCGCAACAACCGCACAAGCGATTTCTGATCTTGAGCGTTCACGACACAGCACAAGAGCAACGATACGAGGACGGCACCATAGAAGAGACGAGTCATGCAAGGGTGTGGAATGAAGGAACCGAAGGAATATTGAAACATCAGACCGAAAAAACAAGAGGCGCCATCCTTGGGCTACGGTGCGACGCCTCCGGCCTTCTGCCACGTCTCCAGCCATTCCCACACTTGCAGCAGCATGGGCGCGGCCATCATCGCTCCGCCAAATCCAATGAAGCGCCGCGTCACCATGTTCGTGGGTGTGATCGTAACCTGCTTCAGCTTTTCAAAGTCCATTCTCACATGTTGCCGATCAGCAAGTTTCAGGATGTACGCATTGAGTTCATCGGATGCGCGCTTCATCGCACTGCTCGCGGCATGATGATCTTGCACCGTGTCGGCTCCGTAGGCTCGGCCGAGCGAATCCAGTAGGAACTTCAGCACCTTCTCGGCCTGCATCGCATCAACCCACATCGCCAGCTCACGGCGCACCGCCGGTCGCTGGTGCACGTTGCGCCTCTGCGCCTCCTGCGACATGAGCGCCGCCTCGATGATGAGCCGGATGTCCTGGTTCAACGCGCGGAGAAAGAAGCCTTTCCGAAGTGAGGAGAATCGAAGCGGAAAGAACTTCAGCTCACCGACGATTTCCTCCAGCGTCACATTCGAATCCCCCATCCGCGCGAAGGTGCGCCCGAGTGCAGGCGCGAGCTGCCGGCGTAGCCGATCAACTTCGTCTCCGCGCACAACGTACACCTCGCCCTGTCGATAGGCTGAGTCCGCGACCATGATCGCATGTAAACTATCGGCAAAAAGATGGAAGGCGGTCGAGTCGAGTTGCAGGCTGTGAGAGAAAAGGTCTCGAGCAAACTGTATGGCAAGCAGCCCTTCTTTGCGTTGGCGGAGTTTCTGCGTCACCGTCGTCAGGCGTTCCTGAATGCTCTGCCGGGCATAGGCAGGATTCGTTGCGCGTTCTAACAATTGAAACACTGCCCATCCATATCGTTCTGAGAATGCAGCACATGCTTCGCCCTCCTTCGACAGTGCAAAAGCAGCATCCTCGTACTGGGGATGTAAATCGCCGTACCCGATCACGACAGTATCGTGGGAGAGCACTCCATCCAGGTGAACGGACGAATCCGCAGCAGCAAGATGCGCGGCTAATTTTTCCGCTCGATGCGGTGAATCAACCACAAAGACATTCAATCGAAGCAGCACAGCGTAGCGTTCAAGTCCCTTCATCACTTCCGCAGAATCGATCTGGACGCGTTCAGCGGCCTCTACTCGGTACAGCTCGTTGCGTGCGAGAACTCGTTCAATTGCAGCGAGCGAAGCGGAAGTTGCGGGACTCAGTGCCATGCCCCGCTCAACGGCCTCCAGGGACAGCAGCTTTTCAGCAACAAGGGATGCCAGTGCAGCGATCTTGGCAGAGTCTCTCGTCTCCGGATTGTCCTTGCCCGGCCAGGGCATCAGGTCGAGGCGTTGACGAAACTCCCCAACGGTGATCTCTCGCGTTCCCACGCGTGCCAACGCCTCCTCATCGTTCAGGGCCTGTGCACAGAGAACGGAAGGGAGCACGGATGCAAGCACGCAGGCGGCCATCGTTTGCTTCATTCCTTCAACCCTCCCGCCATGATGCCGCTGATGTAATAGCGCTGCACGGCGGCAAAGAGAATCAACACCGGGGCAATCGTCATCACACTGCCGGCCATCATCAGTTCCGTGTCCTGCACATGTTCGAGCGAGAGATTCGCCAGCGCAACCGGCAGCGTGTACATCGAATCATCCGTCATCACAATCAACGGCCAGAGAAAGTCATTCCACGTTCCCATGAACGTAAAGATTGCCAGTGTGATCAGGATCGGTTTGCACAACGGCAGAATCAATGAGAAATAAATCCTAAGGTCGCTTGCGCCATCGATGCGCGCCGCTTCGATGAGACTGTCGGGGATACCCATCGCAAATTGACGAATCAGAAAGATTCCGAAAATACTCGCCATGCCAGGAATGATCACGCCCATGTACGTATTGATGAAGCCCATCTTGTTGAGCATCAGGAAGAGCGGCAGCATCGTCACCTGCGACGGAATGATCATGGACGACACAAGCAGTTTGAAGAGCGAGTCCTTCCCTTGGAAACGATACTTGGCGAAGGCGTATCCGGCCATCGAGTTGATGAGCAAAGAGATGAGCGTAACCGCAACGGAGAGGAACGCGCTGTTAAAGAGATATCGGGCGAGATTTCCCCTCGTGAACAAATCAACGTAATGTTCCCAAGTGAATGTCTTCGGAACAAACGGCGGCGGAAACACACTGGCATCTCCCCGCGGCATGAACGACGCCGAGAGCATCCAGAGGAGCGGCGCCAGAGTAATGCCCGCTGTGATTATCAGGATTCCGTAGAGGGTTGCTTTGATGATTGTCCGCTTCATGAGGGTTTCATGCTCATTGGTCTCGGAATACGAACGTTGTTAAACTGCTGAAGGAGTTCCGGGCTTTCCTGTGGATTTTCTTCAACAAACATGGAATCCCTACGGGATTCAGGAAAGGCTGACTGCGTTTGCGGTGGCATGCCTTTGAACTGCCGCAGGAGTTCGATGTTGGTAGAGGGATATGTACGCGTTGCTAACGAACTCCGGTAGGAGTTCAATGTGCGCGCAGCCGTCGGGTTTGTTCTCTGTTCAACCATCAACGTTCCGGTTCGGTTTACGCGCGTTAGGGATGCGAAGGGTTTAGTGCCGCCGTTTTCTGGCGGCACCGGAGCGAAGCGAAGCCCGAAGCAGCCCGACCCCGTTGCTGCTTTTCAAGCAACGGGGGAACGCCCCACCCATGACAGGTATGAGTGTAACGGTTAGCGGTCATGCCCCGCAATCTTCTGTACTCGCGTTTGTATCAGTGACGCTGCAAGAATCATCGCGAACAGCACGAACGCCAGCGCGGCAGAGTAGCCCATGCTCCACCACCGGAAGCCCATCTGATACATGTAGAGCACAATACTGAGCGTCGAGTTCAGCGGTCCGCCTTGCGTCATTACGTACGGCTCGGCGAAGAGCTGGAAGTAGCCAATCATGGTAATGACGGTGATGAACAGCGTGGTCGGGGCAAGCATGGGAATGGTGACGGAGGTGAACTGCTGCCACGCGCTCGCTCCGTCTATACTTGCCGCTTCGTATAGTTCCTGCGGAATGTTCTGCAGCCCGGCAATGAAGATGATCATGTTGTAGCCGAAGTTCTTCCAGACGGCCATGAGAATAATCGCGGGCATCGCCCACGTCGGGTCGCCCAGCCAATCAATCTGCGGCACGCCGAACCACGAGAGGACGTAATTGAGCAACCCGAAGCGTGGGTGATACACGAAGCGCCAGACGACGGCAATGGCCACCAGAGTCGTGACGACAGGCGCAAAGTACGCCGTGCGAAACAGTGTCTTGAGCCGCACAAGCTTCGAGTTCAACAGCAACGCTGCCGCAAGCGAGACAGCAATCGTAAGCGGCCCACCCACCAGCAGAAAGTACAGCGTGTTCTTCAGCGCCGTCCAGAACAGCGGATCGGCAAGAATGCGCTCGTAGTTCCTCACCCCAATGAAACGGGCATATTCGATATGTGCCAGAGAATAAATGTCGAAATCCGTAAAGCTCAGCACCAGCGCCGCGATGACTGGGACGAAGAAGAAAATCCCAATTGCGAGAAGCGCGGGCGCGAGGAAGAAGAACGCTACCTTGATATGAGTTCTGTCTCGCATTGGTACGTTAGCTCAGTCGAATGGAGTTCTACGTTTTGGTTCAAGGTTCTCCAAAGGAGTCCTTCGGACAGGGTTCAAGGTTCTCACCGTTGCGCCAGCATCCACCGCCGCTTCTCCAACATCAAGTCAACGTCTCTGTCCAGAGCCTGCGTGGCTTCTTCCACCGACAAGCGGTTCATCGAGACTAACTCGACATACTCGCGGACTTTCTGAGCAATCTGTTCCCACTCGGGAGTTTTCGGCATCGCAACCACATGTTGAAGCTGCCGGAAGAATGCCCGTGCATACACGTTCCTGGCGAGTGCGGTATCGTGCCATGCTTCCGTGCGTGCCGGCAGGTCTCCCGTGAGGCGGTAGAACTCCACCTGCACAGAAGGCTCCGAGAGGAACTCGATTACCTTCCACGTCTCGGCTTTCTTTCTTGAATGCGCGAAGATGACAAGACTCGACCCACCGGCAAGCGACGCGCCGATCCCGCCATGCGGTCCCGGGAGCGGAGCCGTCATCCAAGCGTTCTTCAACCGTTCCGGCATCCGACGGCTGAACTCGCCGATGTTCCAGGGACCCGTGATGTGCATGGCAAACACACGATCGGCCATGCCCTGATAGATGTTCACGATCTGCGTGGTCTTCACCGGAGCCCAGCCGTTGAGGAAGAAGCGATGAAATGCCCGCAGCGCATCACGAAACTCCCTGCGGCTGAAATCACCGCGCGTTGCGTTTTCCTTTAACAAGGTCGCGCCCAACTGCACACCCATCAGCACCGGCGGTGCCCACTCGTTATTGGTGGGAAAGAACACGCCGTACTCTGCAACCTTCTGCTTTACAAGTTTGTCGCACACATCGAACCACTCATCCCACGACTTGGGAAACTCACCGTACCCCACACGGGCCAGCAGGTCGGAACGGTAGAACATCACACGCGTGTCAACGTACCACGGAACGCCGAACAGCGCCGAGTCGAGCACGTTGGTATCCCATATTCCCGCGAAGTAACTCGTTTCGTTGATCGTCGGTGACTGCTGCACATAGGGAGTGAGGTTTTCCAGAGCATCGAGCAATCGGAACTCCGGAATCCATGTATTGCCGAGCTGCGCCATGTCCGGAAGTGAATTGCCTGCGAACGCGGTCAGCAATTTTTCGTGTGCCGCATTCCAGGGGATCATCTGCACACGCACCTTCAGATGCGGATGATGTCGCTCGAACTCGGGCATCAACTTCGCGACGTGCTCGCCTTCGGCCCCCATCGCCCAGAACACGATCTCGGTGCGCGGGTCGGATGTCGTGTTGCAACCTGCACACAGAAGAATGAGCAGGAGAGTCAAAGCAGATTTCCACATCCGTTTCAGCCTCGAACCTCTCCCCGCCCCTCTCCTGAAAGGAGAGGGAGAGATAGAGCTTAGGTTTGGTTGAGCTTTGATTTTGGTTGCGCCCTGGTTACCTCTCCCCGTCCCTCTCCTACACGGAGAGGGAGAGGTTAGGCCGAGATTTGGTTGCATGCGTGTTTCGTTGAGCTTCTGTTTTCCCACAAGCTTCATCGTCTGTTCTTCTACTCCATCTCCACCTCCTCTACAACTTGCGCTACATCTCCCTCCCCTCCAAGGGGCGGGACGGGGTGGGGTCACACGGGCCCTCGAAACCTCTCCCCGCCCCTCTCCTGAAAGGAGAGGGAGAGATAGAGCTTAGGTTTGG
>CAZIKE010000069.1:11237-20385 GCA_964539775.1 uncultured Chitinophagales bacterium
AACCTCTCCCCGCCCCTCTCCTGAAAGGAGAGGGAGAGATAGAGCTTAGGTTTGGTTGAGCTTTGATTTTGGTTGCGCCCTGGTTACCTCTCCCCGTCGCTCTCCTCAAAGGAGAGGGAGAGGTGAAGCAAGGGTTGGGTTGAACTTGGGTTTTCGCACAAGGCAACGTCTTGAAATGAAAAGCAAACGCTCTGCTTTCCTCTTCGTGTTCTTCGCGCCTTCTTGACTTTCTTTTTCAACAGCATCTGTTTCATCATCACCAGCGCCACATCTCCCTCCACGGAGAGGGACGGGGTGGGGTCACAAGTTCAACCAGGTCTCTTACTCCATCAGAAGTTCAAACCGCGCTTGAATCGTCTCGGCAGAGTTCCCCCCTACCATGACCGTAAACCACCCCGGCTCGACCACCCACTTCATCTCTAAATTATAGAATGCAAGATCATCGGGCGTTAGCGTAAACTCAACGGTTTTCTTCTCCCCTGCCTTCAACGCCACACGCCGGAACCCTTTAAGCTCCTTCACCGGGCGCGTCACACTCGCCACCTCATCTCGAATGTAAAGCTGCACAATCTCATCTCCGTCCCGTGTTCCCGCATTCTCCACATCCACCATCACCCGAAGAGTCTGTTTTGGACTCATCGAAGAATCCGAGAGCCTGAGATGACTGTACACAAAGGTTGTGTACGAAAGTCCAAACCCAAAAGGAAATAGCGGCGCGGTCGGCGCATCAATGTACTTCGACGTATACTTCAGTGTATCCACCGGCGGGCGTCCCGTACTCTTGTGGTTGTAGTAGATCGGCACTTGCCCGAGTGTCCGCGGAAATGTCACCGGCAGCTTGCCGCTCGGACTGACATCGCCAAACAGCACGTCGGCAATGGCATTGCCCGATTGCGAGCCGAGAAACCAGGCCTCAACGAGTGCATCCGCGTGTTCGTCGAGCCACGCAAGCGTGAGCGGACGCCCACTCATCACCACAACAACTAGGGGTTTGCCCGTCGTGCGAAGTTTGCGCACTAGTTCCTCCTGACGTCCGGGAAGATCCAAGTAGGCGCGACTTGCCGCCTCGCCGCTCATCGTTTCTCGTTCGCCTACCACCGCAATCACGGCATCGGCATTCCGAGCCGTCCTCACAGCCCGGTCGAACTCGGCACCGGAGTCTCCAAGAATCTCGCAACCTTTCACAAAGTCAATGCGCGCCGCCGAACCAAGTTTTGCGCGCACGCCTTCGAGTACGGTCACCACATCTTCTGCCCTTCCCTCTGCGGCCCAGGGTCCCTTTGGCTCATGCCGATCATCGGCAAGCGGTCCGACGATTGCAAGCCGCTTGATGGTCTTGCTCAGCGGCAGCACGTTGTTCCTGTTCTTCAGAAGCACGATCGCCTGCTGCGCGACTTGTCGAGCCAGTGCGAGATGGTCGGGGGTAAGCATCTCGGCCTTCTCGCGCAGCGTGTCGCAGTTGCGGTAGGGATTCTCGAACAGGCCGAGTGCAAACTTTGCTCGCAACACCCGACGCACTGCTTCATTGACGAGAGTCTCTCCTAAACGACCTGCTCGCACGGCGCCCACCATTTCGTTTGCGTAGATGCCGCTCACCATATCCATATCCACACCGGCATGCAGCGCCAGCACGCCAACATCCGTGCGTGTTGCGCCCACACGGTGATTGATCATCTCCAGGATTGCCTCCCAGTCGCTCACCACAAACCCGTTGAAGTTCCATTCGCCGCGCAACACGTCCGTCATCAACCAACGATTCCCGGAGCTGGGCACGCCTGCAATTTCGTTGAAGGACGACATGAGCGTGCCGACGCCGGCTTCAACGGCAGCCTTGAACGGCGGCAGATAGATTTCGCGCAACGTGCGTTCCGAGATGTCAACGGTGTTGTAGTCCCGACCCGCCTCCGCAGCACCGTACGCGGCAAAGTGTTTTGCACAGGCCAGCAGCGAGTACGGATCGCTCAGGTTCCCGCCCTGGAATCCCCGAACCTTTGCAGCCGCCATGGCCGAGCCAAGGAATGGATCCTCACCGGCTCCTTCGGCGATGCGTCCCCAGCGTGGGTCGCGCGCAATATCCACCATCGGTGCAAACGTCCAGTGGATTCCCGCCGCCGTTGCTTCGCGTGCGGCCACACGCGCCGCCTGCTCCACCAGCGCCGGATTCCACGTTGCAGCTTCTGCCAGCGGAATCGGGAAGGTCGTGCGGAATCCGTGAATCACATCAAGTCCGAACAGGAGCGGAATGCCCAGCCGCGATTCCTCCACGGCAATCTTCTGCAAGCGGCGCGTCTTCTCCGCGCCCACCACGCCGAGGTACGATCCCACCCTTCCCTCGCGCAACATCCTTGCATCTTGGTCTCGAATCGTCCCCGTCACATGGTCGAATCCTCCCACGCGTTGGTTCAGTTGTCCTAACTTTTCCTCGAGCGTCATCAACGAAAGCAGAGAGTCAATCCTGCGCTCAATGAACAGGTTGAGAACACGCAACTGACGGGCCGATGCCGTTGGCACAACAAGGAGGACGACAGTCCCGATTGCAACGCGACGCAGAAATGCTCTCATCATCGAGATGTACCTTCCTTAATTGCTACGAGTAATTCATGGATTTCCTCTCGTGTGAGGCCGCCTGCAACAATCTCCTCATCAGCTTTGCCAAGCAGCTCTTCGAAGAAGGACGCTCCTATGTCGCGATATTTCCTGTCGTACGGAAGAAGTTCAAACAGCACATCTTCTGCCTTGTCGTATCTCGACGTCCGAGCGTAATACTCAAACAATTTCTCTAACAACAGCGGCGGCAAGCTTGCACCTTGAAGTAACCGAATACAACGTTCGATATGCGCTTCGTGGTCCGCTTCGATGGGCGAAGGACTCTCCAGAAATGCCGTCAGCAGAAGGCTCAGCGCCTTTGCACACAACTCGTCGGCCTTCTCCTGACGATGGGCAAGATAGTCCAGCTCGGATTCCTCCTGCAAAAGAACTCCAACCACGTAACACCTGACGGCTCTGGTTTCTCGATCGGTTCCCAGCAGTTCGATCAGTTGCGAGTCCGGAAAGCTATGCGCCAGATCGGGGCTTAGCCCGAGAAGCGTACGATAAGCATTGGTCAGTTCCCTGCGTGCTTCGACAAAGTTGTGTGCCTTCTTCAAGCCCAGCACGCGTTGCAGCACTTTCACCAGCAGGCTCACCATGCGCATGACGTAGTCACGCGTGATCATGATCTTCGCCTCCGGTCAGTCATACGACGATTCAACAGCATACGAAACCAGATTGATGAGATAGCGTTGAATGACGGGGTCCGGCCGCCGTGCATAGAGCTGATGCGGCTGTGTCCCCTTCATGAGACGCCCGCGCAGTTGCAGCCGCGAAACGATCACCTTGCCCTTCCCGTACGGTATCTCGAACACCGCCGGAGCCGCAAGGCCGAGTCCACAACGAGCGACCACATGCATTTCTTTGTTCGGTCGCACATCGTGCTGCGACACGACCTCGCCGCCGTAAGCGCCGTTGAAGATCTTGAGATGTTCCGAAGCAATACCTTTCCACAGTGGATGGGCTGAGTCCTCGGCAAACAGGTACGAATCATATCCCCCCTTGTCTTTGTCCTCGCGCCGCCGAATGTCCAGCTCCAATCCCAATGCCACGTTGACTGTCTCCTGATCGCTGACGCCGTACTCCGGTTCGAGCACGACGACGGTCCTGCCCGATTCGAGAAACTTCGTCACTGCACCCAGGCGCGATTGATACTCATCGCTGAAAAGCATTGTTTCACCAACGATAAGCGCGTCGGCGCCTCTCACGTTCATGTCCGAAATCGAGCAGATGTGTAATCCACGTTCTTCCAGAAAAGTTCTGAGTTCCTGATCGGCAGCAGTGAGAGCAAGAAGCGACTCCCGCACCAGGCGCGCCACTTGCGGCACGCTACACACACAGGCAGGCTTCTCCGACCATGCACGACACTCCCCACCATGCAGAAGTTCGGCGCGGATTCGACATTCTCCTTCGCGCGACGGAAACGGCAGTGTGAACGAGACGATGGCCGTAGAGCTTGCCGGTACGCTGATATCATGTTGTGTCTCGAACCACCACTGCCCGCGGTCATTCACGACTCCACAGCGCAGTCTGCCGCGTTGTTCCTCGGGCCGGTCGTTGAACACAAACACACGCACGGTTCGCTGCTCGGAGGGAAAGAAATGCCGATCCCAGAGTTCGATGCTCACGCCGAACGGACTGAAAGCATTTTTCAACGCCCCAAGAACGGGCTTCGGCTCAAGATTCTTGATCTCGCCCACGAACCAATGCGCCGTCGGGCCGGCATTGTTGCTGAGATACACAAACGGCTGAATCGCATCCACGCCCATACGGCGGAACAGTTCCACCAGCTCAGTCACTAAGAAGGACTGATGACGGATGAGATCGTCCCGCGTCCAGCGTGGCCCCAACCAGCGCTCGACGACACCCTTCATCAGTGATGTGGGATTAAAGTCCTTGTCCAACCACCACCAGCAAAACTCATTGAGCACCGACGGCGTCAGTGAGCGCTCGATTTCGTCAAGCCCGCGCGTGAAGCCGAAGCGTTTCGCGTTAAGTACCGGACCTAAGGAGTAGATGTACGGGTGGTCTTCAACCAAGTCCACCGATTCCCACGGACGCGTTGGGTCGAGTCTCTTCATTTGGGGCACAATCTCGCGTTGAACCACAGCATCCGAGCATTCGTTCAGGGCATCCCAGATAACAATGCTGGGATGGTTCCAGTTGTCTCGAAGCCAGCACGTGAATTCGTGCGTGATCTGCTCCTTCGTTCCCGTCGTCGTCCAGAACATCCACTCGTCCTGCAGCAACATGCCGTACTCGTCGGCAATGTCGTACCAGCGATTGTATGCGTGTCCGAGATGGATCCGGAAGAAATTGAAGTTGTGTGCCTTCGGAATGTCTATCAACACGCGCCTGATCCACTCGGGGTCCCACGGCAGCATTCCTCGATCGGCATCCGACAAAAAGCGGTGGAAGGCAATGTTGCCTCCGCGCAGGAGAATCTTCTTACCATTGAGAAAGAAATCACCGTCAACGATCTTGAACTCGCGCATGCCGAAGATGGTCAGGCACGAGTCAAGGGTGGATTCTGGATTCTGGATTCTGGATTCGAGAGCATAGAGGAAAGGATTTTCGGGAGACCAGAGCGACGGCCTGGCGATGTTCAACGCGAAACTCACGATGCGTTCGTCGTTGGCCGGGACTTCAACCATCTGTGTCGCTTCGGACGACGCAGGCTTCCTGGAGTTCTTTTCAACGATCTGGCAGAGAAGCGCCACTTGCGCTGTGCGGTCCGACAGATTCGCAACCCACACTTTGGCCTCGGCAATGCCTGAGTCAATGTGGGGGATGACCTGCACGAGTTTGATGCGCGGGTTTCCGCATTGCAGCAGGTACACATCCCCCCAGATGCCCGGAATCCAGTCGCTCCGCTCTTGATCGTTCCCCACGGCGCTGTGCTTCGGCAGTTCTTCCCGTCTGCCGACACGAACGATCAGTTCGTTCTCGCCAACCCGAAGTACACTGCGTGCATCGTACTCCTGCGATGTGTAGCAGGCAATATCACCGCCGAGATGTTTCCCGTTGAGCCAGACTTCGGTGCCGAACATAGCCTGCTCAATGACGACAAAGGCAAGCTCGGCTGCCTCACCAACATCGAACGTCGTGCGATACCAGAAATACTTGAACTCCTTCCAATCGGCGCGCGGCTCGAGGCAATCTACGAGTCCGGGAACAGCAATATGATAAGCCCACGCCGACGGCGCCGCCGCATCGTTCGACGGCTCGAAGTCCCAGGTACCGTTGAGTCGGATACTATGTCTGGCGCGCTTGTTCATCCTTTCTCGACTGTTCGACGATCATGGCAGAGTCAATACCTCAACTCCACGACCGCAGGCAAGTTGTGAAGCACCACTTCATTGTCCTTACCGACTCGAAGCCGCTTCTTGCCCGTGACTGCAGACTTGATGCGCTGCGACAGGGGCGACTTCACAACAATCTTGCCCGATGGAACCTGTACGTCGCCACTCAGGCTGACGATCACGCTTTTCCCCTTCTGCTTCATCGTGTAGCTGAGAAGTCCGTAGTACGTGGGAAGTCCTTCCACACTGACGCCGGCTGAGTCCTTCACCCACTCATCCGCAATACCCGCTCCGATGACCAGAGCTGAATCCCTCTCGCGTTCGTACACAAACATTGCCCGCACCGATCGGATAAAATCAGACCCGCACCACGTATGCGGCATGTCGCCGATGTACTTCGGCGTGAGCGGATCACGATGAACAACCTCGGCCCAATGGTTCCATCCCGACGGACGGCGATCCTTCATGAAGAAGTTCAACGCTTCGTGCGCCCGTTGTTTCTGACCGAGATACACAAACGTGCCGATGACCCGATTCTCATACGGCGTGTAGTCCTTCCACTCGATGGCTCCATCACGACGCTTCCGGAAATACTCGTAATACCGATCGAACGTGTTGTGCAGTTGAGGCTCGGGAATGAAACCCAGTTCGTTCGCAGGATGAACCCCGATCGTTGTTGACGTCGCATCAAAATCACCCAACTCTACACAGCCGGGAATGAAATCAATGTTCTTGTTTTGCATTGCAAGCCGCATTGAGGCGTAGAGGTCTGTGCGGAAGTCATCTCGTTCTGCAGCAAATTCCTTTGTCAGCTCTCGCTCACCCAGGATTGCAGCAATGGCTGTGGCATCCTTCAGGCCTCGCAGGACAAAGAAGTCGTCCCAGTACGAATGCATCGGCTTGGCCCAGTAGCCCTCGTGACTAATGGACTCGGGCACGAGACCGTAACACGCACGCTCCTCGGGCGTTCCGTGTTTGTACCTCTCGGTTTTCCGTTCCGCTCGCAGCGATTGGATGTAGCGGACGGTTTTGACAACATGATCGAACTTCCCGCGCAGCCACGCTGTGTCTCTTGTAAAGTGGAAGTACTGCATCACCGCGTAGATGAACTGACCGTGGCTATCGTGTTCGTTCGTCGGGTCGCCGCCGCGCTGATCGACCACGCAGGGGATCTTCCCGCTGGGAAATTGGTACTTCGCGTACCAATCCAAAAATTCACGCACTTCGTCCTTCACACCCATCTCCAGTAAGGCCGTTGACGTCAATGATCCGTCACGAATCCAGGAGCGCTCGTAGCTGCGCGAACCGGGCTGAATCATGGGTCCATCGCGATTGATGAAGATATACGCCAGATTGGATTTGATCGTGTTGATGATGGGTTGCGCTGCTTTCGGCAGCGTGATGCGAACGGTGTTCAACTTCGACTTCCACCATGCGATGGTGGACTCGTACGCCATTGCCGCGTAGATGTCCGCGCTTTCGCCCATGCCGGGCGTTGGCGAGCCACTCCAGGCATGGAACGGCACAACGATATGGTACTCACGCGGAAGGTCTGCAACGATGCTGAAGTCGTACATCAACGCCGCGGAAGCAAACCCGCGCGCATCCGACGCTTCCTGCATCGTCGGCAAGCTGCCGTGCTGCAGGTACTCGACGATCTCGCCGCTGTCAAAACTTGTTGCGCCAAAGCCGCTCGGATTGGAAATGGGGATAACCGTCTTGTTCTGCACGAACAGCAACCCGCCGGCGTTGCGAATGCTATCAATGCGCGATGCACCGCCAACGCTGTTCAACCACTGCCACGGAGGATTGACCTGGTAGGGACGAAGTGCCACAAAGAGTTTTCCTCGAAGCGGACTCCCGGCAAGATTTTCGACCCGATAGCTGACAATCAACATCGAGTTACCGGCTGTGCCGGCTGCAAAGGCACGCACAGTCAGTTTCAGGTCGCCTCGCCGCCACGTCACGAGGGGAACGGGCAGATACTCATCCAGCAACGACTGGCTTCGCTCAACGTCGTTCCACGTGATGAGCGAATCATTGAGAAACAGAAAAGGCTCAAGCGTGAAACCGAGCTGGTCAACTTCAACCGCGCCCAGCTCGTTCATGAGCGCCTCCTTCGTGTCGCCGTTGACCCCCACAACGGTCCAGTACGCTTGCTCGTTGAGAAAGTACCTTGGAAAGTACCCGCGTGGAAACTCCCGCGCCAATGCCGTGAAAAACTCGTTGGGAGATTGCGCGAACTCGGGTCCCTTTACTTCCAGACGCCGAATGGTGTATCCGCGACGGGCAGAACTTTTTGAGCATGCCATACGCACAATGCGTGCATCCTTTTCCGGAAGGTAAATAAAATCCTTCCCACCATTGCCGTTGGTTACTTTGTACGCGGTTGTCCATTCGTTCCCGTCGTCAGAAAGCTGAACCTCGTACGCCGTAGCGTAATTGACCGAGTCCCACTCAATCACCAATCCGCCGATCTCTTTGAGATGATGGAAGTTGATGGCAAGCCACTCCATCTCTCGTCTGCCGCTCCAGTTGGTAAGCACCGTCCCTTTTTCGTTGATGAGCGGCTCGCCTCCTTTCGCGAGCGATGAAGCATCGAACGACGCGCGTGCGAGCCGCGCCGCTTCGTCATCGATCGGCTCGAAACGGAAGTTATCAATGAACACTTTCCCCTTCCCGCCGGTGCCGGACGAAACGACGAACTCGATCTTCGCGACGCGATGAATCTCGCCGCCACCCGAAGGCCCCCACGCGTACGAGAGATGCCTCTTCTTGATGCGTTGCTTTTCCCATTGCTTGGGGTATTCCACATTGAGTTTCTTGATCCACCACACGTTGCCGAGTGAGTCTAACAGCTTGAACTCGAAGTTATTCACCGGAATGTCGGCTCTTAGATCGAACGTGAACTGGTAGTTGGAGGGAAGGTCGAGGGCGAAGTCCTTTTGCGCAATTGTGTAGCCGTAGGCGCCCGTAAGATCGAATTCCATCACAATTGCCTTACCCGCCCTGCCTTCGCCCTGCGAGAGGGTCAGCTTCGCGCCTTCGGAGGGAATCGCCCGCCAGCCCGTAAGTGTCTCGAAGTCATCGAGGAGTTTCGGCTGTGCGAAGGTTAACCACAAAGGCGCAGGGAAGGCGCAGAGGACGCCAAGAACAATGATGCTAAATAATTTCTTCATTGATGTTCATAGAAGGTACAAGGAACACTTCGCGCACTTAGCGCCTTCTTCGCGTCCCTTGCGGTTCAACAACCGACG
>CAZIKE010000070.1:0-20380 GCA_964539775.1 uncultured Chitinophagales bacterium
GACAAACAAAAGCAAGCACGAACACCATACATGCGTCGCCGTAAACACGAAAAAACTCACCGCGATGATGACGGCAATGGCGCGTGTGTACGTGCGGCCTTGTTCCGACGTTCCCAGTGTTCGGTTGATGACCGAAAGGGCGGTTGCATTGTGTCGTGCTTGTCCGATCATGAATGCGTCTGCAATATACTTCCATGCAGCGTAGGATGCAATGGCGAAACATCACCTCAGAAAAACTCGTATCTTCCAACGGATGTCGATCGTGGTTACCACCAATCAACGCAATGTCATGAAACCATCACGCCTATTCTGGGGAGTGCTTTTTGTCGCACTGGGCACGTTTTTTTTGTTAGGGGAAGATTTTTGGATCGATGTCGGTTGGAGCACAGTATGGAAGTTTTGGCCGCTTCTTCTTGTGCTCGTCGGACTTGCGATGATGATCAAGCAGAATCTCGTGCGAAACGTGCTTGCAGCAGTAGCCGGAATCGGTCTTGCGTGGTTCGTGTATGCCCTGGCAAGTTTTGCGTGGCTCGACGCCATCCGTGTCGACGATTGGGAAAGCGACGGGGGTGACGTGCTTGTACAGGAGTTCACCGAACCGATGCCTGCGGGATTCGCAAGGGCAACGCTGAACTTTGATGCCGCGGCGGGGAAGTTCACCGTGGATACCGTGCTGGGCTATACGCTCGCGGCAAAGCTCAGGACGAACATCGGACGTTACGCATTTGATCACCAGTTGACCGATAGCGCGATTCGTCTCTCGCTGAAGCTTGAAGGTTCTGTTCATCTGAAGTCGTGGAGGGGCGAGAAGTCGTTGAACGTCGGAGAGATTCGCCTCAGCCCCGTGCCGCTTTGGGATATGAACTTCGACGTCGGCGCGGCGAATGTTGAATTCGATCTTCGTCCGTTCAGGGTGGAAAATGTGTCCATCGATGCTGGTGCGGCGAACGTATGCTTGTATCTCGGCATACCGGAGCGCGACATGCGCTGCAGAATCGAAACGGGAGTCTCGACGCTGAAGGTGTTCGTCCCTGACTCAGTGGGGTGTGAGATTCGTCTGGAAAGTGGACTCTCCAGCAAGCGATTTGTTGGGTTTGAAAAGGCGAGCGATCGTATCTATCGAACCGACAACTTTGCGGAAGCGACGAAGAGAATCTTCATCGATGCCAAGGCAGGCCTCTCCACGCTGCGTGTGGAGAGGTATTAGTCTCTGATGTCATCCCCTTTCGGGAATGAAGAGAAGCGCACACTCTAGAAACAGCTCCGATGTCATCAACGCCGAAGGCGTTACATATTACAGGTCGGGGCAACGCCCCGACAATGAAGACCAATTAGTCATCGAACCCTGAAAGGGTTCCATATTTTGGATTGCGTAACATCAGCGATCATGAATCCGGGCTTCACCACGCCGGATGAAAATGTCTATTTTCATAGCAGTTAGTCTACTACCTCTGAGATCGGGCCTCTTCGAACTGCCCCGTCTTTCTGTTCTTTCTCACGTTATCCCAAAAGAAGTAACGCCCGTTCATTGCGATGTACACGCCGACGGGCAACGTCTGCACAAACGCCAGTGCGCTCCCCAGATTGAACAGCCCGTCGGAGCTGCCGAACTTGTACGGGATCATCGCGCCGGTCAGTACAATCGTCTTGTTGCTCAATGCCGCCTGGCCTAACGCTCTCGCCGTCAGCTCCATGGTATCCGTGCCGTGCGTGATGACAATCTTCTCTTCCTTTTCTTTTCTGCAGCTCTCGACAATCAGGTGCCGGTCGCTTTCCGTCATTTCCAGACTATCAACCATCATCAGGGTACGGATGGACACGTCGAGATTGCACCTGCCCAACCTCAGCATTTCCTGAATGTGCGTGTCCTTGAAGAAGAGCGTTCCATCTAACTCATTGTATTCTTTGTCGAATGTTCCACCAGTAGCAAAAATACGAATCGCCATTGCACACCTCCGGGTACGTGTATGTGTGTCTGTGTGGCTTTGCTGAATGTTGTAAGAAAGAAATTGAATTGCAATCGTTACGCGAGATGCATCCCAAGAATGCTCTATCGCCTTTTCCCCGTGCAAGAGATGTGAAGTTGGCGGCGAGCGCAAATGTACAGAAGCAGCTCTCCAGAAAAATTCCATTGCGAGCCACTCCCCTTTTTTCTATATTTGTCAAGAGATTTTTCAAGGCAAGTGAGGATACCATGGCACGAGTTTGTGATATTTGTGGAAAGAGGCCCGTCAGCGGCAACAACATCAGTCACGCACACAACCGGACGCGCAGACGATGGCTCCCAAACCTTCAGGCCGTGCGGGCGAAGGTGGACGGTCGGATCACGCGCATGCATGTGTGTGCACAGTGTCTGAAGAGCAATCGAGTACTGAAAGCCGCCTGACTCTTTCCCTAACGCTCGGTTTCATCAGGAAGCCATCATCGTTGTATTGATGGCTTTTTTTATCATCGTCCTTTCCGGCAACATCTCTCATGCGCAAGGTTGCCATAGAACTGAGTCTGCCCAACCAGCTGACGCTGTTGCGCGTCGCGCTGGCGCCGCTCTTCGTTGTCTTGATCCTTTCCGAAGCGACGCTCGCGAAACAACTCTCCCTCGTCGTGTTCATCATCGCTGCCCTTACGGACTGGTACGACGGTTGGACGGCGCGCAAGTTCGGCCATGTCTCCCGCTGGGGGAAATTCCTTGATCCGCTTGCGGACAAAGTTCTCACCTCTGTCGCATTTCTCGTGTATGCTTCCCTCGGCCTAATTGACGCGTGGATGGCGTGGGTGGTGATTGTAAGGGACTTTCTCATCACCGGTCTCCGCAGCTACGCCGAGTACAAAGATCAGCCCATCGTGACTTCGAAAACCGCCCAGGCAAAAACCTTCGGACAATTTGTGGTGATATACTACATCCTCATCCTCTACGTTGCGCGGCACATTCCCGCGTTGTATGCACAGTTCGCAACGGAGATCGACACGCTGATGCATCCGCAAGTGCTCTTCGGCATGATGCTTCTGGTCACGCTTTCAACTGTCGGGACGGGCATTGCGTACCTTTTCGACAACAGAAAAGTCTTACGGCAACTCTACCATGAGCGTGCACAGCGATCGGCCTGAAGACTCCGATTCGACACGACGCACGAAGCCTTCGCTCGTTGTGCGATTCGTTGCCACAGGTTTTTTTTCCGGATACTCGCCATGGGCATCGGGAACGGTCGGGACACTGGTGGGGGCGCTATTCTTTGTGATCCCGCACTTCTCGCATCCTCTTGTCCTTGGAGGAGCAATTGCGGTTGGCCTCGCGGTCGGCGCATTTGCGTCGAGGAAAGTGGCGGAGGCCGAAGGGCACAGGCTTACCAAGTCGGCGCAGAAAGCGAAGGAATTGTTTCAGCCCGGTGGTCACACCGCCCCCGACCCTTCCATCGTGGTCATAGACGAGATTGTCGGGATCTGGATCGCGATGTTCGGGCTATACCCGACGTTCAGACATCCGCCTCCCATAGCCGTCATCGTGGCGTTCGTGTCATTTCGGGCATTCGACATTGTTAAACCGTATCCGGCCCGGGACGTGGAACGATTCGGAGCGGGGTGGGGAATCATGCTGGACGACGTTGTTGCCGGCATCTACGCGAACATCACCACACGGCTTCTGCTTGCATTGCTTGTTCATCTCTTTCCCGCGCTTTTCTGAATGACTGCTGAAATCATCACCATCGGCGACGAGCTGCTCATCGGACAGGTGGTCAATACCAATCAGGCATTTATCGCCGAGAAGCTGAACGAGATTGGGGCGGCGATTGAACGAATGACCACCGTCGGAGATGACCGCGCACAAATTCTCGCGGCCTTCCGCTTTGCGTGGGATCGCTGTACGATCGTCATTGTCACGGGGGGACTCGGACCAACACATGATGACGTTACGAAGAAAGCCGTGTGTGAGTTCTTCGACTCGGACCTCATTGCGAACGACGAGATTCGCCGACACGTGATGGAATTGGCGAAGAAATGGAACAGGCCATGGTCGCAGGCGTATGAGGAACAGGTGATGTTTCCTCGCAAGGCCAAGCTCATCCCCAACCCGATCGGCACCGCCGGAGGCATGCTCTTCGAAGAAGCGGGTAAGTATTTCATCGTGCTGCCCGGCGTGCCTTATGAGATGAAGGAGATGATGCTGCGAACCGTCATTCCATTTCTTGCAACGAAAGTTGTCGATCAAACAATTCGTCATCGGACGCTGAGGACGACGGGCATCTCCGAAAGCATGCTTGCTCAGCACCTCGGCGATTTGAAGGAGGTGCTTCGGGGGGCACGACTTGCTTTCCTTCCTTCAACGACCGGAGTGCGTCTGCGCATTACCGTGCACGCACAGGACAGTGCGACTGCAGAAACGAAGCTGAGGGAAGTGGAGCAGCGCATCAGAGCCAGGGTGCAAAAGTACATCTACGGCATCAATGAGGAAGAACTGGAAGAGATCGTTGGGCGACTGCTCACAGAGCGCCGCTTGACCATCGCCGTCGCGGAATCATGCACCGGCGGCCTGATCGCCGACCGCATCACGAACGTGAGTGGGAGTTCGAATTACTTCGAGCGTGGCGTTGTCACATACAGCAATCGCTCCAAAGTCGAGCTGTTGGGCGTGCCGGAATCGCTCATTCACGAGCACGGCGCGGTGAGCAAGGCGGTCGCAGAGGCAATGGCAACCGGCATACGGCGGCTCGCAGGAACCGACATCGGTATTGCGACGACCGGAATTGCCGGCCCGACGGGCGGCACGCCGGAAAAACCGGTTGGACTTGTGTGGATTGGATTTGCCGACGCTGGGACATCATTTGCTCTACGCTTTCAGTTCGGCGACGTGCGGCGGAACGTCAAAGAACGAGCGGCCCAGGCCGCACTCGAGATTGTGCGGCGTCGCCTGCTGAACATCGAGTAAGGGAAGAAAACGGTGCTGCGCCTGTTTGTTGCTGTCGAAATTCTCCAGGACATCCGCGCCCGGATGTATGAAGTAGTGCAGGAGCTAAGGGCGACGGATGCGGATGTTCGCTGGGAGACGATCGAGAAGCTTCACATCACCCTCAAGTTCCTGGGCAACACGAAGGAAGAGCAACTGCCCCAGGTCATGGAAGCGTTGGAAAGGGTTGCACAAGGGTTCACGCCGTTCGACGTGAGATACGGAAGGCTCGGCAGATTTCCACCAAAGGGTCAGCCCAGAGTGATATGGATTGGCGTGCTCGAAGGACAGGAAACGCTGACATCCATCGCGAACCTCGTTGATGAGCAGATGAAGAGTCTGGGATTCAGCTCTGAGGACAGGCCCTTTCATCCTCACGTGACAATCGGCCGTGTGAAAGGAAACCGGCGCATAGCTGACTTGCTTCGCAGAATGGAATCCATTACTTTTGAGTGCCAGCCAACACGAGTGACGCATATTTCCCTCGTCAAAAGCGAGTTGAAACCGAGCGGGTCGGTGTATACAACGTTGAGCCGCCTCCCATTCCAAGGAGCTGAGCAAGGACCATCAAGCGAACTATCGAAAACTTCTTAGCATGTTCACCAATTACTGAGGAGACTCCCCATGGCCGATGACAGAGAGCAGCGTTTGCAATCTTTGAAGATTGCGATTGATCAGATCGAGAAGCAGCACGGGAAAGGCTCAGTGATGCGCTTAGGGGAGGGCCCCATTCAACAGGTGGATGTCATCTCCACCGGCTCTATCTCACTCGATGCGGCGCTTGGTATCGGCGGAGTTCCGCGCGGGCGAGTGATTGAGATCTTCGGGCCGGAATCCTCCGGCAAGACCACGCTCTGCCTGCACATCATTGCAGAGGCGCAACGCAACGGCGGCATCTGCGCGTTCATCGACGCCGAGCATGCACTGGATATGAACTATGCAAAGAAACTCGGCGTGGACGTCAACAACCTTCTGCTCTCGCAGCCGGAATACGGCGAGCAGGCGCTGGAGATTACCGAGACGCTCGTCCGCAGTGGGGCGTTGGATGTGATCATCATAGACTCGGTAGCGGCGCTTACGCCGCGCGCCGAGATCGAAGGAGAGATGGGCGACCCGAGCATGGGTGTACAGGCACGCCTCATGTCTCAGGCTCTGCGAAAACTCACCGCTGCCATCAGCAAATCCAAGACCAGCGTTATCTTTACCAATCAGCTCCGGATGAAGATCGGGGTGATGTTCGGAAATCCCGAAACCACCACGGGCGGCAACGCGCTCAAGTTCTACGCTTCGGTACGATTGGACGTGCGTCGCATCGAAGCAATCAAAGACGGCACCAACGTCATCGGCAACCGAACGCGTGTGAAGGTGGTGAAGAACAAGGTTGCGCCACCGTTCCGTGAAGCGACGTTCGACATTCTCTACAATGAGGGGATCTCCAAGCTCGGCGATCTGATTGACACGGCCGTCGAGCACAACGTGATTGCCAAGTCCGGGTCGTGGTTCTCCTACAAGGAAGAACGGATCGGGCAGGGACGCGATGCGGTGAAGAAGTACCTGCAGGAAAATCCGACTATCGCTCGCGAGATCGAAGTCGAAATGCGCAAGAAGTTAGGTCTTGCAGGATCGAACGGAAGCGAGTTCCCGGCCAAGAATGCTGCCCCGCAGGCGCAGGAAAAGCCCGCAACACCAAGCGTAACAAACAGATCAGCCAGCCCCACTCTAACAACGGCCAAGTCTGCAATACCTGCGGTAAAGAAGACGTAAGCGCTCGGGTGAGAGGGCAGTCCTACTGACGCGTTATCATGCGCATCACCAAGATCGAGCCACAGCAACACGATCCTACACGAAGAAACATCTACGTTGACGGCGAGTTCGCTCTGGGGGTGAGCACCGAGACGCTGCTGCGGTTTGGCCTGCGAACCGGCGACGAGCTGACATCGGCACGGCTGAAAGCATTGCAAGCGGCCGAAAATGCGTCAGCGGCTAAACGAGCAGCGTTGCGGTTGTTAGCCCGTCGTCCTCGTTCCGAAAAAGAGATGCGCGACGCACTGCGCACAAAAGAGTTCAGCCCCGATGAGATCGAATCTGCCCTCGCCGAACTCCGCACGGCAGGCCTTCTGGACGATGAGAAGTTCGCTCGTGCGTACGTCCGTGATCAAGTCGTCCTGCACCCCAAAGGGCCTCTTGCTATCAAGCAAAGGCTGCTTCTCTTCGGGATCAAGAAAGAGACAGTGGATCGCGTTCTCAACGAAGAGTTCCCCCGTGTGCGGCATGAAGAAGTAGCCTACGAACTTGCGGCGTCATTTCTCAAGAAATCTCCGGCGCGAGGATCGACCGAGGTCCTCCGCCGCAAGGTGGGTGCACTGCTCAGTCGCCGGGGCTTTAGCTGGGACATCATCTCTTCTGTTCTGAAAAAGGTCTTCAACACTTCCGAAACCGGAGACATAGAATGAACCGTGTCGTCTTCGACATCGAAACACTCGGCTACCCGTTGGAGAGTTTCGACGAGCAGCAGCAAAAGTACCTGATGAAATTTGCGACGACCGACGAGGACCGTGTCGAAGCCATCCAGAAACTTGCCCTCACGCCCTTGACCGGCCACATCATTGCCATCGGCATGCTCAACCCCGATAGCAAACACGGCAAAGTCTGGTTCGAGTCGGCAACGGCAGACACGCACACACTCGAAGACGGGGCAGTGGAGTGTATTTCTGCATCGGAACGCGAGATGCTCGACCAGTTCTGGCAAACGATTGTGCATTACGATCAGTACATTACCTTCAACGGCCGCTCGTTCGATTGTCCGTTCATCATGCTGCGCTCCGCGATCCTCGGCATCAAGCCGACGAAAAATCTACTTCCCTATCGCTTCAGCCCGAATGAACACTGCGACCTGTTAGAGCAGCTTACCTTCTACAACGCCATTCGAAAATTCAACCTCGACTTCTACTGCAAAGCGTTCGGCATCGCAAGTCCGAAGAGTCACGGGATCACGGGGCTTGACCTCGGGAGCCTCTATGAACAGGGGCGCTTCCGGGAGATTGCCGAATATTGTTATGGTGATCTGAAGGCGACGGCCGAGTTATATTTCCGCTGGCAACAGTTCTTAGCGTTCGAGAAGTAGCCCGCTCATTTCGTCATTTCCGGCAGGGTCAACAAAAAAGCCGGCTGGTGGAGGCCGGCTTCGCTTGCAAGACTGCTGCAGGTTTTACTTCATCAACAACATCCTTCCTACACTTACATTGCTACCGGCTTCCAACTTGTAGATATACAATCCGCTGGGATAGTTTTCCGCAACGAATGTGGTTTGATGGTCACCGGCGTTTATGGTTTCATTCACGAGTGTTGCCACTTCTTGTCCCAACACGTTGTAGACTTTGAGCCGAACGTGCATGTCGGCCGGCACGGTGTAATAGATCGTGGTCGTGGGGTTGAACGGATTGGGAGAGTTACCTTTGAGTGCGAACGGGCGAACCGAACCCTCGGCAACAGGTTTCTGAGGAGCAGAAGGCGGTGTGCCGAATGATGTTGCCGCATTCCACGTAGCCCAGCGATTGGAGGTGTTCGCCCAACCGGCGTACATCCACACATCGCCGTCATCGAGTGGATCGTTGTCAACGCCGCTGTAGTCTCCCCATCGGCCCGAGGTGTTGGTCGCTACTCCGGCTTTTACAAGTGCGCTGGGCTGAATCGTGGACTCCGTCGCGAGCATTCCTGTTCTGTACATCGAGGCATATTCCGAGGAGCTGGAGCGTGAGAATGTCATGTACATGTTGTCCGACGCGTCAGTAGTCACCGCCGGGTAATACAAGTGAATGCCGCTTGCGGTATAGGTGATGTTCTTATTGAGCGCACCGGTACTGCTGAGTTTGAGATAGCGGATTGCGGAAACGTATGTCCGCTTGCTCGTGCCCGCACGGACGTTGAACGCCGTGTAGAGGAAACCGTTACGCCACACCACATCCTGCGTGCGGCAATCGTTGGTGGCGATGAGGGTTCCTGTGCCGGGTTGCTTGGCATCGGGCGGAACGGAGTAGCTTCCAACGGAAACGGTCGCAACGCGTGTGAGCGTGGGCGATGTCGGTGCGTTATCAATCCGCCAGAGCGTGACAGAACTGCCACCCCCTGCGCGGGTGTTCAGCAAATACTCGGAGGCAGAGGGACTGAGGCAGCGCGCAGGTTTCACGGTAAAGGCCGACGTGCCGTCGGCGTTGCGAAGGTCAATAAAGTCGGTATAGGTTGCCGGCGCACCTGCATACAACTGTGCTTTGCTCAGCACGCGCACCTTCGAGTAGCGATACGAATTGCCGCTGATGGTGTACTGGTTCGTGTTGATGAAGATGGCGTTGTCGTTGTAGCCAAGACCGGGATAGTCTCCCCAGTTGCCGGTCATTGTGGTTCCATCGAGTCGCCAGTCGAATGTGTAGTTCCACCACGACCCTGTGGGATCGGACGTTTGCGACACGGAAAGGTACATGTTAGCAAGTCCGTTGCCGACCGACGTTGCTAGCATGACAAATCTGCCTGCGACGCGATCATAGAAGCATTTAGGATCGAACGGCGTGCCCGCCGATGTGCCCCACCAGGTTGCAAACTGTGTCGTGCTGACGTTGACACCCGCACGTGTGTAGATACCGAACTGTGCATTCGTCATATCAATCACGTGTGTTGGGCCGACGGCGATCGCTGCATCATAAGGAATCCAGCCATTTTGCCCGAGGCCGTTGAAGTTCACGCCTTGATTCGGAGCCAAAGCTCCACCGCCGACGTTGGCGTCGTACTGAATCTCGTACTCGCGGAGCACATCTTGGTCAGCAGTCTCAGCGTACTGCTTGATCTTGCCGAATTCTTCATGGGGAAACTCAAACCGCAGCGGCACTTCAAAGGCGCGGCCCTGTTCGATCGTTATCACCGCTCCGGGATGCAAGTCCGGTTTAGCGATAGCAGGCACAACTCCTTCTGGCGGCCCCGCCAGCGACTTGACGCTGGCTGCTTCCGATGCGCCCGCGATGTTCGTCACCAGCGCGGCAAGAAAAGCAATGGCTACGTTGGATAGCTTCATGCCTCCTCCTATGTTAGTGTAAGTTGAAGTGAATGAGATGATGAGTGCGCGCATGTGTTTCGGATTGTCTGAACATAGCATGATTGGTTTTCAAGTGCAAGTTACGAGCCGACAAAAAATCCCCCGATGCCCGTCCGCACATTTCCACCTTGCTGAAAGCAGGCAAAATATTTGTCTTGACACATGTAACCTCCGTTTCATATATTCGTATAGCCGAATGCAACCTGAAAGGACATGGTACCATGAAAGAACTTGCAAAGGTGTTCAAAGCCCTCTCAGACGAGTCCCGCCTCAGGATTCTTAATCTGATCTTCAGAACGGGTGAAATGTGCGTGTGTGATATCGAATCTATCACCGGTTTTACCCAGACAAAGACCTCGAGACACTTAGCGTATCTTCGTAACGCTGGACTGGTAGAGGCACGGCAGCAGGGATTGTGGATGCTGTACTCTCTGGCCAGCCCCAAGAACGAGGAGCATGAGCGTCTGCTTGAGTGTGTCAAGACTATTCTTCGCATCAATCCGGTAGCGTTGAAGGATGCGAAGGAACTTGAACGGAACATCAACAAAGGCTGTTGCGCGACGTTTTCCATTGTCAAGCCGAAAGCGAAGCCAGCCCAATTACATCTCAACTAATCGGAGGAACCTGACCTATGGCAACACCGGACATCAAGGACGTCGTGCGCGAGAAGTATAGCAAGATAGCTCTTGAGGGAAGCTCATGCTGCGGACCGAATTGCGGCTGCGGAACCGACGAGTCGGCTGAAACCGTCGCGCTGCTGATGAACGACACGTACATTGATGTAGACCAGCAGATTGTTCAGGCCGCCGATCTGGGACTGGGCTGCGGCACGCCTACGGCATTTGCGGACATGGAAGAGGGGATGACGGTGCTCGATCTTGGTTCCGGTGCCGGCATTGACGTCTTCCTCGCTGCAAAGAAAGTCGGACCAACCGGCAAAGCTATTGGCTTGGACATGACCGACGAGATGATCAAGCTTGCTCGACGTAACAAGGCAAAGCTCGATATCGAGAACGCCGAGTTCTGGAAAGGCGACATCGAAAACATGCCGGTCGAATCCAATTCCGTTGACCGTATCATCAGCAACTGCGTTATCAATCTCGTGCCCGATAAGCGCAGAGCATTTGCGGAAATCTATCGGGTGCTCAAACCGGGCGGCAAATTCACCATCTCCGATATCGTTTCGGAGGGAGACATTCCTCTTGAGGTACGGCGCGATCTTGAACTCTGGGCAGGGTGCGTTGCGGGTGCACTTGAAAAGGAGGTGTATTTACAGATTGTACGCGAAGCAGGATTCAGGAACGTGACGATTGTTGCCGAAAAGAAGTACGCGCTCGATCAAGATGTCCCTTTTGGTCTCTTGAGCATTACGCTGACGGGGGAGAAATGACGGGCATGCGCATTCGCCGGGCAGGAGCTCAGGACTTCGATGCTGTTGCCCGGCTGCTTGAGCAAGCAAGGCTTCCCCTGGCAGGAGTGGCCGAGCACTTCGAAAACTTTTTGGTAGCGGAATCCGACGGAAACATCATCGGATCGATAGGCATGGAGATCTACGAAGAGGCAGCGCTGCTTCGATCGGCAGTTGTGCATCCTTCGTGGCGAAACAAAGGCGTGGGTTCATTGCTGTATGAGACGTTGCTGCGGATTGCACGCGACAGGGGCATTCGCCGGATCGTTCTTCTTACCAATACGGCAGAGAAGTATTTTGAGAGGAAAGGATTCAAGGCGATTCCTCAGGACTCGGTGACGGGACCGATTACGGCATCGGTGGAATTCAACGGCGCGTGCAAGCATGCCGTGTGCATGGAACTTCTCCTCGGAGCGACGGCATGAAGCACATCATCACGCGACGCAGGAAGGGTGCCGAACTCTGTTTGCTCGGCATTGGGGACAACGGAGAACGCGTCATGCGACGTATAGGAGGACGCTGGCGTGTTGAACAGAACTGCAGCCGCGAACACTACCAGACGCTTGAGTCCGTGGAGGTGGCTATGGTGCCGAACGGCGTCGCAGTGTGCCTGAACGCCCGCCGGCACGTTGCACCGAATGTTGATGAAGCAAAGCGCTGTCTTGACGCCGCCGTTGACTGGGTCTTTGAACACGAACGAACGGAGGAAGCGCCCCAATGAAGCGCGTGCTCATATTGTGTACCGGCAACTCCTGCCGCAGTCAAATGGCGGAGGCATGGCTGAGACATTTCGGTGGTGGTAAGCTTGAAGTTTTCAGTGCCGGAACGCGTCCCAGTTTCGTGCATCCGCTTGCCATCCACGTGATGAACGAAGTCGGCATTGACATCAGCTCGCATCGCTCAAAGTCGGTAGATGAGTTCATCGGGGCGGAACTCGATTACGTGGTGACCGTGTGCGACAATGCGCGCGAAGAATGTCCGTACCTTCCCGGCGCGCACGTCACGCTTCACATTCCTTTCGAAGACCCCGCGCCGGCCACTGGGCCGCTGGATGAACGACTTGCGGTGTTTCGGCGTGTCCGAGATACGATCAAAGAAGAGATGAAAGGATTGGCGGAATCGCTGATGCGGGTTCCGGAGTAACACAGCAGACAGCATTCCGTCACCGCTGCAGCTCACATCTCCTGATTCGACCACCACGCGCATGCCTTGTCCGCCCAAGTATCGAACCCCTTCAGGGTTCGCATGCATGCGCGGAAGGAGCCATTGCGGCAGGCTGTCGCTTTTTGGCAGGGTATCCTATCACGCCGTCCACCGAAGTCGCGCGCTGGCCAGGGCACGCGACAAATGGCACTATCGTAGCAGCATCATCTTTCGTGTCTGAATGAAAGCGCCTGATTGAAGTGTATAGTAGTACACCCCGTTGGCGAGGCCCGAAGCGTCGAACACAACCTCGTAGGTGCCTGAATGCAGATTGTCGTTCACCAGTGCTGCGACCTCCCTCCCCAGCACATCGTACACCTTCAGCGACGTGAAACCTGAACCCTGAATCCTGAACCCAATTGTTGTCCTCGGATTTCCGCCGGAGCCGCCAGCTCCCGAAGGGACAAGCTGCCGGACGGGCAGAGATGCGCCATTGGCGGGGAACGGATTCGGAGAGTTCTGGTACAACGCAAACCCGCTCGGCAAAGTCTCCTGCGTGTCCGCATCGAGGGTCGTGATGTTGATCGGGCAGGTCCAGATTTGGTAGATGCCGGTCGAGTTATCCATCCACACGGGCCAGAGTGTATTGCCGAGCGACGTCATCCCGATGTTGTCGCCCTGATAACCCTGTCCCAATCCTCCAATAGGGGAGGGCTTAAAATTGTAATCGGTGATGCGGTAGTCCGTCCACGTATTTCCACCGTCGGTTGATCGAGCAAGATACACCGTTGCGGAATCACTGGTAGTTCCTCTATCGTCATAGTACAGGACGTTGATGCCGCCGGTGTTATCGACGTGGATGGCAGGAAAATATTGTGCCTTGCCGTTGCTGAGAGGATCGGTGTTGACGCGAACCGCGGCCGACCAGGTCTGTCCATTGTTCGTAGATCGCCGGAAGATGACATCGGGGTCGGAGCCTGCTGGAGGAAGGTCCTTCTCTGTCGTCACAATATAGATCCATCCGTTGCGCGCTCCGCCTGTGTTATCTGTAGCGATGCGCGGCAGACCGTTCACGCGGATGTTGGACTTTTGGGGGAACGTACCCTGAATGCCGTTCATGTCGAAAGCATTTTCGGTAACGGTCCAATTCGCGCCGCCGTCCGTCGACGTTGCAAACCCCACGTAGTCTTCAGTGTACGGCGACGTACCAATCACAGCCGCCCAGCAGATGTTCACCCTGCCGTTGGGGCCAATGGAGATGTCGGCGCCCTGGCAGCGTGGCGAAGGAGGGTTGTTGATGGCTTGCGGCGCAGACCAGTTTGCTGCCCCATCAGTCGTATAGCTGAAGAATGTTCGATAAGGCGATGCAAACCTGACCCATGCGAGATACGTGCGTCCATAGAACGGACTTGTGACGATGCCGTCCGACGCCATAGCCGGCCTGTCTTCTTGGGTCGTTGTGATGGTTCTCTGCGACGACCAGCTTGGGCCATTATTGGTTGAGTAATGTGAATAGAGTCCCACGCCGTTGAAGCCGAAACGTGCCAGGATGAGCCTCCCATTTCTATCAATCGCAATGGCTGGTTCACCACCATGAAAATTCTGTGGCTGGCCCGGGTGTGTGTCCGTGCCCCACCATGTTGCTCCTGCATCGGTCGAGACATACACTCCCTCACTGATAAAGGCATTAGAGAGATTAATGGTGTTGGCTGTGGCGAAGAGAATGTTTTGGTCCGCTGGATGTCTTGTGATGATCGTCTCCGTCTGCGTTACGTTGCTCGGATGGATGCGGAAAGGCTGACCGATGCCGATGCCGGCTCGTGGCAGTCGTGTGCCGAAATGGCCGTGGGCCTCCGCGGTCTCAAGAACCAGAGACATCGAAGCCAGGATAAACAATCGTGTGATCATGATGCTACTCCCATCTTGATGGTATGCCGGACCGGGAAGGGAGATCCCTCCCGGTACTCGGTAAGTGATTTCTCGAAAACAGCGTTAGAGCCAATACCCCAGGGTTAACCCTCCATAATAGTTCCGCGGTTCGCCGGCTTCGTAGAACTCCTTTTGCGATGAGTTAATGTTCACGAAACCGATGTAGGTCTTGTTTGCAACGTTGTTGACGCCGCCGCTCAACAGAACATTGAAACGATCAAAGACCAGATCAAGTCCGGCCGAGAGGTTGAGGATGTTGTATCCCTCCGTGCGCTCGGAATTCAAGTCGTCTGCGTACATGCCGCTGACGCTCATGAAATGCGTCTTGAGGAATCCCGTCACATTGTCGTGAAGTACACGCGTATATGCAAGCGAGACGGAGAAATTGTGCTTGGGAACGCTCGGAACGACATTGCCCGAGAACATGCGGTCCAGAACCACCAGGTTTCCGAGTGTGTCGAAGTCCATGCTTCGGGCGACGTACGAATCGTACGTGAAGTCCGAATACGTGTACGCCGTTCTGAGCCGAAGCCCGAACACGACCTCCGCATCAAGCCCTACCTCCAGTCCCAAACGATTCGTTTTCCCTGCGTTGCGGTAATACACGTCGCCCAGCACCTCGAAGGGAACAACCTCATCATCGATGATGGAGTTGAAGAAGGTGATTTCAAAGAACGCCCTGCGTAGATATTCACGCTCGTCGGAGGCGATGTTCCCCTTGATGCCGAACTCGAAGTTCTTCGATCGCTGGGGCTGGAGGTCGGGATTCAGCATCTTTCGGGGTGAGGAACTGAGCGGGTAGTTGTCCAGCTCGTTTCCCGCCGGCGTATCGAAGCCGAGTCCATACGATGTGTAGGCCGCGATCCGTGGTGTGAGTTTGTAGTTGAGGGCGAGTTTGGGCGTGAACTTGGCGAACGTACGTTTCGAGTTCTGAACCTCCAACAGCTGGTTGTTTGCGATGAACCCGATGTGGTCGTACCGGGCTGTGACCAATGCTGCCATGACATCGGGGATGATGCTGAAAGAATTCTGAAGGTAGAACCCGGCGTTGGTGATCGCTTCATCGGTCAAGCCGAGGAGGATATCTCCTTTTTTGCCGCTCAGGTTCTCGTATTCCTCGATGGGACCGGCCTGGTAGAACAAATCACCGCCGAAGGAAAACTGATTGGTGTGGCCGAACAGCGCCGTGCGATTGACAAACCTGCCGCTTGCACCGATGCCGCTCCGATTGAAGACACGATACGTTCGCGCAGTCCGCTCGAAGTACTTCATCGTGGCATAACCGGTCAGCTCCAGCACGTTGGCACGATCTTCATCCAGCGCTGTCTCGAAGCGCAGCCCCAAGCGCCCCTTCTTGGAGATGCGTCGCGTGTCGCGGGAATCATCGCGAGGATTGACCTGGAAGGGATCACTCTCGAACTGTGCCCTGGTAATCGAGCCGGGGAGCCTGATCAGCCCGGAAACGTAGTAACCGAACATGCTCAACTTCGAAAGCTCCGTTGGTGTGATTTCCGCCGCGCTGTTGAGAATGTGCCAGTAATCGGCGCTGTGCGGGCGATAACCGCGCGCGCTGTGGTACTTGTACGTCGTGAGAAGCTTGTAGTTCTTCGTTCGGATCGCCGTCTTCAACCCGTTGCCGCTCAGGCCGAATGAGCCGAAGTTGTTGAACTGAGTGACGAACGATCGTTCGAAGTTCAGATCACTGATGAAATTGATGACGCCGCCCGGCGCGTTCGTGTAGAGCGACGATGCGTTGCCCTTGACGATCTCGATGCTTCCGACATTCTCGAAGTCAATGGACTCGATGCGGGTCTGGCCATCGGGTTCGGATTCGGGAATGCCATCCTGCAGGATGCGCACGCCGCGGATGCCGGTGTTGGAACGACTGCCGAACCCACGAATCGAGATGCGGACATCGTGGTTGCCGTAGCGCGATTGGAGAAACAACCCCGGTGTCTCGCCCAGCACATCATTCACCCCCACCTTCTTCTCGAATTTGTAATCAACCTTGCTGATGCGCTCAACGGAGTACGGGATGTCGATTATTTTTGTCGGATTCCTCGTGCCGCTGATAGCCACCTCATCAACCTGATATGTGCGAAGCGTATCCTCGGCGGTAGAGGGTGCTATCTGAGCGTTTGCGCCGCTTGGCGCGCCGAGCATAATGAACAGGTACAGCGCCACGCTGTACACACGTGATAACCTTTTCATGGAAGAACTCTTTGTCATGTTGAACATAGCGGACCCCGGCCCTGCGCAATTGCGCGGTAGGTTCACAGGGTAAGGTGTGAATGGGAAAGACCAAAATCTACATCCTGCTACCATACTTCGGTGCATCCATCGCTTCAGCAACGAAGCGTACGTTTCATGGCAGGATTCTCAGCTCAGCTACGTTCAGGAATTGCGGGGAGGATGAAATGGCGTGTCGGGGTGAATGGAACGATAATGCTCGGCAAACGAGTTGGGAACCACGCCGCGAACATCCGGGTTCCTCAGCGTTGCCGTGCTGGGCGCAAGCGAGTGTGAGAACACGTCTTTGAAGGCGTCGAGCTTATCCAGCTGGCCGGAGTTTGCCATCTGGCGCTGGACATGAAGATCAAGATCCTCGAACAGCTTCTCTTCCTGTGTGTCGTTGAGACAGAGGAAAAAGGTGGAATCCGCGCGAAGGTGGACGCCGACAATGTCGTACATGTTACCGTCGTAGCGGAATTCATGATCGTCCAACCACTGGAGCGCGCAGGAACCTTCTTCCAGTGCTTGCGAAGGGAAAGCGAGTAGTACCAACTCGCTCTCAGGAACACTGGACTTGATCTTCGTCTTCATGTCCGCACGAACCCGATACTGCAAGAACGCAAAGAGCGCGAGGTAGCCCACGAAGTTGTAGAGATAGAGCGAGAGGATAACTATAGCGATTGCGCGTTTCATCAGGTTATGGTAGGCCTTGCTCGCTACAAACTAAACATGGGCACGAAGAAAAGCAAGAGAAGAAAGCCTTCTGGTTATCGAGCGAGGACCATCTTCCTCGTCAGAACGGAAGTTCCCGCCCGAAGCTGATAGAAGTACACGCCGCTCGGCAAATTGCTGCCATCAAACACCACCGACTTGAACCCTGAACCTTGTCCGAAGGACTCCTCACGGAGAACCCCATCTACTAACGTCGCCACCTCCTTTCCCAGCACATCGTAGACCTTCAGCGACACGAACGTCGAACCCCGAACCTCGAATCTGATGCTCGTCTTCGGATTGAATGGGTTGGGATAGTTCTGCAAAAGCTCGGGCGCGCGGAAGACATCGGCTTCAGGTACTGACAGCGAGATCAACTGATTTCGATAGAAGTGCACTCCACCGCGCACCGTACCGACGAACAGGTCTTTATCTCCGTCGGCATCGATATCGGCAAACACGGGCGCTGCTTGGAGCATCGGCTCGGTGTCGGCGTAATGGGTTGTGCGCCTGATGAACTGCGCCGCTGCCGGCGTTCCGACATTTTCGTAAAACTCCACACGCCCTTCATGCATGCCGATGAACAAATCGGCGTCTCCATCATTGTCAATGTCTGTGAAGGTGGGAAAGAGATTGAGTCCCGCGGGGATCCCTTGATACGACGTAGTCTGAAGAACCGGGAGGAACACGTTGGCATTCCCATCGTTGCGGTAGAAGCTGATGCTTCCGTTACCCCGTCCCACAAACAGATCGAGGTCTCCGTCGGCGTCGATATCCACAAACGTTGGTGCTGCGTTGGATGCAACGTTGATCGTATCCACGGGCGACGATTGCTGCACGAACGTTGCTGCCTGCGGCGTGCCGGTGTTGCGATAGAACTTCATTCGTCCGTCGAACATCCCGATGAACAAGTCCTTTCTTCCATCGTTATCAATATCGACAAACGCGGGAGCGTACGAAAACCCGCCGCCGATGTTTTGATAAATCGAGTCGGCAAGTCGGAAGGAGGGAACCGACGGCGTTCCTTCGTTCCTGAAGAAGATCAGCTTGCCGCTAAGATTCCCGATGAACAGGTCCAGTGTCCCGTTGGCATCGATATCCACATAGGTCGGGTGGGCGTTCATGCCAACATCGATCATCGAGAGGTAGTTTGTGGCCTGAAGCTGGAACAGGGGAGAGGTTGCCGAACCGTTGTTCCTGTAAAACAGAAAGCCGTTGGATTGCACAAGCGTGGCCAGCACGCCGACGAAGAGATCGAGGTCGCCGTCGCCATCGATGTCGACGAACGACGTTTGATTGAACCCCGCACTGCGGATCGGCTGGTTGACGGGGAAGTTGCTTGTGTTGCACACCATGCGCGGTGCGGTCGGCGTCCCCATGTTCTGCAGATAAAATACCCCGGCGGCAAACACATCGCCGATAAACAGGTCGGGCGCACCGTTGCCGTCAACATCGGCAAAGCGATACGCACTGGCACCATGCAAATCCCCGGGACGGTCGCCTGTTGTGCACGTGTCGCCGTAGATCGTGATGGCCTGCCAGAAGGTGGTACGGAAGGCAAGGCGCAGGTTCGCAGGGGTTCCAATGTTCTGATAGAAATTGATCGTTCCGTTGTAGTTGCTGGAGAAAAAATCGAGATCGCCGTCTGCGTCGATATCAACAAGCGCGGGAATGCTGTTCTGTCCGGCAAACACATCACTGTTGCTCGAATCCCGCAGCGTTCCGGCAACAAGCGTGAAAAGAGGAACCTGTGGCGTGCCCGTGTTCTTGTATAATCGGACTCCCGCAAAGGTCGAGTCCTCTGTCAGCAGGTCCTTCAGTCCATCCCCATCAACATCATGAAACAGAAACCATCGTGAGATGGGAGGAAGAGACACAATGCCGTTCCGAAGCTTGTACTCAGGCGTGAAGCGTGTTCCCTCGTTTCGATAAAACTCAACAGGGGGGTCCACGTCCAAGACAAAGAGATCGAGGTCTCCGTCGCCATCGATGTCGATGAACTGATGATTGGGGGAATTTACTCCGCCTGCAAAAGGAAGCGAAATGGGTGTCCCATTTGCGTGCACGGGTATTCCCTCGACCTGGCGTTGAAAGGGTTGGGCATGCAACGACGATGCTGAAAGCAGCGCGAACAGGATGATCAGGGTCGAACGCATCAAGATCTCTCTGTGGAAAACTTCACGGTCAAATTTCTCAAAAACCGGGAGGAATTACAAGCAGCAGACATTACAGGAGAAGGCAAGGCGCGACCTTTCCCCTGACCTTTCCTGTCGGTTCATAGGGGCAACCTTTTGCACGGTCTGTTGGTTCTGACCAGTGAAAGGAGGTTTGCCATGAAGCATCCACGCCTAATTGTTCTTCCGCTTGTGATCCTCGTTGGATGTGGTACCACGAAGCTTTTCGATCCCGTCCCATCCGACCTTGACCGCGAACACGTTCCGAAGCTGACCGTCGAAATGACCGCGGAGGACTTTCATTTCACCCCTGAGGAGGTGCGCGTGAAGGAAGGGACGCTGGTTCGCTTTCGCATCACATCTACGGAGGGGACTCACGGTTTTGCGTTGGGTGCTTTCGGGATTGATGAGCGGCTGGAAGAGAATCAAACCAGAGTGGTTGAAGTGTATGCATCCCGGAAAGGCAGCTACACGTTTCGTTGCTCACACTTTTGCGGCATCGGACATTTTGGGATGAGCGGTACGTTGATTGTTGAATGATGTTACACACTGTTGAAGAGTAACCGCGAATCAACACGAATCGAGGGATTTTGCATCGACAACACGTCGTTTTTGAACCTCTTCTGTCAAACGACAAACCCAATGCTTAGCTGCTCTTCACGTCCATTAGCGGTTTACGTAAGATCAGTTATTGAATGAACAATCGCTCAACGTAGCCTACTCTCCACGCCAGGAGTATGCCGAACACCACACTCACGCCC
>CAZIKE010000071.1:0-19279 GCA_964539775.1 uncultured Chitinophagales bacterium
GCACCCTGAACCAATAATGGGCAATTGCAAGAACCAGCAACGAATCGACAAAACCGATCACCACAAAGGGAACCAGCTTGCCCAGGATCAGTTCGCGCGGTTTGATGGGGGTGACCAGTATCTGCTCCAGCGTGCCCACCTCTCGTTCCTTGACGACACTCACGGACGTCAGCGTCATGGTGATAATCATCAGCACCATAGCCACCACTCCGGGCACCATATAGTTGGAGCTTTTGAGATCGGGGTTGAACCACACACGCGGCTCCGGTAGGATTTGCGGCACGCTCATGCCCGGTGGCAGTGTGGAGTACTCCGCAACCACCTTCCGGCCGTAGGAGGTGACAATCTGCGTTGCGTAGGTCAGGAGGATGGTTGCCGTGTTGGCATCGGCCCCGTCGAGGATGACCTGCACCTGTGCTTGCTCGCGCGCGAACAGCGTGCGAGCGAAACCCTTGGGAATGACCAGAATGATGTTCGCTTTTGCTTCCTCGATGTACGTCGTCGCATCATCGGGCCGGTCGACGTTGTACTGTAAAATGAAGTATCCCGAAGTCGTGAAGCTCTCCACAAACGTCCTGCTTTCGGCCGTGCGGTCCATATCGCATACGACCATCGTGCTGTTCTTGATGTCGGTCGTGGCAGCGTAGCCGAGCAAGAGCACTTGAAGAATCGGCGCAACCATCGAGACGGCCAGCATCCGCTTGTCCTGCCGGAGTTGGTAGAACTCCTTCTTGATGATTTCGAGGATGATGTGGAGTGAGTTTGTCATGATCGACTTCGATTGCGTTGTCAGAGAACCCTCTTCTGCAACCGCTTTGTGCTGATGCCGAGCGTGACGACGGCGAAGATCAGCATATAGAGGAACTGGTCCCACACCGCTTCGAAGCCTACACCTTTCAGCATCACGCCGCGAACGACGACGAGGAAGAACTTCGTGACGGCGATGTTCGAGAGAATCTGCAGAACGATGGGCATGCTCGAAATCGGAAACACAAATCCCGACAAAAGAAACGTCGGCAACAACGAGCTGAGCGCTGCCATCATGAATGCCACTTGCTGGGAATCGGTAATGCTCGAGATCAGCAGGCCCTGCCCCAACCCGCCCAGAATGATCGCAACAATACCGGCGTACAGCAGCAGGAGGCTTCCCTTCACCTCGACGTCAAAAAGCACATAGCCGACAATCAAGATCGAAGTGGCAATCACCAGGCTGATGGTGAAATACGGAATGACCTTGCCGAGCACCAGTTGCAGCGGATGCAGCGGTGAGACCATCAACTGCTCCATTGTGCCTCGCTCTTTCTCGCGGACAACCGTCAACGCCGTTGAGATAACGGCGGCAAGCACGATGATGAAGCCAATCAGTCCCGGGATCAAGAACTTGTTGGACACGAGGTCGGGATTGTACCAGATGCGCGGCTGGAAGTCTATGGGGACATACACGCTCTTGCCTTTGCGGGCGAGGAATGCTGCCATGATGCGGTTGGAGTACTCTGCGGTCATGCGGGTGGCGTGGCCGACAGCCTGCCCCGCGCTGTTGGCGTCGGCCCCATCGAGAAGAATCTGCACCTGTGTACTGCGGCCGGCTGCAAGCTCCGAGGCGAACGTACGCGGGACGACCAGCGCCACCCGCGCTTCGTTGTTCAGGAACAGGTCTTCAATCTCCTTGTACGACTGAACGTTGTAACGGTAGTCGAAGTACTCGGTGTGCGCAAACTGCTGCAGGTACGCGCGACTCTCCGGGTCTCTACTCTGGTCAAACACGGCAAGGGGGATGTGCTTCACGTCGAAGTTCAGCGCATAGCCGACAAGAATAATCAACGCCGTCGGCAGCACCAGCAGCATGCCGAGCGTCGTCGGATCGCGGCGTATTTGCCGGAACTCTTTCAGGATGACCGGCTTGAGGGGTGAGTTCATGACCTCATCCTCTCTAACAGATACAGGAATACATCTTCCAATGATGGAACGATCCGTTGAATGCTGCGTGCTTCAATCGCCATCGCGCGCAATACCTCCTGAATCAAGGCCCTTCCCCTTTCTTCCTCCTCCACCATCACGTGCAGCGCGGTGCCGAACACGGAGGTTTCGAGCGCCCACGGTTGCGTGCGGATGGCCTCGAGCGCGTCCACCACATTCCTCTCGAGACCGGCAACCTCGAGAATGGGAGAGGTGATGTATTGCGTCTTCAACTCGACGGGGCTGCCGCTGGCAATCAGCTTTCCCGCGTTGATCAGAATAATGTCGTTGCAGTACTCGGCTTCATCGAGGAAATGTGTCGTCACCAACACGGTGACTCCTTCGGCGGAAAGGTTTCCGATGAGCTCCCAGAAGTTCCTTCGTGAGATCGGGTCAACGCCGCCGGTGGGTTCATCAAGGAAGACGATTGGTGGTTGATGGAGAATGGCACAGCCGAGAGCGAGTCGCTGCTTCCAACCGCCGGACAGTGTTCTGGTAAGACTGTGCTCGCGCCCTTTCAGGTCTGCCATCGTCAACACCCATTCCATCCGCTCCTTCAGACGGGAATTCCGCAAGCCGTACACGCCGCCGTAGAAGCGGATGTTCTGCTCGACCGTGAGATCGTCGTAGAGCGAGAAGCGTTGCGACATGTAGCCGATGTTCAGCTTTACCTGGTTCGTTTGCTTCTGGATGTCGTATCCGCCGACGCGTGCAGTGCCGGCGGTGGGCTGCAGCAGCCCGCACAGCATGCGGATTGTGGTGGACTTCCCTGCGCCGTTGGCGCCGAGGAACCCGAAGATTTCTCCGCGCTTCACGGCGAAGCTCACATGATCCACAGCAGTGAACGAGCCAAAGCGCTTGGTGAGATTGTGTGCTTCGATGGCGTAGTCGTTCATAACGTCGTGTGCTCCACCCTCACATACCCATCATGGTGTTGTCTCTGCGCCAACGGCGCGCCGAAGTCGAGCGCCGGCGATTTCGTTTTCGACCAGCGCGGCGGAGTAGTTCGTGCGTGCCTGCAGCAAGGCAAAGCTTGCATCCAACAAGTCGGTGGAGGTGGCAAGTCCTTGTTTGTACGTGTCGTTCATCGTTCGCTGATGTTCCTCGGCCTGTTCGATGGCCAAGGATGCTACGCGGAGCTTTTCTGCCGCACGCTGCACTGCAAGCCACTGCCGCTTCACGTCGAGTGCAATGTTGTCCTTGAGTTGTTCGTACATCACCTCGGTTTGGGTGAGTGCTGCCTCTGCTTGTTGCGTTTGGTCGCCCGTGGCTCCCCAGGTCCACAAATCAAACTGCAGGTGCACGCCAATATCCCATGTGCTTTTGAATGCATCCCTCGTCGGTTGGTACCGAGGGTTGGGGCGGGCGTAGGTATATCCGGCATTGAGAAAGAGCTGAGGCCACCAGTTCCCGCGTGCGGCCCGGAGGGACGCCTTTGCCGCTTCGATGCGCGACTGCATGGCTAGTACATCCGGCCTGGTTGTCCATGCTCGTTCCGTCAGAGTTCGTTCGTTACGGTCTTTTTCCTCTAAACGAAAAGGCTTCCCTTCGGGGTCGGCTGGAACGAGCGGCCGTGATGCTATCTGCACCTCTGTTTCGAGGGGTTGCCCCATGATGGCATTCAAGCCCATCATGGCAAGTTGTACATCGTTCGCTGCATCAATCTGCGAGAGTTGTGCCGTGTTGAGTTGAAGCTGGACTTTAAGCAGATCGTTGCGTGTGGCCAGGCCCGACCTCAGCAAGTTCCTTGTATCGTGTTCGATGGCCTGCAGCCGGCCCACATTCTCGTCGATCAGCTTCTTCGTTTCGATCGTCTGATACAACATCCAGTAGGCAACGGTGACAGCAAGGGTCAGGTCGGCCCTGTCGTTGAGGTTGTCGAACTCGCTCGCGCGGGCGAGATGATCGGCGGCAGTAGCGTTGCTTTCTAATTTGAATCCGGTAAAGAGGGGTTGTTGGAGAGAGACACGCGTCGTGTAGTTGTTCAGCACAACCGGTGCAATCGTGATTGGCTGGGGAAGAAAAGGGACCGACACCTGGAACGGATCAACGTCGCTGAGGCGCTGATAGCTGGCTGTGAGTTTTATGGATGGAAGAAGAAACGTGGCCGCTTCACTTGCCTTCGCCGTAGCCGATGTCACTTTGAGAGATGAGAGCCGCAGGGCTTTGCTGTTTTCCAGGGCAAGGGCAATGGCTTCGCCGAGCGTGAGTCGTTGCTGCGCTCGCACGGACGAGAAGCAGACAATGACAAGGAGAAGCCAACGAGCAATGGTAGTCACGTAGCTACGAGCTTTCATGCTTCTGCCTCCGGGATTGCTTCATGCGTAAGGAGAGAGATAAAGATATTTTCGAGGGATGGCGAAACAGCGCGCCAGCCCGTCACGGCGGTACCGTGGCGTTGCAGTTGCGAGAGAAGCGGCGGTACGTCACGATCGGCATCGTCAACAACAACATGCAACCGGTCGCCGAAGGTCTGCACCTCTCGCACGCGCGTGCTACCCTTGAGCAGCTTCGATGCTTCACGAACGTTCTCGCACACAATCTCCACCACGTGTCCTCTCATGAGTTTCTTCAGTGCGGCAGGCTCGTCCACTCGCATGATGGTTCCTTTGTTCATCAAGGCAACGCGTGTGCAGCGCTCCGCTTCGTCGAGATAGGGCGTACTCATCACGATGGTGATGCCGCGCTTGAGCAGGCTTTGCAGGATTTTCCAGAAATCGCGGCGCGAAACGGGATCGACCCCCGTCGTAGGCTCGTCAAGAAAAAGTAGCTGGGGTGTGTGAATGAGCGTGCAGGCCAGGGCGAGTTTCTGCTTCATCCCGCCGGAAAGCCGTTCGGCGAGCCTATCCCGGAACGGTGTGAGCCGCGTGAACTCCAATAACTCCTCGCGCCGGGCTTTATAGTCGTACACGCCGTTGATCTCCGCAAAGAACTCGATGTTCTCATCAGCGCTCAGGTCGCCGTACAGCGAGAACCGCTGCGAGAGATACCCAATGTGCTTCTTCACGGCATCCGGTTGCTTCAGCAAATCATAGCCGAGCACCGTTGCGGTTCCCGCAGTAGGCGTAAGAAGACCACAGAGCATGCGGAGTGTTGTCGTCTTGCCGGCCCCATCCGGACCGACGAGGCCGAACATCTCGCCCCGCTGAACCGTCAGGCTGATCGCATCGACGGCCTTGAGCTCGCCAAAGGACTTTGAAAGGTTGTGTATGGTGATTGCGTCCATCGTATGACCACTAATCCGCACGTTCACCGACCGTGAGCCTGGCGTCTGCCGGTAGGCCGGGTTTCAGTGCCCCGCCGTTGTTGTCGATTTCGATCTTCACGCCGAAGACGAGCTTCGTGCGTTCTTCCTTCGTCTGTACGTTCTTGGGAGTGAACTCCGCGGTTGGCGAAATGTACGTTACCGTTCCCTCGAACACGCGGTCCGGCATTCCGTCGGTTCGCACCTCGGCCCGCTGACCTAACTTTATGAAAGGGAGCTGCCGTTCATTCACATAGATGATCAGTTTGACTCTGTCGAGATTGGTCAGCTTGAGCAGCGCGGCGCCCACAGTCGCCAGCTCGCCCGGTTCGACAACGCGGTTGGTGATCGTTGCTGTCAGTGGAGCGAGGACAACGCAATCATGGACGCGTTTCTTCAATTGCTCCACCTGCGCCGAGGCCTGATCGAGCCGGGCACGTGCCGCGTCGATCTCCGCCTTGCGTAACCCTCGTGCGAGCTTGCGATAGGTTTGCTCGGCTGCAACGTACCGCGCGTATGCGTCATCATATTGTTTTTGGGTGATCGTTTGTGCGGCAAGGAGTTCCTTCATCCGCTTGTAGTCGTTCTCGGCTGTTTTGTAGAGTGCTTCGGCTTGCGCAATGTCTTCTTTGCGCGAGCCTTCGAGGGCGAGGCGATACTGGGCATCTGCGGCGGCAGCGTTTGCTTCCGCCTGACGAAGTTGGAGACGGTAGTCGCTGTCGTCTATCAACACCAGCGTGTCGCCGGCATGGACGCGTGATCCTTCTTGCACGCGTACCTCCTTCACTTTCCCCATCACTTCCGAGGCGAGGGTGATGTCGGTCCCTTCAATTGTTCCGGAAGCCTCGATAGTGCCCTGTCTGGTGTCGGAACAGCCCAAGAGCAAGATGCCACAGCTGAGAGCCGGTAAGAGTTTCACAGTCATATTCGCCTCAAGATGTATGTGCCGGTTGATGATGCTGGGCGGAGGAAAATTCCTTCCGCCCGAGATCAGTGAGTGCTCCTTTGAAGAACAATTCCAGAATGCTGCTGATTGCTTCCTGCGCGGAGAAGGACTCGTTGGCAAGAACCGAGGGTTGGACAATTTGCTGGATCGCTGCCATGTACGAGAGCAGGAATATGCGTTTGTTGAGATCGTGCCGAATGTATCCTTCGGCCATACCCTGATCGATCAAATGTCCAAACAGCGACGTGACGCGTTCGGAACGAAACTGTTCGATGCGTTTCCAGAGGTAGGGCATGTGACGCTGAACGTCCTGCAGCAGGGCAATACCTACGCGTCCGGGAATCGTTCCGAGGTAACTGAGCAGTGCACCTAACTTTGCCACAAAGCTCTGATTGCCCGACACAATGCGCTCCACTGTGGTGGAGACTTCACCCAGGTGACGATTCATGATCTGTACAACGAGATCCTCTTTGCTCTTGAAGACCTTATAGAAGGTCTTCTTACTTATCACGAGCGAGGCCGCAATGTCGTCCACAGAAACCTTTGCGAAGCCTTCCGTGCGGAACCTATCGAAAGCGAAGGAGATGATGCGTTCTTTGAGCAGCTGTTCTTCCGACATGATCTCTATGGAAACTATTGCGGTGTTATTCGTTTCCTCCTGGGCAAACAAAAACCTGAACAAACTGCCAGGTCTTCTCAACGGAAACGACTATCGTTTCAACGGTTTCCAATATACCGAGAACATACGTTGATGTCAAGAGTACCGAAACCTCAAAACAAGAAACCCCCGCCTTCGGCAGGCGAGGGTTCCGTATTTGCAGGACGGGCGGCTGCTTAGTACATGTCGCCCATGCCGCCGTGCGGCATCGCAGCGGCGGGCTTCTTCTCCTCCGGCTTCTCGACGATGGTTGCTTCGGTCGTCAAGAGCAGAGCAGCCACCGAGGCTGCATTCTCAAGCGCCGTGCGGGCAACTTTCGTCGGGTCAATCACACCGGACTTCACAAGGTTCTCGTACTGTTCGGTTGCAGCATTGAACCCGAAGTCATCCTTTCCTTCTTTCACCTTGTTGGTGATAACAGAGGCTTCAAGTCCGGCGTTCGCCACGATTTGGCGAATCGGCTCTTCGAGTGCGCGACGAATGATCTCGATACCGGTGTCCTGATCCTCATTCGCGCCTTTGAGGTTATTCAGCTTGGAAGCGGCACGCAGGTATGCAACACCACCGCCCGGCACAATGCCTTCCTCAATTGCTGCACGGGTTGCATGGAGCGCATCTTCAACACGAGCCTTTTTCTCCTTCATCTCCACTTCCGTCGCAGCGCCGATCTTGAGTACAGCAACGCCGCCGGAAAGTTTTGCAAGACGTTCCTGCAATTTCTCGCGGTCGTAGTCGGATGTGGTCTTTTCGATCTGCGCTTTGATCTCGTTGATGCGCTTCTTGATGTCTTCCTTCTTGCCTGCCCCTTCAACGATGGTCGTGTTGTCTTTGTCCACCGTTACCTTCTTGGCTTTGCCGAGGTAGCTGAGCGTTGCGTTCTCGAGCTTGTAGCCCTGCTCTTCGCTGATCACGGTGCCGCCGGTAAGGATGGCAATGTCTTCGAGCATCGCTTTGCGGCGATCACCGAAGCCGGGAGCCTTCACCGCGGCAACCCGGAGCGTACCACGCAGCTTGTTCACGACAAGAGTTGCCAGCGCTTCACCTTCAACATCTTCGGCAATGACGAGAATGGGATTGCCCGTTTGCGCCACCTTCTCGAGGATGGGCAACAGATCCTTCATCGACGAGATCTTCTTGTCGTGGATGAGGATCATCGGGTTCTCGAGGACTGCCTCCATCGTCTCGGCATCAGTCACGAAGTAGGGGGAGAGGTACCCGCGGTCGAACTGCATGCCTTCAACGACTTCGATCTGAGTCTCGGTTCCCTTTGCCTCTTCAACCGTGATGACACCATCGGTGCCGACTTTCATCATCGCATCGGCAATCAGATCGCCGATGACCGGATCGTTGTTCGCCGAGATGGAACCAACCTGGGCAATCTCCTTCTTGCTGGTTTTATCTACCGGTTTGCTGATTTCCTTCAATCCCTCGACAACCTTTGTAACGGCAAGCTCGATGCCGCGCTTCAGGTCCATTGGGTTTGCACCTGCAGCGACGTTCTTCATGCCTTCCCGAACGATCGCCTGAGCGAGAACCGTCGCTGTTGTCGTACCGTCACCAGCGACATCGGAGGTCTTGGACGCAACCTCACGGACCATCTGCGCGCCCATGTTCTCGAGCGGATTCTCCAGCTCAATTTCCTTTGCCACGGTCACGCCATCTTTCGTCACGGTCGGGGCGCCGAACTTTTTGTCGATGACGACGTTCCGTCCCTTGGGGCCTAACGTGACCTTTACCGCATCTGCAAGCTGATCCACGCCGCGTTTGAGTGCAGTGCGGGCATCAGCGCTATATTGAATAGTTTTTGCTGCCATGCTTACATCTCCTCACTTGTTATTGTTCGTAGGTTGAGTTACACAATTGCGAAGATGTCAGCTTCGCGCATGATCAAGTACTCTTCGCCGTCAATCGTCACTTCCGTGCCGGAGTACTTCCCGTACAGCACCTTGTCTCCCACTTTCACTTCAGGGGCGATCTTCTTGCCATCGTCGGTCACCTTGCCGGGGCCGACCGCGACCACTTCACCAATGACCGGCTTCTCCTTGGCAGTATCTGGGAGAATGATTCCGCCTTTGGTCTTCTCCTCCGCTGGCGAGGGCTTCACGACAACTCGATCAGCCAATGGTTTTACCTTCATGGAAACCTCCTCTGTTTATTTTTTAAACAACAAATTGGGGCTTAGAACTTGATTAGATTGAATAAGTTAGGGGATTTAGCACTCTCGATATTTGAGTGCTAATAATATAGGAAAAAATCTCTTCTTGTCAAGAGGGAGAGAATTAAGAAGTTTTCAGAGATGGGTAACCCGAGACGGAGCCTTCCGACGGATGCTGTTCTTCGTGGGAAGTCCGAAGGTCTCCCTGAGTTTCTCGACGTCGTAGCCAAAGGGAAGCAGCAGGGTTGCCGCCGCCTTCAACGCAAGCTCGGTGTATTTCTGGATATCGTAGCCATCCTCGGATGAATACAGCGGAAGCGCTACGGCCTTTGCCGGCTTCTTCTTTCCACTGGCGTCTACGATAATGTACTCTACCATTTCGCCGGGTCGTAGTGCAATGCCTGCCTCCTCGAGCGCCTTTGCGACCGCCGCGTTTGCGCTGTTGGTGCTGTACGCGTCCGGTTCCTGCGAGATGTGCTGACGTATGACAAGCTCGAGCGGGTCTGCCTTGCCCGAGGTGAGAAGGGCAATGAACTCTCCCACGACCGCGAGCGCCGCGGGAACACACGCCTCCACCTCGGCAACGCTTGTTGCGTGCTGGAACACTTCGAGCATCTTTCCCTGAAGGCGCTTGATAAAGAGCGGCGTGTCACGTCGCCGCAGTTCGATCCCTCGTACTTTGATCTCTCCATGTGTATAGAAACCGACGTACCGATTTGCGGTGGGAATGTTGGGGTCCATCTTCGATGAGGGAAACAGAATCCAGTTGTAGATGCCTTCAAGCGAAATCTCGATACCGGTTGCTGCCCTCACCTCGCTGCACAACTGCTCATAGTCAGCTTCCGTCGCGCCCTCTTTCTTCAACCACATACAATCGACAATGGCGTGGAGAAACCGGTAGCCGCGCGCCTCCGCGATCTCCTTTGCACGCAAGATGGTTTCGCGTGAAAACGCATTGACAGATTCATGCGCCTCGATCTTGCCGAAGCGCGCATTCTTGTAGCCGAGGTACCCAAAGCAGGTCACCAACATCCACTTCAAGGCATTCTGACGATGATCGTACACGTGCCATCGTTCGTCTCCTGCTTTCTTGAGGCGCTTCTTTTCTTTTTTGTAGAAGGATCGCCGCTCCACAAGAGGCCGCAACGTTGCCGGCACGATCCCCTCCCGTTTCTCGCAGATCGTGTACTTCAGTTCCGGCACGGCCTCATTCCGGCAGCAGCGACAGTTCACTGTTTCGGGCGAAATATTATGCTCCACCATGATGCTCGGATACATCGACACGAAATCCAACTCCGCAATCTGCTCGTGATATCCCATGATGGGCTGAAAGATCAGTCCACCGCGGTCGGCCAGGAGAAGCGTTGCAGCAGATTTGAAGCTTTCCGGTTCGCGCTTCTTCGCGGGAATCAGATACTGATTCTGATATGCCCAGGAGAGCTGCATCGACGAGAGTGCGGTACCGATACTGGAGCGTGCCTGATGTTGTACAGGAAGCTGGGTCAGGCGTGCGATCTCCACCACGCCATCAAGGCTCGCTTCTCCCATCATGAACGAGTTCTCCGTATCCAGATGCCACCGGCCTGCAAGCTCAAAGGCTCCCTCCTTGTGCACGATCTTTCCGTACACAACATAGCTCGACTCCTGCGTGCGGAAGTATCCCGCGCGCGGATCGCGGTTCAACAGAAGCGGCACGTGATGTCTCTGCGACAGGCGGTCGAGCATCGGCAGTAGAAGAGCGTCGCCGTATTCCGTCATGATCACGTCCGGGTCACAGCGCCGCAGGTGGTCGTTCACGGATGCGAGGACGTCCGCCGGATCATCCTGCTGGATGCTGTACGTCTCACCGTTGTAGCTGATCTCCAACTGCATCGTCTTTCGGTATTTGGGAGAAAGAACGTCGGGACGAGTGGCGAGTTTCAGGAATGTCAGCGGCGGCATGGAGTATTCCACTGCCTCGCGCCGATCGGCAAGATCAACGGCGACGAGCAGGCCATCGGACGAGAACGTGTACTCCCCATAGGCAAGCGGAAACAAGCCGCATTCGTACAGGTACGTCTGCTGCGGCGGGATGTCCGAGTTGTAGAACACAAAATGCGGGAAATGGTGTTCCAGCGTCCGAACCACTTCTCTCAGCCGAAGAGGATCATGGACCTGGACACGAAGAACCTTCCATTCCTCATTCGAGTACAACTCTCGCTTCGCTACCCAATCCAGCGTGATGCGACATGGGAAGCGACTGACAAGGGCGGCAACGCGCTGCTCTTCGTTGCGAGAGATGTGCATGAAGAACGCAGGCGCGAACGGGACGTTGGCCGCGTGCTTCTCTCCATCCTTGTCGATCACCCACAGGGTCATTCCCCCCGGCGAAGGATACACGTCGAAGAGCCATCCCGTGTGAACGGTCTTTTCCATGGAGTATTCTCCCAACCTCACATTAGCGCATCCATCACGATCTTCAGGTGAAGAAAGGCATAGCCGAGGTTGTCCGGTCGCATCCGCACACGGTCGGGAGCGCCTTCGTCGTTTTCCATGAGCGCTTCTGTCAGATAGCGCAGCACTTCCGGCTCCGGATAACTCTCGACCATCGAGACTGTCGCGCCAACGAAGTCGCCCGCCGAGTCCGACGCCATCTTTTCCAACACTTCTTCGTTGGCCCTGTGCACTTCCTCCAAATGTTTCTCACGCACGCGAGCACATCCTCCCGGGCGTTGCTTCATGATCTGCCAGATGACAATACCGATGTAGAGAAACATCTCCGTCTCTTCCTGGTTGAAGTCCTCATATTCACTCATCGCAAGCAAGTAAGCGAGTATCTCAGGCTGTTCCTTGCTCATTCGGTTGACTAACGCTTGTGCTTGCGCAGGAGTTTTGCTGGACATTCCCTCCAACACGAGGTCAATTGTATCGGCGGATATCATCACTACCTCCGGCTCATGTGCTTGTCTGTTTGGTGTTGAGTTCCCCGGCGTCCTTGTGCGCTGCTCTCTGAGGTCCTCGTGGTGGTGCACGCAGGCGTTCTCTGTTGGAGTACCTTTGTGATGCCGTGTGATGGATGGTGGTGAGGTCAGCGCATCGGCCTGCTACTAAAATGGGGAGAAGGCAGTTCAATGTCAAGCAAGAGGAAGGTTTCACCAGAGTTTCATATATTCCGGTGCAATACTCACGAGTCGAAGGATCTCCCCATGCGCAAAACCATTCTCGTTGTCGATGACGAGAAAGACATCATCGATATGCTCAAGTACAATCTCGAGAAGGAAGGCTATGCCGTGCTGACGGCGCGTAATGGAGCGGATGCTCTCAAGCAAGCGAAAACCTTTCCGCATCTGGTTCTGCTGGATGTCATGATGCCCGAAATGGACGGGTGGGAGGTTTGCAAGGAGCTGAAGCGGGATCCGCGAACGGCAGCCATTCCCATCATTTTCCTAACGGCGAAGGGGACGGAGTTCGACGAGGTGTTGGGCCTTGAGCTGGGTGCCGACGATTATGTAGTCAAACCCATTGCGTTGCGTTTGCTGCTTGCGCGTGTGCGTGCCGTCTTGCGCCGGCGTGAGCAGCGCGCCAACGGTGCGCCCGACGATGAGCATATTGCGATCGATGAATTGGAAATTGACGTGCCGAGCTACACCGTGACGGTCCATCGGAAGCATGTTGTGCTGACGCGGCGGGAGTTCGAGACCCTGCTGTACCTGGCGCGCAATCGCGGACGCGTCATCACGCGAGAGGCGTTGCTCAGCAACGTCTGGGGCGACGACGTGCGCGTGGTTGATCGAACGGTGGATGTGCACATCAGTAAGATTCGCGAAAAACTCGGTGCGTACGGGGGGTACATCGAGACCGTTAAAGGTGTAGGCTACAGGATGCGTGCCTGATTTCCATGAGGCGTCTTCAAACCAAGATCACACTCACGTACGTCTGCCTGACCGTCCTTGCCGTCTCTGTCTCCACCTTGCTTGCCGGCATCGTCACCAGAAGCTATCTCATCGACAGAAAGATCGACGAACTTGCGGAACGCATTGCTGCCCTTGTGGATCTGCTTCCCTTGGAGGCCGATCAGACAACGCCGGCACTCCACCGCTCGCTTACGCGGTTTGCGCATGCGATGGGAGTCCGGATCACGCTGCTGGACTCTGTCGGCACCGTTCTGCTTGATTCCGAGGTACCGTTGGAGCGCATCCCGGCTCTCGAGAACCATCTCCAACGTCCTGAAATACGAGATGCGGCGCGCGGCGGAATTGGCAATGCCACGCGGCGCAGTACCACAGTCAACCAAGATCTCCTGTACGTTGCACGGCGCGTGCGCATGCCGGAGGCTGGCGGTGTGCTCGGCCGGTTACGCTTCCTTCGTGTGAGTGCGCGCCTCGACGAGGTGGAGAACATGGCAACAACGCAGCGACTGGCGATCCTTCTTTCCGGCGCCGTTGTCCTGGTGGGCGTGATTGCCGTGAGCATCGTGCTCTCGCGCCGCATTACACGCCCCATGGTGAGGATCGCCGATGCGGTGGAGCGCATCCGTTCCGGCAACCTGGATACGCACATTGCAGTACGGGGCAACGATGAGATCGCCCGCGTGGCACAGGCCGTCAACGAAATGGTGGACAAGCTCAAGGGCGACATCGTTCAGTTGAAGAAACTCGAGCGCGTCCGCAGCGAATTCTTTGGCAACGTGTCCCATGAGCTTCGCACCCCCATTTTCTCTCTGCAGGGATTCCTGGAGACGCTGATGGAAGGAGCTGTGGACGACCCGCAGGTGAACCGGGCGTTCCTCAAGAAAGCGTACGATCATTCCGTCCGGCTCAACTCGCTGTTGGAAGATCTCATGACCATTTCGCACATCGAGTCCGGGGAGATGAAGATGAGCTTCCGGTACTTCAACCTGCACGAGTTTCTCACCACACTCATCGAGGAGTACCGCACGACGGCGGAACGCAACAACGTCTCTCTTCGTCTTGATCCTTCTACTCCGCAGGCGGTGGAGGTGTTAGGCGATAAGGAACGCTTGCGCGTGGTGTTCGAGAACCTGTTGGAGAACGCGATCAAGTACAACAAACCGAGCGGCGAGGTCGTGGTGTCGTATGCCAAGCAGAATGGCACCGTGCGGATCGACGTGACCGATACGGGCGTCGGTATCGGAGCAGAACATCTTCCCCGCATCTTCGAACGGTTCTATCGTGTGGACAAGAACCGCTCGCGCGAGGTCGGGGGCACCGGCTTGGGTCTGGCTATTGTCAAACACATCGTCGAAGCGCACGGCAGCAGCGTTCACGTGGAAAGTCGCGTGGGGAAGGGAAGCACGTTCAGCTTCACGTTGAAGAGCTGAGGGTGAAGACCAATTGTCCAATACAGGGAACGAACGTGACCGTGTGCTGTATGATGGTGTGCGTGGTGGTGCTTGTGGCCGGCTGCGCCGCGACGAGGGAGGTCAGGATCAAGGAGGGGTTAGGGCTGTTTGAGTCGCTCCTTCCGATCGCGCCCGACAGTGTCATCGGGCTGTACGCAAGGTTCGACCCCACAACATTTCACTCCAGCTACAAGACGGAACTCGCCTTTGCGCGCCATGTCATGGACTCGCTGAACGCGCAGCTTGATGAAGCGTCACGGATCGACACCCTCGCCATCGATCATGCACTCGAAAACTTCGGTAACGCCGCGCGTTCCCGTAAGACCCTCTATATCTCAAGCAGTTACTTCTTCTTGTTCAACGATCTACGTGTCATACGCTCGGTCTTGACGCACGAGTACGGGCACATCTTCTACGACCAGCTTACGATGCGGCAACGCGAGGCGCTGGTGGAGATTTGGGGGAAGGTGCAGGAGCGGGCGCTCTTCTATCTCTTCCGCGATGGAGAGTATTCGGAAAATGCACGATTTGGTGGTCATCCGGATGAGAGTCCGGAAGAACTCTTTGCCTCCGCGTTCAATCTCTTCCACAACAAAGCGGAAGAATTGCGTGCGCGTCTGCTCTACGTCGATCCTGCTCACCATCATCTCATCAGAAGCCTTGAGCAGCTCGTTCTGGTGCGCGAGCGCGGCCGCTGAACGTTAACGCACACATAACCTGCCTGTAACATCAGCCTCACATCAGTTCTGTATCTTATCCGGCGAATGGACAGAACTGTGAGTCGCATGTCTGCAAATTACTCTGCGTCACGAACCATTGCACACCTTTCCGATCTCCATCTCAGCGTCGACCGCGTACCCCAGAACGTGAAACGAACACGTCGACTTCTCGAGCATATTCTGCGGGCGAATGTGGACCATATCGTTGTTACAGGAGATATTACGGCCGATGCGCGCGCCAAGGAACTGGAGCTTGCGCGGAAGATCTTCAAGAGCTACGGCCTTCTTGATGCAAGGCGGCTTTCGGTCGTGCCGGGGAACCATGATATCTTCGGCGGCGTCCACACAGCGGAAGATATCTTCGGTTTTCCGAAGCGATGCAAACACACACACTATGCGCAAATGGTGGACATGTTTGTGGAGGCATTCGCCGAAACGTTTGCGGGTACAATCACCGCCGGTGGTGAGCAGCAGTTCCCGTATGCGAAGGTGTTGAACGGTGCAGTTCTCATCGGCATCAATTCCGTTGCGAAGTATTCCCGCTTCGGCAATCCGTTTGGATCCAACGGCGAGGTGGGCGACGCGCAGTTCAAGAGGCTGCATGAACTTCTCGCAGCGGAATCTGTGCCGCGCGGAAACAGGATCGTCCTTATCCACCATCATTTCTCCCGACTCCAGCGTGGCCGTGTCGGTGCGATTCACAGTATGTGGTCGTCGATCGAAAAGCGAACCATGAAGCTGCACCGGAAGAGACGTCTGTTGGAAATGTTTGTGCGTGAACGTATCGGCCTCGTGCTACATGGTCATGTTCACGAGAACCGGGAGTATGAGCGGAACGGAATCCGGTTCGTGAATGCGGGTGCTTCGGTGCTGACAGCGGACCAGCTCGGGTACACCCTTGTCCGATGCGACGCCTCGCGCATCGATACAATGCATCGGTACGTTGACCCCGATACCGGTGGGCGTGTTGTACCTTCGACGATGTCCGCACCGCTGCAAGGCAGCCTTCGGCTGTTGGAAACTTCAACGTAGGATAAAGGTGTCTTAACACTAGTGTAACAGTGCAGTTGTAATTTAGGGGCGTCGAAATTGCATACACCACCTGATCGACACTTTCCTTCAACCGTTCCACACATACTCCTAAAGGGTCGGACACTATGCAGCAATCGTACGTAAGGAAGATGCTTGAAGTGATGCTCGTTGTTGGGGCGCTTGTCCTGACGGCGGAAGGTGCAAGAGCACAATCGGGCGCGCTGGCCGGCAAAGTCTTCGATGAGCAAACAGGGGAGGAGTTGGTGGGCGCCAACGTGTTGATTCTTGGAACGACACATGGAGCGACAACCGATATCGACGGGAAGTACGTCGTGCGCAACATCCCGCCGGGAGCACACAGTGTGCGGATTTCTTTTGTGGGATACACGGCGAAGACGGTGACCGGCGTGCAGATCGACGCAGGCCGGACGGCCGAACTGAACGTGAGTCTCGCAGCAACAGCAGTCGAAGCGGACGAAGTGATTGTCACTGCCGAGCGCGTGCGTGCAACGGAAAGCGCATTACTCTCGGAGCGAAAGAAAGCCGCGACCATCGGCGACGGGATCAGCGCGGAACAAATCAAGCGCACACCGGATGCCACCTCGGGCGATGCGCTGAAGCGTGTCACCGGCATTTCGGTGGTGGACGAGAAGTTCGTCTATGTGCGCGGCATTACCGACCGCTACAACGGCACAACCGTCGACGGCGCGTCCGTCACCAGCACCGAAATCGGCAAGAAGGGATTCTCGTTCGACCTCATCCCGTCCAACCTCATCGAGAACACCACCGTTGTGAAAAGCGCCACCCCGGACCTTCCCGGTGACTTCACAGGGGGGCTGGTGCAAGTGAACACGCTGGACATTCCGACCGAACGCCTCATCAGAGTCGGCGTCTCCACCTCCTACAACAACGTTTCGACCGCGAAGGACTTTCTCGTTTCGCAAGGAGGTGGCCGTGACTGGCTTGGCTACGACGATGGCAGCAGAAGCATGCCGGAGTTTAACGGCTCGATGACGGAGTTCGCGAAGTCGCTACCCAACACCTGGGCGCCACGCCGCACGAAAGCCCCGTACAACGGTTCGTTTTCCTTCACCTTTGGCGATCAGTTTTCGCTGGACGACCAAGAAAACGGTGAAAGCAGGCTCGGCATTGTCGCCTCGCTCTCGTACAGCAACAAGTTCCAGCGTACCGATTTTCGAGTCAATGAAGTGACAAGCGGAGGATTTCTTCTTCGTCGGTACGAAGGGTCCAAGGACGAATACTCGGTGTTATGGGGGGCAATTGCGAATGCAACCTACAAGATTTCAAGTCTCCACAAGATCAGCTTCAGAAATAGCTACAACAGGTCAGGGGAGGACAACGTCAGCAGGTACGGGGGTGAGGATGGGAACACAGGAAGTGAAGTGCGTAGCACGGCCATCCGCTGGACGCAGCGTTCGGTGTACACCGGACAGCTTGCGGGCGACCATCTTTTTCCGGGCTTCGGTGGTTTATCTCTCCAGTGGCGCGGAAGCGTATCGTCCTCGGTGCGAGAGGACCCGGACAGAAAACTTGTGCCGTACGTTCGGCAGATTGGCTCCGCACCGGAAGATCCGTTCTACGTCACGACAAGCGATCGGAGTTGGGAGAAAGCGAACGACCGAAGCAAAAGCGTGGGAATGGATTTCGTTTTGCCCATCAGTGACCTGAAAGCTAAGGGTGGTCTCTTCTATGAAGATCGTGCTGCCGACTACAGGATCCGCGCATACAGGATCACCGGTGTTGCCAGCACGCGGTTCGAGCTGTACACGTTGCCGCTCGACAGCGTCTTTCGTCCGGAGAACTTCGGTCCCGGGGGATTTGCTTTCTTCGAAAATCCCGGCAACGCCGCAAGTTTCTATGATGCAAACCAAGAACTGATCGCCGGGTATGCGATGATCGATGCGCTGTTCTCTGTTGCGGGGCAAAGCTTCCGTCTTGTCGGTGGGGCAAGGCTGGAGAATGCTCTCCAACGCTTGCACAGCACACGTTCGCTCACCGACCCGACACCCGAGACGACGCTGCTCAAGAAGATCGACATTCTACCTTCGATGAATCTTACCTACATCATCCATCAGGCAGCGAATCTCCGCCTTGCCTACAGTCAAACAGTGAACCGACCCGAGTTCCGCGAACTTGCCCCGGTTGCGTACTACGATTTCGACCGTCTGGAGACCGTCTACGGAAACCCACGTCTTCAGCGCGCGCTCATCCGTAATTATGATGCACGGCTCGAGGTGTTCCCTGCACCCGGGGAAGTGTTGGCGATCAGCTACTTCCACAAAGCGCTCTCTTCACCCATCGAGCAAATGATCGACGTTTCCTCAACACCTATTCGCACCTACATTAACTCGCAGCGCGCTATTAATAAGGGGTGGGAGGTAGAAGTGCGCAAGTCACTGGATTTCCTTGGGGGATATTTCGCCAACCTTCTCCTCTACGGTAACTACACGAGGGTCCAATCAGCCGTAGAGGTGGTGGATGAAATTGCGCCGGGTGTGTTTCAAACCTTTACGCGGCCCTTGCAGGGACAGTCGCCCTACATGATCAACGTTGGAGTGTCCTTCACCGAACCGGCGACACGCACGTCCATCACCTTCCTGTACAACAAGTACGGACGAAGAATCGATGCAGTTGGTTCGGCCATCAGTGAACCGGATATCTACGAAGAGCCGCGCGACCTCGTGGACGTAACGATCTCTCAGCAGTTGTTCAACCTGTTCGAAGTGAAATTTGCTGTGAGGAATCTGAACGGTAAGGAACAACTGCTTTCAAAGCGCGGGCAAACGTATCGGAGCAACGACACGGGAACGTCGTACGCACTCTCAGTGTCGGCGGGATTCTAGTTGTGCATCAGGGTCAGGACGAACAAACCATTAACTCTCACTCTTTTTATGAAGGAGGTGTTGTAATGAGAAGACAGTTAGCGACGGTGGTAGTCCTCGCGTTCTGTTCATCGACTCTTGCCCTGGCACAACGGCCCCAGGCTGTGATCGGGGCTGGATTGGGAGCGGCGTTCAAAGCTCCATACTTTCAACCGGCGGGATCGGTTCGCAATCTCTCGGCCGATACCGCGTACGTTCTTACCGGCATCTACTACGTGGATTCGACGGCGGTTATCAGGATCGCGCCGGGCACCGTTATCCTCGGCGACAGCGCCACGGGCGGTACGTTGTGTATCAAGCGCGGCGGAAAGATCTACGCCAACGG
>CAZIKE010000072.1:0-18519 GCA_964539775.1 uncultured Chitinophagales bacterium
CGATCATCCCATCCGCTCCACGGCAGACATGCGCACGTGGTATACGGGCAAGCCGTGCGAGCGAACGCGCAAGTCGCACATTAACGTCTGCGTGTACGACAGCACATGGGAGGCATCGGACGCCTTCGCGCTTGACGACAGCGACGCGGTGGCGGCCTGGGTCAAGAACGACCATCTGGGGTTTGAAGTGCTCTACGTCTATCGCGGGGTCGTGCGGAAGTATCGGCCCGATTTTCTGGTGCGGCTCAAGAATGGCGATTACCTCGTGCTAGAGACCAAGGGTCAAGATACGGAGCAGGACAGAGTGAAGCATGACTATCTCAAGGAGTGGTGCGAGGCCGTGAATGCCCACGGCGGGTTTGGCCATTGGCGGTATGCCGTGGTGCGACGCCCCGGCGAGATTCGCGATGTGCTCATTGGACGCACAGAACCAAGGAAGGAAAGTTAGGAATTGGATGCACTCTTGCTCTCTCGTGGCAACGCATTCGACGACCAGCTCTTCGGTACCTTCTCGCGCTGCGCGGAGTTGCTGCGCCAGACGCCGGTGCAGGCCGAAAGCCACGCAAGTGATTGCGGAGCTGATCACGGTGAGGCAGAATCCGTTCGTCTACCTTTCTCAACTCTTTTTTATGGCCGGATGACATCGTCCTTCTTGTAATTCCTTAACATGAACGTGCCGAGCAAGAAAGCTCCGCACAACATCAACAGCGCAGAAGCACCGAAGGCGGCCGCAGGAGACACGGCAGTCCAGAGAAAACCGACGAGAACGCTTGCAACGAAATCTCCGATGCCGTTGACGGTACCCAACACGCCCATGCCGACGCCCCGCGTTTCCGGTCGAATGAAGTCGGCTGTGATTACGCTTTCGAGCGTATCCTCGGCCGCGATGAACACGCCGGCAAGTGCAAACAGAAGGAAAAGGTAGGGCAGGCTTGTCCAGTGGAAGAGGAAGGCGAGGATGAAACCCACCACTGTCAAGAAGGCGATCAGATATCCGATCGCCAGCAAGATAACTCGGTTTATCCTGTCGCTCAGCGCGCCGATCGGAAAGGATGCAATGGCGTATGTTGTGTTGCGAACAACGTACATCATTCCGGCAATCTGCGCGGCGTGCGAAATTCCGTACGTCGGAGTGAGCAGATACGTTGCAGCGAGGATGAGCAGGGTCGGAGCGAAATCGCCCAGACCGAATATACCGACTGCAACAAGGAAGCGATTGAAGTCGCTCGGCAATGACCTCACCGTTCCCCAGAATTCCAATTGATGGTTAGTCTGTCGGCGTTTCTCGACGACCATCACCACAAACACGACGCTGGAAAGAACGCCGGGAATGAGCGTAATCAGAAAGACGTTTCGAAATGGCTGGGACATGTCCTCACCTTCCAGCGGTTGCCACATCGAAAGCAGCCAGACTCCGAGAAGCGGCCCAACGATCGCTCCAAGCGTATCGCCCGCCCGATGAAAGCCGAACGCTTTGCCGCTCACGGAGGGATCAACCGAATCGGCAAGCATGGCATCGCGAATTGGACCACGGAATCCCCGTCCGAACCAACCGATAATGCGCCCGGCGAGAACCAGGTGCCATGTCGCTGCAAATGCAAAGAGCGATTTGGAGATACCGGTCAGAAAATAGCCCGCGGCGGTGAGTGCCTTGCGATGACCGAGCTTATCGGAGATCCAGCCGCCCCAGAGCTTCACGAAACTCGACACCGCGTCGGAAACGCCCTCGATGAAGCCGAGTGCCATGGGAGGTGCACCAAGCACCGCGAGAAAGCCGGGAAGAACCGACGTCGCCATCTCATGGCAGGCATCCGAGAGAAAACTCGTGATGCCCATCCCGAGGACATTGCGATTGATCCATGCGGAGCTTTGTTGGCGCTTACCGGCTGTGTCGTTGTGGTGCATTCTCAAGCGCCTTTCTGATAACGATGGGCAGGTCCTTTGAAGGCCTGAGGACAATCCTGTCAACGTTGCCGTTGTCCAAATGGTGTTGCGACCATACGGCCATGTTGGTGTACGGCCATAAAACGAAAAACTCCCACCGCTACCTTGGTTCAAATAAGGATAGGAGTTATCTAAGGAAAACCCCAGCAACAGTCAAGAAATCGAGCACGGAAGAAGTCTATCTGACCGGGGTGCATCGGCTCCCGAGGGGCGAACCTCGAAGGGTAGAGCGACCGTAACGTTCCGTGACATCTCAGAGAAGCCACCATGCATGGTGAGATCGTGCTGAGTATGCGTGTCCTCTCCAAGGCAGATTTGCAAATGCGGTCGAGGGTACTTCTCGGATTGGAAACGCGACCCACAAACAAGAAAACGGGACAGGCACGATGCCCGTCCCGGTGGGACGAAAGACTGCAATCACTCAGTTGGTGGACGGCTCGAGGGACTGTGCCGAAACCTTCGACGGTTCGATACGGTACGAATGCGTGATCGTGACCGCCTTGCTGAGCATTGCTGAGACGGAACAGTATTTCGTTCGCGAAAGCTCTATCGCACGCTCCACGTCGGCAGGATTGATATCCTCACCATAGAAGACGTATTCGAGGTGAATATCGGTGAACACCTGCGGATGTTCTTCCTGCGTGTTGGCCGAGATGTGAATCTCGAAGCCTTCGAGTGGCACGCGTTTCTTTTTCAGGATGGGAATGACATCCATGGCCGTGCACCCGCCCAGTGAGAAGAGCAGAAGTTCTTTCGGCGATGGGGCGGCCTCGCTTCCGCCGAAGACGGGTGAACCATCCATCATCACCCAATGCTTGGAGTCGCCCCTTGCTGCAAGTGTTATACCCTGGAGTTGTTTGACGATCGCTGTTTTCTTCGCCATCTCGATGTTTCCTTGGTTACAATGATCCTATCTTTTGAAATCTGCCACCGACAAGGACAGATTCTGTGCCACCATAATCTCACACAACGGTTGCATTTGAGCGATGCACCGGCCCGCTCAGTTCCGACAAAAAGGAAGTGTTTCCCAACTTTTGAGAAATCGCCCCCTTGGGGGTGGGCATGCTATCGTGCAGCTATTGGATGCAGGCGACCAAGCCTGAGGGTCGGTGCTGAAGCAGCCACAGGCAATTCCCGAGAGGAACAATGCAGACTGTGTGGGTCATGCACGCAAGCGAAGACCTTCCTGCCACCTTATCGCGTCACCATCATCTTGCGATACTCGACTTGCCCGGTTTCACGTATCGAAAGTCGATAAAGGTAGACGCCGCTCGCAAACCCGGATGCGTTCCACTCAACATTGTATGCCCCAGAAGTTAACTCGCCATCCACGAGTGTTGCGACCTCACGACCGAGCAGATCGAACACTTTGAGCTGTACGTGTTCTTTCCGCGCGAGACGAAACGTGATGGTGGTTGAAGGATTGAAAGGATTGGGATAATTCTGCTCCAGCCGGAATGTTGTTGCCACCTCTGGCGGTCGCGCAATGTGGGTGATGACGGGTTGACGCTTCCTGAAATAGACACGGAACGGCGCGTTGGCTGCGGTGGGAATGACCTCGTAGTTGGTGGAATAAGCACCATCGGGATGAAGAGTCGCCGCTTTGAATCCGACCGAAAGCGTATCCCAGTCCGTTACAAACTCGGGGCTACTCCAGTGCGCGCCACGATCGGTTGAGTAGCTCACCATGATATCGGCGCGAGCCTGTCCCTGAAAGAAGTCGCGTTCGTCTTTCCACATACACCACAACACATTGCGCCGGACGTCGTACCGATTGCCTTCCGTCAGATGCGAGCGCATGGAATCCCCAAGGCTCGATACCTGCTGTTCAGGACTCCAGGAGGCTCCGAGGTTGTCGCTCCAGCGGTATCGGATGTTCGCACCCCAAAATGGATCGCCTGCAGGATACTGATGATAGAAGAGATGAATGCGATTGAACGAGTCAACAACGATGTCGGGATCACTTTCATAGTGAGCAGTCCCCACGACGGTAACCGGTGATCGCCAGGAAGCCCCTCCGTCGGTACTCACCGCCATGTGCACATCCCACTTGTTCGGTGGCGGAGCGGAATCGCGCCAGGCTATTGCAAGCGTATCACCGAAGGCACTCTCAAACTGACCACGCGGAAACGCCGAGTGCCGTCCATCGAGGTTGCTCAGGCGAATCGGGATACTCCAATGAAGTCCTCCATCGGTGGAGCGGCACGTAAACGACTCGACATTCTCGCCCAGATCCATATTCCCCTCATGCCAGATTGCATGCAGGCGGTTGCGCCCATCTACGGTAAGATGCGTCGAGGAAAAAGTCGAATACAACGTTGGAGCTGCAATTCGGATGGTGTCGCTCAGCGGCGTCAGTGCCGTGTCGTAACGAACGCAAAAGAGTGCTGCCGGATTCCGCGACGTGAACATCACGTACAGAACATCGTTCGTGTCTATGACCAACTTTGGAGAAGAGCCACCGACAACTCGCGAGAGTGCTCCAAGTGCTACCGGAGAACTCCACGTCGTTCCATTATCGGAATACGTAAGATAGTACCCCAACACCCCCTGCGTTGATGGGTTGAGTTCGACAGTCGAGATGAACACCCTGCCTTGAGACGAAACTGCCATGTTGTTGAACAGAACGCCTCGTTGTGAGGCTCCCGGGTTGGCCAATGGCAGCGGAATCTCCGGCCCCCACTGCGGGCCTACTCCATGCTGGGCAAGACAATGTGCTGCAAGAAAACCATAGACCAGCCAACTGCCGAACGAACGAATCATGTTGTGTCTCCAATGTTGTTGCGTGATGATGGGTCTTAAGTTGGATTGCCTGTAGGACACGCTTCAAGCCTGGAGGTTTAATCGGAGGGATGCACAGCACGCTCATCGGACGCATGAACGTGTGGGGCCGAGCAAGCCGATGGGAACAGGTCTTGCCTCGAAGCTGAAAAAACGAAAGGCGGGTCTTCGTCAGATAGACCCGCCTGCGTGAGAAAGCTCGAATCGAGTTAATACCCTTCCGCGTGCACCTTCACCTTCCCTCTGAACGAATAGAAGAGATAGGTGAAATATCCGAGCGCAATCACAATCCCAATCGTCCACCACACGATGCCGACACCGAGGCCATAGCTTGGCGCCGCGGTGTTGTATACCGTGAGGCTATACTTCGGATCGGTCGAAGCGGGCAGTACGTTCGGAAAGAGACCGAACGCGGTGCTTGCCAGCATTGCCCCGATGAAGGTGGAGGACGAGAGGAACGCTTTCGTATCGTCCTTCATGCGATGGAAAACGACCATACCAACAAGACCTGCCAACGCGAGCAGCGGAAAGATGTACCCCCATGGATGCTCGCTATAGTTGCTCCAGATTTCAGGACGGATGGAGGAAGCGGCAATCAACGTCACGATCGAAAGGACGACCACACCCCATACGGCGAATGAAGCAACGCGGCGAGAGCGTTCCTGCACGGGGCCTGTGGTTTTCATCGCAAGATAGTTTGCACCGTGCGCTTTCAACGTTGCAGCAGCCACCAAGCCCATCAGCACGGTGAACCAATCGAGAATCCCGGCTTCGGGCTGAACGGTGAAGGAAGTCCACAGCGGCGCGAAGAAGTAGCCGTCGGCCCCTAGCGGCACGCCGCGTACAACGTTGCCGAGTGCGGCACCGAAAAAGACCGCAAGCAGACTGCTACCGACGCAGAAGGTCGTATCCCAGAAGGCCTTCCAGAGGGGATGGTCAACATGATGGCGCAGTTCGATCCCCAGACCGCGCAACATCAGCAGCCACAGCACAATGATGAGAGGAAGGTAGAAACCGCTGAACGCTGACGCATACAACAGCGGGAAGGCAAAGTACAACGTGCCGCCGGCTGCAAGCAGCCACACTTCGTTGCCATCCCACACCGGACCGATCGCGTTCAATACCATCCGACGTTCCTCTTCGGTGCGGGCAACATACAGATGAAGAATGCCGGCACCGAGATCGAAGCCATCAAGAATCGTGTACATCGCAAGCATGAATGCGACCACGCAGAACCAGAGAATTTCCATAGTCACTCCATTCAGATGAATAAGGCAAACGTTTGAATAATCCTACGAACCCTATCCGAAGTGCCCAAGGCATTCCCTTCGGAAAACCTTGAACCTTGAACCCTGAACCTAAAACCTAACACCTCCAACCTAAAACCTAACACCTCCCACCTCCAACCCAAAACCTCCAACCCCCTTCACTGCCTCTCCCCTACCACCGGCCCCACGTTGATCGTCTTCACCACGAGAAACAAGAACAGAACCCCGATCACGAAGTACATCCCGGCAAAACCGAGCAATGTGAACAGCGTGTTGCCCGCAGAGACCATCGTCGAGGTTCCGTCTCTCATCTTCATCAGTCCGTACACCAACCACGGCTGGCGGCCTAATTCGGCGGTCCACCAACCGGCAGTGTTGGCAATGTAGGGAAACGGAAAGGCTAACATCAGCACCCAGAGGTACGGACGATTGGTGAAGATTTTTTCCTTTCGCATGAGATACACACCAACCAGCATGATGGCGATGAAGAACGTCCCCAATCCAACCATCACATGATAGCTGTAATACAGAAGCGGGATGTTTGTCGGCCAGGTGTCTTCGGGATAGGCGTCGAGGCCCTTGACAACGGCGCCGAAGTGCTGGTAGGTGAGGAAGCTGAGCATGCGCGGAACGTGCAGCGGATTGTCGAGCTTGCGTTTCTCCATAGCCGGCTGACCGATGAGCACGAGCGGCGCGCCTTCCTGTGTCTCAAACAAACCCTCCATTGCCGCAAACGTCACGGGCTGGTGTTCGAGCACATTCTTCACCTGTCCGTCGCCGGTTGGAAAAGCAACCAGCACGGAAGAAATAAGCCCGGCGATTACACCGGTCCGCACGAACAGCTTTCCATACTCCCCGAAGGGGCCTTCGGCCTCATGCCGGTGTGCAAGGAGATAGAACGCCCCGACCGCAGCCACAACGAACGAAGCAGTCACCACGGACCCGAGCATGTTGTGCGTGTATTGCCAGAGAATCCATGGATTTAATAAGAGTCCCCAGAAGCTGGACAGTGCAACGCTGCCGTCGGCCTGGACTTGGTAGGCCACCGGATGCTGCATCCACGCATTGGTTGCAATGATAAGATAGCCAGAGACCCATGAGCCGAGAAACACCATGAACGCCGCGAAGAAATGCATCTTCGGACTGAGCCGCTTCTCGCCGAAGAGAAACAGACCGAGGAAACTCGACTCCAGAAAGAAGGCGAACACGCCTTCCATCGCAAGTGTTTGACCGATCACGCCGCCGGCAAAGGCCGAAAACCGCGCCCAGTTGGTTCCAAACTGAAACTCCATCGGAATACCGGTAACGACGCCAACGGCAAAGTTGATGGCAAAGATCTTTGCCCAGAACCGAGCGGCGTTGTGGTACAACTCGTTTCCCGTGCGCAAACCTTTCCACTTCATCACCACCATCAGCAGCGCAAGCCCCATCGTGAGTTGTGGAAAGAGATAATGATACGTGACGGTAAAAGCGAATTGAAGTCGGTGAAGTAAGAGAGCATCTTCCATAGGGATGATCCTTTCAAGACGTTGAAGAGGTACAGAGACCAGCGAACACGTGAGACATCGTGCCGGTCCGTCAGCAAGCTACAAAAACATTTGTTGGAGTGAAAGAGCGATGCATGTTGGATGGATTTCGTATGAATATCCACACTTCAGCGGCCTCTCAGCTCCGCATCTGTGGGCAGGTTCAGAAAACGAAACCCCGCCACGGAGTGTGACGGGGTTTTCTCTCTTGAGTCAATCGAATAACGTGTCTCTACTTGCTCTTGTCCGGGTACGGTGGCGGCGGGGGAAGCTTCACCGGCTTCTTCGCTAACTCTTCCTTGATCACGTCGATCGCTTTGTTGAGCTGGTCATCAACGCCCTCGAACTCGCGCGCCGGATCATTGTCCACATAAATGTCCGGCTCGACGCCCTTCCCTTCCATCACCCACTCCTTGCCTTCGACATCGTACCGCGAGAACTCGGGTCGGTTGAGGTAACCGCCATCAAGCAACGGTAGTGTACCGCGGATGCCCACAACGCCGCCCCAGGTCCGCTTGCCGATGAGCTTGCCGAGACCGTACTTGCGGAAGCGATAGCCAACAATGTCGCCGTCGCTTGCTGAGAATTCGTCAATGAGCAGGACCTTCGGGCCGAGGATCGCCGTCGCGGGATCGGGTGTGGGTACGGTGTTGCGCGCGATGCTGATGAGCACGAGTTCGCGCCGCAAGCGCTCGATGATCATCGGCGAAACGTTGCCGCCGCCGTTGCCGCGCACATCCACAATCATCGCGTCCTTGCGTGCCTGCGGGTAGAAGTACTTCGCAAACTCGTTCAACCCACCGACGCCCATGTCGGGAATATGCACGTAACCGACTTTCCCGTCTGTAGCTTTCGAGACCTTCTCGATGTTGCTTTGCACCCAGTTGTAGTAGTACAGCGGACGCTCGTCGGCTGTGGGTATTACCACCGTGGTGCGGCTTCCGGTCTCCTGCGGCCTGTCATTCAGCCGCAGCGTCACCTGCTTGCCGGCTTTGCCCACGAATGCCTCATAGATGTCGCGCATCGTGTTGGTGGGCTTGCCGTCCACTGCAATGATGAAGTCACCTTCCTTCGCGTCAACGCCAATCTCGGTCAGCGGGGAGCGCAGCGACTTATCCCAGTTTTGTCCTTTGAGAATCTTCGCGATGCGATAGTACTTCGTTGCTGCATCACGCGTCAGTCGGGCGCCGAGCAGGCCGAGTTCGATGCGCTCCTGTTTCGGATAATCTCCACCCCCAACATAGGTGTGCCCGAGGTTCAACTCCCCGATCATCTCACCGATGATGTAGGTGAGGTCGGCACGGTGATTCACATACGGAAGAAGCCGTCCGTAGCGCTCACGCATGGCGGGCCAGTTCACTCCGTGCAGATGCGGATCGTACACGAAGTCTCGCATCTGGCGCCAGCATTCGTTGAAAATCTGGTTCCATTCCGCGCGGCGATCGAGCTGTACCTTCATATCGCTCAGATTCAACTTTTCCTTTGCTTCAATCTTGCTCGTGGGCAAATCGATGATGGAATATGAGCCTTCGCTTCCTACGATCATCTTCTTGCCGTCGGCGGAGATTTCGAATCCGTTGAACTCTCCCAGCTCCGTTTCCTTTTGCTTGTCGAGATCGTACAGCACCAGCATCGGCTTTTCCTGCTTGCGGCTGGTGCGGATGGAGTACAGCTTCTCGCCGACGGATTGCAGATTCCTGTAGTTAGCGGCGGCAATCGGCAATGCCGTGACACGCTGCTGGAGTCCCTCGACATCAACCTTCACTACAACCTTCTTCTCATCTTTCTTCTCCTCCTTTTTCTCGGGTTCCTTCTTCTCGGCTTTCGTCTCGGCCTTTTCTTCTTTGATCTTTACCTCGTCCGACTTTGGTGCGAAAGGAGATTGCACATCCTTCGCCAGCGTTACGAGATAAATGCCCGCCATGTCCGTGTAGATGTGGTTCCACTCGGTAGCTCCATAGAGAGGCGAAAAGTTTCTCTCCGAGACGTAGAACAGGTACTTCCCATCCGAACTGAAGGCAGGTTGATAGGAATCGGACCACCCGTCCGTTACCGGATACGACTTCCCTGCATCCAGCGAGTACAGATACACCGTCGTCATCTGCTTCTCTTCCGGCTGTGCGTAGGCAATCCACTTGCTGTCGGGCGACCAGCAGTAGTCCGAATATTCCCACGCCTTTGCCTGCGCCACAAGCGTAACGTTCTTCGATACGATATCAACATACTGGAGTCGGAGCTTCTTGTCCGCCCACAGGAGCTTCTTGCTGTCGGGCGACCAGGAGAGCTGATACTTGTACGTGTCGGCGTTTTTCGTGAGCTGGATTGCAGGGGTGCTGCCGTCCTGCGGCGCGATGTAAATTTCGTCCTCTCCGGTAGCGTCGGAAACGTAGGCAATCCACTTACCGTCGGGCGACCATTTGGAGTTGCGCTCGTGGACGCCCGAGGTTGCCGTGATATTCCGCGTCGGTCCGTTCTTGGCCGGCACAGTAAACACATCACCGCGAGCACCGAAGAGCGCACGGCTGCCGTCGGGAGCGATCTCGAAGTTCGTCACGTCCTTGCTAACGTCACGCCAACCGCCCCGCCCAATGTCGAAGTCTTCGCGAATCTCCACAGGCACTTTTTCTACCTTCTCGCTTGCAAGGTCGAGCTTGTAGATGTACCCGCCATTCTCAAACACGATGGCGTTATCTCCTAACGACGGGAACTTGACATCGTATTCTGTGAACGTGGTAAGCTTCTTCGTCTGTTTGGTTGTAAGATCGTACGCAAACAGATTCATCGTGTGGTCGCGGTCGGAAGCGAAGTAGATTGTGTTGCCGTGCCACATCGGAATAATATCCTGCGCGGGATTGTTGGTTACGTTTTCGATCGTTTTGGTTTCGAAGTCATAGATCCATACATCGTCGGCCTGGCCGCCGCGGTAGTGTTTCCACGTGCGGAACTCGCGGAAGACGCGGTTGTATGCCATTTTCTTCTTGTCGGGAGAGAACGAGCAGAAGCCGCCGCGCGGCACGGGAAGCTGTTCGGGCATTCCGCCGTCAACAAAGGCATAGAAGAGCTGCCCGATGAAATCATTCTTCTCAATGCGTCGTGAACGATAGACGATGGTCTTGTCATCTTTCCACGTCATGACGATGTTGTTCGGTCCCATGCGGTCCGAGACATCATCGCGACCGAGTGTTGCAGTGTATGTGAGACGCTGCGGTACGCCGCCTTCGGCCGGCATCAGATACACTTCGGTGTTTCCATCGTACTGACCGGTGAACGCGAGCCACGTGCCGTCGGGCGAGAAGCGGGCAAACATTTCGTATCCGATGTCGTTGGTAATCTTGCGCGCAACGCCGCCGGTTGCCGGCACGGTGTACAGATCGCCTGCATACGTAAAGACAATCTGGTTCCCGTGGATCGCCGGAAAACGCAGAAGGCGCGCTTCCTCTGCCGCTGAAGAACTCCACACAGTGATTGCAACAGTGAACAAGAAGAGGTGCCTGAACATAATGATCCTTTCGAATTATGGAGTAAGATGATGAGCGGTGATGAACGTACCTATGTTACGCAAAGCTTTCTTCTTTAGCGAAGAGTGTCATTTCTGCAAACTCATCCCCCAACCCCTTCTCTTGGGAAGAGAAGGGGAGGTTTGAGCGGGGATTCGACAAAGTCCCTCTCGTCTCAAGAGAGGGATTGAGGGTGAGTTCCATAATTAAGCACAAAAAGGTCGTCTTGTGCGTAACATCAGTTACCTATGTTACGCAAACAGAGCTGTGGAACCCCATCAGGATTCACGTCTCTTGCCTGTGGAAATGTCTGTCCCCGAAGGGGAGAATTACCGCAGCCAAGGGCAACGGCCTCGGTCGTCAATCACATGGAGGTGATAATCAAAACCACAACCAAGAACGTCGTGCATAACACGGATAACTTACTGAGAAATTGGAGAAGTTCAAAGAAGGAACCCATCTCACGTTCGGGATGCGACACGCCGAAGATTATCTGCCACCAGTACTGACCGAGGAGACGGCCGCAGATTACGTCGACCCTGACGGATGCAACGGCTGCCGAACGACAGAAACGACAACCGTGATTGACGGTTACGTGTACAAAGCACCTGCACGTGTCATTCTGCGTGGAACCACCATCCCCCTTCAGAACTCCACCTCCACGCCTGCAACAGGAAAGAATCGAAACTGATAGATTGTCTCCACCGTCCCGTCACTGCGATAGTTCTCATAGAAAACGTTCTTTGTGTCGAGCAGATTCTGGAGCGCGATGTACACATTGATGTTCCACGTATCGAAGTAGAAGCGACTGATCCACTGCAGGTCGAGCCGACTGTAGTCGCGATAGCGGACAGCGTTGATCCGGTCGGAATCAACCCATGCACCCCGCGACCACTTCACACCCCCTTCCCGAACTTGCTTCCACGTCACGTACTCTTTCGGGGTGTAGGGTCGCCCGGTCTGAAATCGGTACTTCACGCTGAACTCGACTTCGTTGGAGAACGGAAGAAGGTACGCCGGCAACCTCAAAACAAGCGGAAGGTCGTCCAGCCACTCCCGCATGCCGCGCACAACATGTCCGCCGACGACTGTCAGTACAACGGGATAGTCGTACTCCGACGGATACCACTCTACTCTCTTGGGAATGCGCGGATCGGCATCTTCTGTTCTTGAAAGGGACAGGCTCACCGTTCCGAAGAAGTCCTTCACCTGTTTCTTGTCTATCAACAGCTCGACGCCGTACGAGCGTCTCTTCCCGACAGTAAGATATCGGTCTAACCAAAACGTGTCGATGGCAGAGTAAATGAAATCCTCCGACACCGCGACGCGGGAGTAGCGCTTGTAGTATGCTTCGAGACTGAACTTCAGCCCCTCATCAAGAATATGCTCAACGCCAAGAACAAGATGATCGGCGATCATGCTCTTGAGATGTTTGTTGTACCCGATCTGCCGTCTGTCGCTGAAGTATGGGAATGGCTGCGTCTGTGCGAACCGTCCCGCAGCAAGCGTAAGTGTCGTGATCTGCGGAATGAGCTGGTACGAGATGCTCGCACGAGGCGAGAGTGTGCCCACCTTCGGATACGTAAAGTAATCGTAGCGAAGGCCGACCGTCAGCGCAAGTTCGGGCGTGATTGTGAATTTGTCGCTTGCATAGAGGAAGTACTTCGCCTCCTTCGCGAAGCCGATCTCCTGCCGGTAACGCCACTGCGGAACGAGCACCGGACCGGTCTCGAATACTCCATCGCCATTGAAGTCGAAGCGCGTCGTGTCTCCTTCCGCCCAGACGTCGTTCCTCCACGTGATCGGTGCTTGCATCTGTCCGCCGAGTGAAAGCTCATGACGTGGGTGCACCTGGTGGTACACCTCGTACTTCAGTCCGATGAACGACTCCTCGCTTGTATTGAAGAAGACGGGACGGGAGTTCAGCTTCTGATAGTCCAGCACCTCACCGCCGGTGCCTCGCACACGCCGCGTGAAATCCGAGAAGACGTTCACATCCATTGTAGTGCCGACAGCGTAGAGTGTTGCCACGGAGTATCCATCTTTTCCCCACAAACTCTGCAGATTCACCCCGGCAACAAACTGCCTGGTATGCGGGTACACACGCTCGACCGAGGAAGAATCAACACTGTTCCTTCGCAGCTCGTCTTTCTCTTTGGGATCGCCTTCGAGAGCGATTTTGCTGTCGCCGTACAGGAAATTGAATTTGAGAGCCTGCGTGGGCGAAAGATCGTACACGACCTTCGCTTGTGCATCCCAGTATTTGGGAACAGCAGTGAGTGAGATGGATGAAAGGCCGATCATCTTGTCCAACACCTCCAACAGGCTGTTGCGCGCGCGGAAACGATGTACGACCCTCGTCCGGCGGCGAAGCCGCCTTCGATGAGTGTACCCATCCCCGCCATGTTGAAACCGGAGTTCGACGAGAACGTGCGGTTGCGGTTTCCTTCGCGTACCGTCAGGTTCATCACCGACGAGGACTTGTCGCCGTATTGCACGGGGAAGCCGCCGGCCGAAAACTGCACGTCTTCGATCATGTCCGCGTTTACCATGTTGATCGGACCTGCGGAGTTCATCTGATTGGAGTAATGATTGATGGAGGGGATTTCCATGTGATCCATGACGGTGAGGTTTTCGAACGGCGCGCCACCCCGCACGATCAGCTCGTTGATGTTGTCGGTGGAGCTGGCAACGCCGGGCAAGGCTTGAACCGCGCGCTGAACATCCTGCAGCGCCCCCGGCGTCCGGCGAATCTCTGCCCGATCCAGCACATTGGTGCTGAGCGGTGCCATCTGCTGTGCACGCCCGAAGTAGTTCGCGTGTGCAGTAATTTCCTCGCCCTCAATCACCGTCTGCAGCAGCTTGATGCTGACCGGGGTGTGCCGTCCGGTGGCAACCACCACGTTGGTCACGATAGACTTCTCATAGCCAACCGACGAAACACTCAGGCTGTATGTACCCACCGGTACGTTCAGGATCTGGAACGTGCCGTCGTCCTTCGAACTGGTACCCATGGTCGGCCGTTCCACCACCACGATGTTCACCCCCGGCAATGGCTCCTGGGTTGTCGCGTCAATCACTTTGCCGGTAATCGTGCCTGTGTGCGATTGGGAGAGCACCCTTTGGCTCATGCACAAAACAACGAGAAGCGCGCAAATCAGTTTCATGATAATCGTTTGTCTTCACTGCTTTGGTTAGAATTCGTTTCGGACAGCACAACCCCACCCTTCAGGTGTGTCTGCATGAAAGGTGAGGTTGTGCCAATGAACAGTTCGAAAGAATGTACGCAAGAAACGGAAAAAGTTTCAGGGTTCCAGAGGCGGTGATGTTTGGCGCAGGAGGGCGAGTTCGTTCTTCCACTCCATTAACCCTTTCATGCTGAGCAGAAGAAAGATGAAATAAAGTCCGGCGGTCAGGAAGACATCCTTGTACAGGTACATCCCGATGGAGAGCACGTCGACAGCAATCCACAGATACCAATGCTCGAGCTTCTTGCGCATCATCAGGAGTTGGGCAACGACACTCATGCCGCTTGCCGTTGCATCAAGATAGGGGAGCGAGGCATCCGTGAAGCGCTGAAAGAGAAAGCCGATTGAGGTTACGCTCGCCAGCGTTCCGAGGGCGATCAGTCCGCGTTGCACCTGCGTCAGCCTGCTGATCTTGAGGGCAGCTCTGTTCTCCCCGCCATGAAGCCAGAAATACCAGCCCTGGATGCACGACCAGAGAAAGAAAACCTGCAAACACATGTCGGCGTAAAGCTTGATCTCAAAGAAGAGAATGCCGAACGCGCTCACGCTGACGATGCCTGTAGGCCACGTCAAGATGTTCTGCTTCACGCTGAAATAAACAGTGAGCAACCCAAAGAGGACCCCGATGAGTTCGAGAAGGGACATGTGAGGTATGTTCGTCATTAATGATAATAATCAAAAGGCGTCGGAAGCCCGACGCCTTGTTGAGAACACTGTACATGCACAGTCTCTGCTCAAGCCAAGTGAGACCTTGGCGGGAGCCGTACCTGCCAGCGTGAGCGCAACCCGGGATCGTCCACGAAGGGTTGTGTTTCCCGAAAACGACGATACCTGCTGCCCCGGGACTTATCGAAGGACAAGCATTTTCTTCACCTGCGTAAATGAGCTTGCGCCACTCACAGCGCTCGCTTCAAGCCGATAGAAGTACACTCCCGTTGCGACACCAAGCCCCTGGTCGTTCCTTCCATCCCACTGTACGTGATGCACGCCGGCATCTTCCATCCCACTGATGAGTGTCTTCACCTTTTGCCCAAGGATGTTGAAGATCGTGAGCGTGACACGACTTGGACCGGGGAGTTCGTATCTGATGGTTGTTGCTGGATTGAAAGGGTTGGGATAGTTCTGGTACAGCTTGTATGCCGTCGGCAGCCCGAGGTACAGTGTGTCCAAAACCTCAGTCGGATTGAACAGGAAACGGTCGTTGCGTGTCAGCGCCAACCAGGGACGGATGTACAACGTGCCGGGGCTTTCGTTCAGCTCATGGCCCGATGGCACCATGAGCGAAAGTCCGTACACGATGTCCGCATTCGCTCCGACTGTACATTCATTTGGAATCGCATTCGGCGGCATGGAGAACTGCGTGGTGCCAGTCGGATCATACGTTTTGTTGTAGAGAAAAACAATCTCCCCTCCATCACCACCCCACGGGGGATCCCATACGCCACTGTCGTCAAAGTCATTCCAGGCCACGGTCAATTGCCTCGGTCGTGTTCGATCCTGAACGTCCCAGACCGTAAACGGAACCGTGGTGAAGGGGTTAGAACTTCGAATGACATACGTACCGCTTTGCCTGAACAATCGGTAGGCTTTCTGAGTGGCGACTCGCGAGAATCGGACCTCGATCGGGAAGGAATAGGCGGGGTCAAAGTTAGACCTGACGGCTGTTAGTGCGGCAGAAAGCCGCGAGCCGGTTGTAACGCCTCCATTGAATGCAGCATGCTCATCTCTAAACCGACGCGATCCTATCAGCCACGAGGATGCTGAGGAAATCCACCGCGTTGAATCATCCCGCACTCCCAGCTTTCCAAACCTCTCTCCTCGGGTGAGCTTAAAGCCGTCAATGACAGGCATAATATGTCCCAGTTCATCCGGCAGCGAATGATGCGAGAGCAACACTGTGTTGGTACTGCTGTCCCTCAGTGTGAGTGCCTTGGTCCGCAACGTGTCGAGCGAGTCCACAATAGTGATCTCGTATGTATGGTTTTTCACTGCTGGAGGATGAGCGACAATAACATTGAACGCCCACTCGCTCTGTCCGGCAACATGACGGACACGGCTCCGCACGATTGTTGCATCATACGGAATCACAGCAAAGTGAGCAGTATCCTGCCAGAGATTGTCGCTTGTGTCGGCGAGCGTAAGCGGGATAAGCTTGGTTCCGCCCGAGGGTGCAGTAAAGCTGAAGTATGAGAGTGTGTCGTTTGGATTGTAGTGGAGAGAGTCGCTGCCACCGGGAGAGATTATCCCGTGTCGCAACATCTTAAACTCAACGTCGAGCGAAGGATGGACAGCAATGCCTCCGTGGGGAAAGGCAGCTTCACTGACAATGGTAAATCCATATCGAATGTTCTCATCAGGATTGACGAGGCCGTCGCTGTTGATATTATCCGAGAGGACTCGCGGGCGAACGACACGAACAGGTCCAGAGACCGGAATGTTGTCGGCAACGCGCTCCCAGACCACCTCCCTCATGGTGCTATCGAGAACAGAGAGATCAAGATACACTGCGGACTGTGCACGGGGCAGCGTGAGCGTGTTTCCCCAAATTCCGTCACCGGCCGCGCCGTCGCCGTGCAAGCCATCATCGAACAGCGAGTTGCTAACAACCATCGTCCGGTCCTGGCGGTGAAGACGTGCCGACACACGTTGCACCTGGCCCCCTCGCACATCAGCGATGACGAGAACGCTTGCTTCCGTAGCATTCGGATAGGAGACTCTTACTTGTGCGACAGGAGGTGTGCTCATGAGCGTGCCGGGAAAATTCCTCAGCGCGGCTCGTGCGAGCCTTCGCAGTGTCGTCACCCCCGTAATGTTGTTCGATCCAAATCCTGCAACTACCGCGATGGGAACATCCAGGGTCTCGCCGGGTGAGAGCGTAAAAGGCCCGACCGTTGCGTGCATTCGACGATCGCCGGGATGATCATAACCGTCAACTCTCCCGCTCCGGGTGATGGGATCACCATCCAACCAATATCGTGTCGGCTCACTGGCAACCCACGGATGAATGAACGGCTCTCCTGTCATCGGCAGGAGTCCGCGCATCCAGTTGTACCATTGACGACCTCCGTCATACGTGTACGGCGGGTCAATGAACCAACTGCCCGTCCACTTGGCGACCGCCGCATACATCGGCTGCGCGAGAAAGACGAATCCCACCGCCGGTGGTGTTACGGATCCGTACATTGGATCGAATGGAAATGCGTTGTAGCAGTACTGCATGTTGAGCGGTACATCACAGCCAAGGTAATCATCACCGTAGTACCCAAGGTCCGGGTCGACCCATTGGGACACGAACAAACTGTCGAACCGGTTGGTGCTCTTGTTGATCAGGCGGTAGTACTTGAAGAGGGTATTGCCCAGTGCTCCTTCACGATTGTACGCCCAGATGGTTACCTGCATTTCAATGCCGAGGGGACGTCTGCCGTACAATCCGCGCGTACGACCTGTGTCTAAATCATTGGCCACGAACCAAATCGTCTGGTCAGCGCCCTTTTGCCCGGGAATGTCAATGGCCGGCTCGTACGTCCCATTGCCGTTGCGGTCGTCGAACGGTGCACCGTCCGCAGCAGGCCATTCATTCCAATCACGTGCATATTGATCGCGTATGAAGAAGGGAAGCAAACCCGTTTCGCGCGATTCGAGGGAGAAATCGGCCGACACGTAGTCGGGTCGTACGCGGTAGATGCGGGTCTTGGAAAGATTCGGATCCTCCGCAACACCCGGTGACAGAATCTTTCCCGGCTGAAGACCGGAGCGGTATGTCGAACCGCCAACGTGGATCGAATCCCCGATCTTTGCTCCCCACAGCAATCCAGACTGAAAGATCATCGTCCGTTTCGTTCCTTTCGGAAAGACGAACGCCGGTTCCCCGGTTGCTCGATCCCGATCACCCCATCCATCATTACTGAATGTTGTCGACAACCGGTTGATGTTGATCAGGGCACCCGTCGGATTCCACGTCACCGCCGGCGTGGTGAAAGGTCTCTCAGCCGGCTCGGAACTGAAGGAGCTGGAGATGACACAGCACAACAGAAGGGCGATCGTGAGGCTGGAGACTTTCATCGCAGACCTCATTATCGGTGGAAGGAAGAAGAATGATGGTGTCAGTCAAAATCTATCCTGTTCTATCCTGAAAATCAAGGCATGTTCAAATTGGAACGCAAGCGCTACGATAATCAAAAGGCGCCGCAAGCCGGATCAACGTCAACAAGCTTCAGCGGCCCCTCTTGAGCATGGCACCATACGGGGTGAATAC
>CAZIKE010000073.1:0-11985 GCA_964539775.1 uncultured Chitinophagales bacterium
GTGTGGATTGTGCCGTTCGCGCTGTTTGCCGTATGGTGGGAGCGGAAAGTTGCGGCGCACATGCAGGACCGCCTCGGTCCCATGCGCACGGGGGGCTGGCACGGCTGGGCGCAAACCATTGCCGATATTCTCAAGCTTATTCAGAAAGAAGACATCATTCCTGCTGCCGCAGACCGCAAGCTGTTCACGCTCGCGCCGTATGTCGTCTTCGTCGGTTCGTACGCAGCGTATGCCGCCATTCCGTTTAGCGCAGCGTATGTTGGTGCGGAGATCAACATCGGGCTGTTTTATATCATCGCCATCTCGTCGCTCGTCGTCGTCGGATTGCTGATGGCGGGGTGGGCGTCGAACAACAAGTGGTCGCTGTTCGGCGCCATGCGTTCGGCGGCGCAGATTGTCAGCTACGAAATCCCGGTTGCGGTCTCCCTGCTTGCGGTGGTGATGGTGGTCGGTTCGTTCGATCTGCAGGAGATCAATCGCATGCAGTCGGGCTGGTTTTGGAACTGGTTGGTGTTCCAGAAGTTCCCGCTGCTGTTCATCGCCGCCATCATCTACTTCGTGGCCTCGCTTGCGGAAGTGAACCGCACGCCGTTCGACATCCCCGAGGCGGAGTCGGAGCTTGTGGCGGGGTATCACACCGAGTACGGCGGAATGAAGTTCGCACTCTTCTTCCTTGCCGAGTATGCGAACATGTTTGCCGTCTCGGCCATTGCTTCGACGCTCTTCTTCGGCGGATGGAATTCGCCCTTCGGCGATTTCCTCTCGGGTCCGTGGTGGGGAGCGTTCTGGTTCATCAGCAAAGGCATGGCGTTCATCTTCCTGCAGATGTGGCTCCGCTGGACGTTGCCGCGCCTGCGCGTCGACCAGTTGATGTATGTGGGATGGAAGGTGTTGATTCCATTTTCATTTGCCGTGGTGATTGGGGTGGGTGCGTGGGTGCTGCTGGCACAGTGAGGAGGCAATTTCCTTGTACGATGTTGAGGAAATACGCAAGTCGAAGAGCATGGGACGAATTGTGAGTTTTGTGACAGTTCAGAACGTGTTGGATCCTTCGAAAAGGATTCACTTCGATGCATTTGTCGACACGGATGCTTCCTTGATGGTCTTGCCAAGCGTCTGGAAGGAGCGCCTTGGCCCTTTTTTCATGGCCCGCAAGGTTTCGCTCGAGATGGCCACGCAGGAGCGAATCCAAGCCGAAATGTGTGGTCCGGTTCAGGTCCAGCTCGAAGGGTTCGATCCCATCAACACGGATGTCGTGTTTGTAGAGATGAAGCCCGTGGACGGCGATTATGAGCCGCTGATCGGCTACATCGTTCTGGAACAGTCCATGGCGGCAGTGGATATGGTCGGTCATCGGCTTATCAACACTCGAAAGCTAGACTTGAAATGAACTGGACCCTGCCGCGCCTGCGCGTCGACCAGTTGATGTATGTGGGATGGAAGGTGTTGATTCCATTTTCATTTGCCGTGGTGATTGGGGTGGGTGCGTGGGTGCTGCTGGCACAGTGAGGAGAGAGGTGGGACGAATAGTAAACTACGTTACCATTCAAAATGCGTTTGATCCGTCGGTTCAACGATTTCCCGGGTTGGTTCTCTTGAAAACTCAATCAACACTCAACGAGAGGGATGGAGTACGATGAATATTGCTGACATCAAGTCTCGCATTTACGAGGGTGAGATAGCGGAAGAAACCCGAACGATTTGAAATTCAAGAAATCATAACATCATGTTTCAATACTTCAAGAACATTGGGGACGGGATCTGGACGGTACTGGTGGGGATGAAGGTAACGTGGCGTCATCTCTTCACGCCCGCCGTCACCATCCAGTATCCTGACGTGAAAGTCAAACTTCCCGAGCGGGCACGCAACCGTCTCTACGTCAATATGGACGACTGCATCGGTTGTGACCAGTGCGCCATGGCCTGCCCGGTGGATTGCATCACCATCGAAACGCTCAAGTCCACGCCCGACGTGGACCTCGGCCTTACCTCCGTCGGCACGAAGAAGCGGTTGTACGTGACGCGCTTCGACATTGACATTGCCAAGTGCTGCTACTGCGGTCTCTGCGTTCCGCCCTGTCCCACCGAATGCATCAAGATGACCGACGTGTACGAGTTCTCCGAATACGAGCGGGGCAACCTCATATACCGCTTTGCAACGATGACGCCGGCAGAGATCGACGCTGCAAAGGCAAAGCTTGCGGCGTACGAGAAGGAACAGGCCGAAAAGAAAGCTGCCCAACCCGCAGCAGCGCCCAAGCCTGCACCAGCACGCGTGCCGGTGGGTGCAGCACCGTTGGCCGCACCCGCAGCCAAACCTGCCGATCCACCACAGAATCCGGAATCACCTGAAGAGTAGCCATGCAATTGTTCGACTACGCCTTCTTCGTCTTTGCCTTCATCACGCTTGCATCAGCATTCATCGTCGTTTTCTCAAAGAACATCGTGTACTCAGCATTCTCCCTGCTGTTCACCTTCTTCGGTGTTGCAGGACTGTATGCGCTGCTGCAGGCGGACTTTCTGGCCGTCACGCAAATTCTCATCTACGTCGGCGGCATTCTCGTTCTGCTGTTGTTCGGTGTGATGCTTACCAGCAAAGTCGTTAACGTGGAGTTGAAGACGGGCACGCTGCAGACGGTACCTGCTCTGTTCCTGGTTGCCATCGTTGCCGGCACATTGGCCGGGTTGTTCTACTCATCGTGGAGGCAAACACCGCCCGCAACGATGGAGCTGACCACGACCACGCCGACACTGGGGCAGATGTTGATGACCACCTACCTGCTGCCGTTCGAAATCGCGTCGGTGATTCTGTTGGTTGCTCTCATCGGCGCAGCGATGTTTGCACGGAAGAAACCCAAGGTGTAATGCCATGAATCTTGAAGTCTTTGTCAGAGAGGTTTTCGACTGGCTTCCCCGCGTGGGGCTGGCTCACTTTCTCATGGTCAGTGCAGTGCTGTTTGCGCTGGGCATCTACGGCATTGCGACGCGACGCAACGCCATCATGGTGCTGATGGGCGTTGAGCTTGTGCTGAACTCGGCGAACATTAACTTCATTGCCTTCTCGCGCTACGGCGCGGCGAATTTCGATGGACAGGTGGCGGCAATCTTCGTCATCATCCTCGCCGCGGCTGAGGCGGCTATTGCTCTGGCGATCGTGCTGAATATTTACCATAGATTCCAAACGGTGAACATTGACGAGGTGAGTACGCTGAAGGAATAGGTGGGTAGGCTTCAATGCTCAACCGCCAAAGCTCAAAGAAATTCCAAATCCCAATTCTCCACGGGGATAGCTGACTGCTCAACTTTTATCTGAACGTCCGATGTCACAAGAATTGCTTCTCACACTTTCCGTTACCATTCTTCTTCTGCCGCTGCTCGGCTTCGTGTTCGTTGCGTTCTTCAACAAGCGCCTGCCGCGGCAGGGCGATTGGTTAGAGACGTTGCTGATTTCGGTGGCGCTCATTCTTTCGCTTGTGGTGATGTACCACAAGCTGACTGTGTACGACGGCACCACCCTCACACTCAACTTCACGTGGATTGATTTCCAGAATGTGCCGGGCATCGGTCCGCTCACAATCGTCCTCGGGTTCTCGGTGGACAATCTCGCAGCCATCATGCTTTCCGTCGTCACGCTCATCAGCACGCTCGTGCACTACTTCTCGATCGGCTACATGCACGGCGATGTGCGGTACGGACGGTACTTCGCATTCCTCGGTCTCTTCTCCTTCTCGATGCTGATGATTGTTCTCGCCAACAATCTGTTCCTGCTCTACGTCGGTTGGGAGTTGGTGGGATTGAGTTCGTACCTGCTGATTGGTCATTGGTATGAAAAGAAGAGCGCCTCGGACGCGGCGATGAAGGCCTTCATTGTGAATCGCATCGGCGACGTCGGCTTCTTCGTCGGCATCATGGTGATGTTCGGGACGTTCCACACGTTCGGCTTGCAGGAGATTTTTGAGCACATCAAGGCTGGGCATCTGCCGCTGGGCAGCGAGGGGTGGCTCACCGCATTTTCTGCGGTGCGGTTGGTAAGTCGGCGCAGTTCCCGCTGCACGTGTGGTTGCCCGATGCGATGGAAGGTCCCACGCCCGTCAGCGCGTTGATTCACGCCGCAACGATGGTTGCCGCTGGCGTGTACCTCGTCGCTCGCACCTTCCCGCTCATGACCGCCGACGCGCTTGTCGTCATCGCCTACATCGGGGCCATCACCGCATTCATCTCCGCAACCATTGCCATTGCGCAGAATGACATCAAGAAAGTTCTCGCCTACTCCACCATCAGTCAGCTCGGCTATATGGTGATGGGGCTCGGCGTCGGTGCGTACGCAGCGGGGTTCTTCCATCTGGTGACCCATGCGATGTTCAAGGCCGGATTGTTCCTCGGCTCCGGTTCCGTCATTCACGCCATGCACCACGCACTGCACGAGCAGCACGACCACCATACCGATCCGCAGGACATCCGGAACATGGGAGGATTGAAGGGACGGATGCCGATTACCTACTGGACGTTCATCATCTTCACGCTGGCAATCTCGGGTGTGCCGCTCACCTCCGGGTTCCTCAGCAAGGATTCGATACTTGCGGGCACGCTCGCGTTCGGCAAGCTCACCGGCCACACGCTGATTCCGCTTATCGGATTCGTCGTAGCTGGACTCACGGCGTTCTACATGTTCAGGCTGGTCATTCTCACGTTTCTTGGTGAACACGCCAGACCTGACCGCCTGCAACTTGTTCACGAGTCCCCGAAGATCATGACGGTTCCCCTTGTGATACTCGCTGCGCTGTCGCTGTTCTTTTTCTTCAGCTTCAATCCGCTGGATGCCTCGCATGGCTGGGTTGTGCAAGCCGTGCCGCGCCCTGAATCCGTTGTGCCCGCGCATCTGGCCGCGCCGTCATCGGAGGTGTTCGAGGAGGCGCATCATCATGCCCACACACAGGCGATGATGCTCTCGTTGTTGGTTGCCGGCATCGGCATCGCAGTGGCATTTCTCACGTACCGGACAAGACAGATTGATGCAGACAGGGTTGCAGGGAGTTTCCCGTCCATCCACAAATTTCTCGTCAACAAGTGGTACTTCGACGAACTGTACGGCTGGTTTGTCGTTGGCGGAACGCTGAGTCTCACCAACATCCTTCGCTGGTTCGATAATACGATCATTGATGGAGCGGTGAATGGCTCGGGCTGGCTGACGAAACTGACATCCACCATCAGCGGATGGTTCGATACGTGGGTGATTGACGGTACGGTGAACGCCATCGCTTACGTCTCCGGGTTCGGCGGCCTGGTGTTGCGCAAAGTCCAAACCGGCAAGGTACAGACGTACGTGGTTCTGGCCGTCTTCGGCGTGATGGTGTTCTATTTCGTGATGAGATTGATGTAGCGTTGCCGGCGTGCAGCTTCCGACAACGCTGCTGCAGACGGATGGTTGTGATCATCTAACATGAGGAAGAGCAAACAATGGAATTGACAATTCTCGGCATCGGCGTCCTGAGCTGGATTACGTTCCTGCCCGTCATCGGGATGATCGTCATACTGATGCTGCCGAAGGATCGGTGGAACAGCATCCGCTGGACGTCGCTGGCATTCGTCACGCTCCAGTTGATTCTTGCCGTCGTCATCTTTGCGAAGTTCGACCGGACACTCACCGGTATCAACTCGCAAGCAACGATGCAGCTTCTGGAAAAAGCCACCTGGATCGACATTAAGGGTGTGGCTTGGTTCGGGCGCATCCACATCGAGTACTTGATGGGGATTGACGGACTGAGTGTTTCGATGGTGCTGCTGACCGCGTTGATTAGCTGGGTTGCCGTCATCTCGTCCTGGACGATCGACAAGAGCGTGAAAGGCTACTTTGCGTTGCTGCTGCTGTTGGATACCGGTATGATGGGCGTGTTTGTAGCGCTGGACTTCTTCCTCTTCTACGTCTTCTGGGAAGTGATGCTTCTGCCGATGTATTTCCTGATCGGCATCTGGGGTGGCCCACGACGCGAGTATGCCGCCATCAAGTTCTTCCTCTATACGCTCTTCGGATCGGTGCTGATGTTACTGGTGATGATCGCCCTCTACTTCAGCGTGAACGTGTACATTGATGCCAATGGCACGCTGTACTCTGTCGCCGAAGCAATGAAGCGCGGTACTGAGGGGCTCGAGAAGATCTACACCTTCAACATGTTGCAGATGATGGATGCAGGCAACTTCGTACCGGGATCGCTGCTTGCCGGTGTGAACACAAGCTGGCGGTATCTTGCCTTCGTCGCGTTGTTCATCGCGTTCGCCATCAAAATCCCGAGCTTTCCGTTCCACACCTGGTTGCCGGACGCACACGTCGAGGCTCCGACACCCATCAGCGTCATTCTGGCGGGCGTGCTGCTGAAGATGGGCACCTACGGGATCCTGCGCATCAGCATGCCGATGTTTCCCGATGCCATGATCGAGTACGCGTGGTGGATTGCGCTGCTCGGCGTCATCAGCATGGTCTATGGCGCACTGACGGCGATGGCGCAAACGGACTTTAAGAAACTCATCGCCTATTCGAGTATCAGTCACATGGGCGTCGTTACACTCGGCATGGCCTCGATGAACACCCAGGGCATGACGGGCGCCGTGTTCCAGATGTTCAATCACGGTACGATCACGGCGATGCTCTTCTTGATTGTGGGAGTGATTTACGATCGTGCCCACACACGCGGCCTGAACGAATTCGGCGGACTGATGAACCGGATGCCGAAGTATGCTGCGGTGATGAGTGTAGCGTTCTTTGCTGCACTCGGCCTGCCGGGACTCAGCGGCTTCATCAGCGAGGCCTTCTCGCTCATCGGCGCGTTCCAGACCTTCCGCACGCTGACGATCATCGGCGCCATCACCATCGTGATCACTGCAGGCTATATGCTGTGGACCTTGCAGCGTGTGTTCCTCGGTCCGCTGCCCGAAAAGTGGAAGAACTTGACAGACATGGACGGCCGTGAGATGGTGATGCTGGTACCGCTGGCAGCAATCATTATTTTCCTCGGCATCTATCCATCACCGGTGTTGGATTTGATGACCACGTCGCTCAACCATCTTGCGGCGTTGATGCAACAGGCAAACGCTGCAACGATGATAGGCGCGTACTGATAAGGTGTGGAAGGACGATACACGACAGCACATCATGCCAAGAATGATAGCACTCCTATGGCAGAACAGATTCTCTACGATCTTCAGTATTTCTATCCGGAAACAGTGCTGGTGGCGGCATTCCTTGTCGCCATCGTTGCCGATTTGATCTTCCGACGTTCGGCGGTGGTGGTGGCCGGGGTTGCGATGGTTGGACTGATTGCGACATTCTTTGCTACGCTGCCGCAGGCGGAAATGCACGCCTCGATCTTCAGCAACATGATTGCCGTGGATCGGTTTGCGTTCTTTTTCAAGCTCATCATCGTCTTCACGGCGATGCTGATCGTTCTCTTCTCTCTCAACTCGTCCGAATTGAATTCCGCAGGAAGGAGATTGGGGGAATACTACTCGCTGCTTCTCGCACTGACCTTGGGCATGATCCTGATGGCGGGCGCCAGCAACCTGTTGATGATGTATCTGGCCGTCGAGCTTTCCTCTATAACATCCTACATCCTGTCTGGTTATACGCGTGAGGCACAGGATTCAAGCGAGGCATCGTTGAAGTACGTCATCTACGGTGCCGTTTCTTCCGGATTGATGCTGTACGGGATTTCGATGATCTACGGCCTGACCGGTTCGCTGGACATTTACGCCATCAACGGCGCGTTGGCGAAAGGGGAGTTCAACCGTCTGGCGTTACTGATTGCCGGGATTCTGACGCTGGCCGGATTCGGCTACAAAATCTCGGCGGTGCCGTTCCACTTTTGGACGCCGGATGTGTACGAAGGCGCGCCCATTACCATTACGGCATTCCTGTCGGTTGCCTCGAAGGCCGGCGGCTTTGCGATGATGATGCGCTTCTTCAAAGTTACGTTCATTGACTCCAGCGTCGTGAACCTGCCCGAAGGCACATGGGCGAGCTTGCAGGGCTTCGATTGGGTTTCGGTCGTCGCCATCCTTTCCGTGCTGACGATGACGTTGGGGAATCTCGTTGCCATCTGGCAGAACAACCTGAAGCGCCTGCTTGCTTATTCCAGCATCGCCCACGCAGGCTACATGCTGATGGGAGTTGTTGTGATGACTAACGAAGGCTTCTCTGCAATTTTGCTTTACTTCATCGTCTATCTGTTCATGAACCTCGGCGCCTTCTATATCGTCATGCTGATTGCTAACAAGTTGGAAAGCGAAGACATCGAGGACTACAAGGGACTTGGTCCGAAGGCTCCGCTCATTACTGTTTCTCTCGCTATCTTCCTCATTTCACTCACCGGCTTGCCGCCGACGGCGGGTTTCATCGGAAAGCTGTATTTGTTTGCGGCGCTGCTCAACAGCGGCTGGGTGTGGCTGGCCGTGGTCGGTGCCATCAACAGCGTCATTGCGCTGTACTACTACGTTCGCATCCTGCGCAACATGTACCTCGTTGCCCCAACGCGACACATCGAGACGCCTCTGGAGTTCAGCATGCTGCAGAAGGCGATTGTGCTTGTGCTGGTCGTGCCGACGCTCTTGTTTGGACTGTACTTCTCGCCGTTAGTGCAGCTTGCCCAGGCGTCGGTGCGGATCTTTGGGACGCCATAAGGTTGCGCGTGTGTGAGCGCCAGGCGAATTCTATCGTTTCTTGCCAGAATCGTCGTTGCACCGTTTAGTGCTACTAACCGCACGTATGATGGTACGGCGATCTCCCCCTCGTTCACGAAGGCCTACCGATAACACGCTGGCAGATGAGTCGCACCCCCTGCAGCACCAGCATTGGATCATGGTGGTTGATGGACGGAATCAACGGAGCCAGAATCCCCGACAACCCGCCCGTTGCCACCACCTGCGCATCGGTACCCAATTCCTTCTTGAGTCGAGCGATCATTCCTTCGACTGCATCAATCGCACTGAACATGGTTCCCGCTTGCATGGCCGATACGGTGTCCGTGCAGATGACTTTTGCAGGGAGGGAGAGTTCGATGGGGGGAAGTTGTGCCGTTCTGCTGTGAAGCGCATCGGCGGTTGACCTGACTCCCAGAGCGATTGCCCCGCCGAGGAAATCCCCGTTGGCTCCAATCACTCCGTAGGTGGTTGCTGTTCCGAAGTCAACGATGATCAGCGGTCCGCCGTATTTCGCATAGCCTGCCGCTGCGCTGCAGATTCTGTCGCTGCCCAGCGTCATCGGATCGTCATAGTGGATCGTGAAGCCGGGTTGAAGCGAAGCGGAAATGTGAACCGGCACGATGCCGAGTTTCTGGCGGAGCAGCGAGTCGAACAGCGATGTGAGAAAAGGAATGACGGAGGAAATGCCGACGGCGTGGATGTGTTCCATCGAGAGGCCTGCCTCGTGCAGGAAGCGCTCGATGACCTGCCAGGTTTCTTCTCGCGTGCGCTGGATGGTGCTGGAGGCATGCGTCTGTGCGCGCACCTTCGGCCCGTCAAAGAGGGCGGCGGCAATGGTCGAATTGCCGATATCCAGTGCCAGCAGCATCAAGAATGAGGAAACCGTGCCTGCGCCGGAGCGGAGTTGGTGCTCGGTACAATCTGCCCGGAGACCTCTCCGAGGATCGTCACGTCGCCTGCAAACAGCGTCTGGTCTTTGCCGTTGGCAGTAAGAATCAACCCGCCTTCGGGACTGAGGCCTCGCACGATTCCGGTCACTATATTACCGTGAAGTGATACGGCGATCGGTTTATTGATCATACTGGTTCGGCTCAGCCACAGGGGGAGAACGATGCCGAAGCCGCGCTTTGTGCATTGATTGTAGAGCACTTCGAGGGCGGTGAGGATATCCCGGAACAGCGCGCCGCGATCGAATTCACGGCGCGTCTCCAGCTTGAGGGAGGTTGCCTTGCCCACCAGATCAGGTGGAAATTCCGTCTGATTGACGTTCACCCCGATACCGACGACGACATACTCGACCAGGTTCTCGGTAAGGGAACTCTCCACCAGAATCCCGGCAACTTTCTTTCGGTTGAGCAAGACGTCATTGGGCCACTTGCACTCGGTGCGGATGCCGGTCGTTTTCTCTATCGCTTCGGCGAGGGCGAGGCTCACAGAGAGTGGGAGTTGATGGATGACTTCGGCGTGAACGGACGGACGAAGCAGGAGCGAAAACGTAAGGTTCTCGTTAGGGTTTGCCAACCATCGCCGTCCAAGTCTTCCTTTTCCGGCGGTTTGCTCCTCTGCAATCACAACAATCCCTTCGGGCCCGCCGACATTCGCTACTGCTTTCGCACAATTGTTGGTCGAGTCGATGGTCTGGAACGTGTAAATCTTCCTTCCAAAGGTCTTGGTCTTGAGACCCTTCCTCAATTCTCGTTCAGTGAACATCACTTGCCTCCTGAATAAAACCGACAAATCGAAGTGCATTGATGTCGACAACGGTATTAACCGAGAAGCTTTGTGGGAACGGGGCTAAGCTGGGACGAACGGCGTACGTTCTTCATTGAAGCAAGCGTCATGATACTACAAACAGCTACCAAAAGCAAGTCAAGATTGTCTAAAATCTCCCCTCCCGAAAGAGCGAACGTTTTGTCAGATTCCGGTCGAACTGTGCCATTCCGATCAGGGTCGGCTGACACTGTGGCAAGAGGGCGTAGTACCTTCCCCTGGAGATTGCTCTAACACCCTGATTTATCACCGGATTTGCTGGGGATCGAGATGGCATGTCTTTGGTGACAAGAAAGGCAGATAAGTGTATCGATTCATTCAGCATATCAGTCAAATGAGGAGAGTCCATCATGGGAAAGATCATAGGAATTGACCTGGGCACGACGAACTCCGTTGTCGCCGTCATGGAAGGCAACGACCCCGTTGTGATTCCGAACGCGGAAGGTGGTCGAACGACGCCCTCAGTCGTAGCCTTTACGAAAACGGGAGAGCGTCTGGTCGGGCAAGCGGCGAAACGGCAGGCAGTCACCAACTCGCAGAACACCATCTTCTCGATCAAGCGCTTCATGGGACGGTTCTACGACGAGGTGACCGAGGAGATGAAACTCGTGCCGTACAAGGTTGTGAAGGGCGAAAACAACACGGCCCGCGTGCAGATTGGTGACAGGGTGTACTCTCCACCTGAGGTCAGCGCGATGATCCTCCAAAAGATGAAACAAACAGCCGAGGATTATCTTGGTCAGAAGGTAACCGACGCAGTGATCACCGTACCGGCCTACTTCAACGACGCCCAACGCCAGGCAACGAAGGAGGCGGGAGAAATTGCCGGACTGAACGTTCGGCGCATCATCAACGAGCCGACCGCCGCGGCACTGGCGTACGGTTTGGACAAGAAGCACAAGGATTTGAAAGTGGCCATCTACGACCTCGGCGGCGGGACGTTTGATATTTCCATCCTTGAGCTGGGCGAGGGCGTCTTCGAAGTAAAGGCCACCAACGGCGACACGCACCTCGGCGGTGACAACTTCGACCAGCGGCTTCTGGATTACATGGCCGATGAGTTCAAGAAACAGGAAGGCATCGATCTGCGCAAAGATCCGATGGCGCTGCAACGGCTGCGTGAGGCTGCCGAGAAAGCCAAAATGGAGCTTTCGCAACTGATGCAAACGGAAGTGAATCTCCCCTTCATCACTGCAACGGCCGATGGGCCGAAACATCTGAACATGACCATCACACGCGCAAAGCTCGAACAGCTCGTTGATGACCTCATCCAGAAGACCATTGGTCCTACGGAGAAAGCGCTGAAAGACGCAGGCCTGCGGCCGAGCGACATCGACGAAGTGATCCTCGTCGGCGGCATGACGCGCATGCCCAAGGTGCAGCAGCTCGTCAAGGACATCTTTGGGCGTGAGCCGCACAAGGGCGTGAATCCTGATGAGGTTGTTGCCGTCGGTGCGGCCATCCAGGGTGGCGTGCTTGCAGGCGACGTGACCGACGTTCTGCTGCTTGATGTCACGCCGCTTT
>CAZIKE010000073.1:11995-18430 GCA_964539775.1 uncultured Chitinophagales bacterium
CTCGGCATCGAGACGCTGGGCGGCGTGATGACGGTGTTGATTCCTGCGAACACGACCATCCCCACGCGCAAGAGCGAGATCTTCTCGACGGCATCCGACAATCAACCGTCGGTGGAGATTCACGTTCTGCAGGGCGAACGTCCAATGGCGGTGGACAACCGCACGCTCGGCAGGTTCCACCTCGATGGCATTCCACCTGCGCCGCGCGGTGTTCCGCAGATCGAAGTGACGTTCGACATCGACGCGAACGGCATTCTCCATGTCTCAGCCAAGGATAAGGGTACGGGGAAGGAGCAATCCATCCGTATTACTTCCTCCAGCGGCTTGAGCAAGGAAGAGGTCGAGAAGATGAAGGCCGACGCCGCTGCGCATGCGGCTGAAGACAGGAAGCGAAAAGAGGAAATCGACCTGAAGAACCAGGCGGACAACCTGACGTTCCAGACCGATAAACAACTGAAAGAATTTGGCGACAAGCTGAACGTATCGACCAGGAACAAGATTGAAACCGCCAACAACAACCTGAAGGAAGCCATCAAGGGTGGCAACATCGCTACCATCAAATCCGCGATGGAGGAACTCAACAATGCGTGGAATGAAGCCTCCACGCAGATGTATCAGCAAGCTACTGCCGGCGGCGGTCCGCATGCAGGGCCTTCGGCCGGACCGACAGGGGCGCCCAAGACCGATGAAAAGAAGGTAGAAGATGCTCAATACGAAGTGGTGGATGAAGAGAAGAAGAAATAAGCGGCGAGAGACCGGAGTCCGATAGAACGATCGGTGGTCAGAAGGCGAGGGAGTGTTTCTCTCGCCTTTTGCATGCCGACGGAAAGGATGAGTTGTAGTGCTCTCTCCCGCCAAGCAAGAGAGTGAGGATGTCATGAATTTCAATAAGTTCACAATCAAGTCACAAGAAGCAGTACAGACTGCACAGGAAATTGCGTCGAGTTACGGCAATCAGTTGATTGAGCCGGAACATCTTCTCGCCGCGCTTGTGCAGGATTCTGGGGGAACGGTTGTTCCCATTCTTCAAAAGATCGGTGCGAACGTCAGCTTCATCAAAATCAAACTCAACGAGCTGATGGACCGCTTACCTAAGGTGAGCGGAGCAGGACTGTCCAGTCAGTCAATCTCTCCAGCCCTGGGGCGCGTGTTTGAGCGCGCCATGAAACAGGCGCAGAATCTCAAAGACGAGTACATCAGCACCGAGCATCTCTTGCTGGCCATGGTGGAAGCCAAGGACAGCCAGGCAGGCAAGTTGCTCATCGAGCAGGGTGTTACCGTCGATGCCGTCCTGAAGGTATTGAAGGAGATTCGCGGCACGCAGCGGGTGACCGACCAGACGCCGGAGGAGAAATACCAGGCTCTGCAGCGGTACGGACGTGACCTGAACGATCTGGCGCGCAAGGGCAAACTCGATCCCGTTATCGGCCGCGATGAAGAAATTCGCCGCGTGTTGCAAGTCCTCTCGCGTCGAACGAAAAACAATCCGGTGCTCATCGGCGAACCAGGCGTTGGAAAGACGGCCATCGCCGAAGGCATTGCCTTCCGCATTGTGCAGGGCGATGTGCCGGAGACACTCAAGACCAAGCGCATTGTTGCGCTCGATATGGGCGCACTGGTGGCAGGGACGAGCTTCCGCGGGCAGTTCGAAGAACGTCTCAAAGCCCTGTTGAAGGAAGTCGAAGAGTCGAACGGGGAAATCATCCTTTTCATTGACGAGCTGCATACGCTGGTGGGTGCGGGAGCTGCCCAGGGGGCGGTGGATGCCGCCAACATGCTCAAGCCGGCCCTGGCAAAAGGGGACCTGCGTGCAATCGGGGCGACAACGATTGACGAGTACCGGAAGTACATCGAAAAAGACCCCGCCCTGGAGCGTCGGTTCCAGCCCGTGATGATCAACGAGCCGAGTGTCGAGGACACGATTTCGATTCTGCGCGGGCTAAAAGAACGGTACGAACTTCATCACGGTGTACGCATCACCGACGGTGCCATTGTGGCGGCGGCGCAACTGAGCCATCGCTATATCTCGGATCGTTTCCTGCCGGATAAAGCTATTGACCTTGTCGATGAAGCCGCCTCGAAGCTGCGCATCGAGATTGATTCCATGCCGGAGGAACTCGATGCCGTCGAACGGCGCATCAAGCAACTTGAGATCGAACGTGAGGCGATTCGTCGCGAAAAGGACGAAGCGTCGAAGGATCGCCTTGCCGAGGTGGAGAGAGAACTTGCCGAACAGCAACAGTTGCGAACGGAGTTGCGTGCACACTGGCAGGTGGAGAAAGATCTGATTCAATCCATCCGTACGATGAAGGAACAGGTCGAGCAGGCGCGCATTGAAGCCGAACAGAAAGAGCGTCAAGGCGACTTTGGTCGTGTTGCCGAGTTGCGCTACGGCGTGATTGCGGAATTGGAACGCAAGATTCGTGAAGCGTCCGCTCGGCTGCAGCATGTGCAGAAGGATCGCAGAATGCTGAAAGAGGAAGTCGAAGCCGAAGATATCGCCGAAATCGTTGCACGCTGGACGGGCATCCCCGTGTCGCGCATGTTAGAAAGCGACCGACAGAAACTCCTGCATCTGGAGGAACGCTTGCAGCAGCGCGTGATCGCACAAGAGGAAGCCGTGCGTGCGGTCAGCGATGCGATCCGTCGAGCACGTGCAGGGTTGCAGGATGAACGACGCCCCATCGGCTCGTTCATCTTCCTCGGCAGCACGGGTGTCGGGAAGACGGAGCTTGCGCGTGCGCTGGCTGAGTTCCTCTTCAACGACGAACACGCTATGGTGCGCATTGATATGAGCGAGTACATGGAGAAATTCTCCGTGTCACGACTCATCGGCGCGCCGCCGGGCTACGTCGGCTACGAAGAGGGTGGTCAGCTTACCGAGGCAGTCCGCCGCAAGCCGTACTCGGTTGTGCTGCTCGACGAAATCGAAAAAGCTCATCCCGAAGTCTTCAACCTGCTGCTGCAGGTGTTGGATGAAGGGCGCCTGACGGATAGCAAGGGGCATACGGTGGACTTCAAGAACACGATCATCATCATGACGTCGAACCTCGGTTCGCATCTCATCAGTGAGCGCATCGGATCTGGTTTCGACCAGCGGTCTTCCTGGGACGAGGAGTTTGCCGAGTTGAAGCAGGAGCTGTTTGCCCTGCTCAAGAAAACCATCAGACCAGAATTCCTCAACCGTGTGGATGAGATCATCGTGTTCAAACCGTTGAGACATGAAGACATCCGTGCAATCGTCGGCCTCCAGTTGAAACGTGTCGAGGAGATGCTGCAGCAGAAGGACATCACACTCGAAGTGACCGACGAGGCGAAGGACTGGCTTGCCAAACTCGGCTATGATCCGATGTTCGGGGCACGACCACTCAAGCGCGTCATCCAAAAGCATATCGTCAATGCGATGGCCGAGAAACTTCTGGCCGGCGAGTTCGGCGAAGGAGATACTGTAGAGGTGGGGCTCGATCATCGCGGGTTGATCGAATTCATCAAGAAAGTCACGGCGGAAGTGCACTGAAGTTTCTACGGTACCACGCAGTGCCCGACTCGATTCGCCATCGGGTCGGGCTTGGTGTTTGGATTTCGTTCCAGACTTCTCCATATTGATTTCGCAATGGAGAAGCCTGTGAACGTTGTTACCGCTGAATTCATGATCCGACGTTGGTACCTGCTCTTCCTTACAGTTGTAGTGACTTTTGCACAGCCTTCGCCCTCATCCCGAAGCCTTTCGCTCGACTCTCGCTTCTTCTTCAATGGATACTCGAACGAAGCGATCGGTCGTTTCGGCATTGAGATGATTCATCTCGGGAGCCTGCCGGCGAGCATTCTGTTCCCGCATGATGCGACAAGGCGCGACACGGAAAACGTATTCCTGTGGTATGATGCTCAGCAGCTTCGGAATGTGGCCGAGAGCGTAGTGCTGCTGCTCGGGTCCGGTTTCTTTTCGGTGTTCGTGCAGATCCCCTTTCACGAGTTCGGTCATGGGACGCGCTCTGCGGCTGCGGGACTCAAGCCGTATTACGGTTTCGAAGGACCTGTCGGCCTGAGCGGCGGAACACTCTACTCCACATTCTTTACATTCTACCTTGCCAACCTCCTTCGACTGAGCAATGCATTCACAACCGCCACCGAGGCGTTGTACCTTCCCCGGTCAGGTGAGTGGGACCGAGACTGGAGCGCCGTAGTCAGCATGGGCGGCATGAACAACTCGATGTTCTTTTCTGAATTGATTGAGGATGAAATGCTTCGCTTCGGTGGGCATATCGGGTTCGCACCAACGTATCTGTATGGTAAACTCTCTGCTGCGCTCTACCGTTTCAATGTCGGCACGGGGAACGACAAAGCGAACATTCTCAGCTACTAGAAAAGGCGACGCTACTCGATAGAGGAAACAAGCATAAGGAATGCAAGCTATGTTTCTCTTTTCCTCAGTGCCCTTACCTATCGGATGGCATTTCAACTTGTTCAAGTATTGCAAGGTGAAACCACGCATTTCCGGCCGTGGGATCATGAGGGCCTTCAGTTGCCCAATACAGAGTTCTATATGACGAGAGCTGGTCTCTCGTACAAGTTCCGCACTGCTTATTGCCACAACACCTGGCGCCTTCCGTTCGCGGTGGAGTATGTGTTCAACGGCGATAAGCAGGTGGAGCTTACGCTTGGTGCCGAGACGCAGGTGGAGCCATTTTCTGAAAGGGGGACGGTTGTCCTAGGAAGGGCGTTGGAGCTTGAAACAGAAGTAGGCTATGTGCTGAACCGATGGTTCCACGTGGCGATGGGATATTCGCTGTACCACGTGCGGAATTTGCATGGCGAGCGGATGATTCCAAGTCTGGAGGACGGGGCAAGTGCCCACAGGCTGTTTGCTCGTGCGGCGTTTGCATACTGAGATGAAACCCTCCTCTCTCGTCGGCCACGTGGTGGAACTCCTCGGCTTCGTTGAAGCCAGTGCGAGTCCCGCCGACACCATCGTGAAGGAATTCTTTCGAAAGCGACACTACCTCGGCGCGAAGGATCGTCGATTCATTTCGGAAACATTATTCGATATGCTTCGCCATTATCGCAGAGCGCGCTTGTTTGTCGAAGAAGCGGCACGGCAGTCCGGCCTTCCGGCGCCGTTCTCGCCTCTTGCTCTGTACGTTGCGTATGCCGTCAGGATACGGAACGAAGACCGTGCTGCGATCCTCTCTGCGGTAGAATCCCACTGGCGGGTTATGTTCCCTCATGTGCGGATCGACGCGTTCCTTCATGCAGTCGAGAGTGTCAGCATGCCTGCACCGGTTGTGCATGATCCTGTCCGACGTCTTGCGTTCGACCATTCGCTTCCGGAGTTCATTGTGTCGGAGTGGCTGGTGCGATTTGGAGAAGAGGAAACGGCTCGCTTGTGCGAAGCGTTGAACCGGCAGGCTCCGACAGTGATTCGGGCAAACTCGCTGAAATGCTCACGCGAGCAGTGTCGTGCGAGGCTTGCTGACGAAGGGGTCGAATCGAAGCCGACGAGCCTTTCGCCGTTCGGGCTTGTGTTGCAGAAGCGGGTCAATCTCGCTACACTGCGGAGCTTCAGGGAGGGGTGGTTTGAGGTACAGGATGAGGGGAGCCAGTTGCTGTCGTTGCTGTTAGAAGCGGGGCCGGGCCAGGTGGTGGTGGATGCATGTGCGGGTGGTGGTGGAAAGACGGTTCACCTTGCTGCCCTGATGCGCAACGAAGGAGCGCTTCATGCCATTGATGTTGACGAGGTGCGGTTGATGAACATCCGTCCGCGCCTGGCGCGTTCTGGGGTGACGATTGCTCGTCTGTATCATGCAGGACGTGACCGCGAGGCCATCAGGGCGCTTGCGGGGATGGCCGACGCTGTGCTGGTGGATGCACCGTGCTCGGGCGTCGGCACGTTCCGGCGCAATCCGAGTGCGAAGCTGCGTGTCTCAGAATCGTACGTGAACCGAATGAGCACGACGCAGCAGGCCGTGCTCGATGCATACTCGTCGCTTGTGCGCCCCGGAGGCAGGCTTGTGTATTCAACCTGTACACTCTTACGGCAGGAGAACGAAGAAGTCGTCGACAAGTTCTTGTCGCAACATGCCGGCTTCGAATTGCTGTCTGCTTCTGAAGTTCTTGCGCGGCAGGGTATTGTCTTAGGGGAGAGTTCCCGACATGTGCTCCTTCTGCCTCATCGTACGGAGACGGATGGATTTTTTGCCGTAGTGATGCGACGAACGCATTGAGTCTGTTTCGGCTTGATGGCGGTTCTGGTTTATGCACGGAAGGTTGAGGTGCGCGCGTGGCGAAGCCGTGCCTTCGGCGTTAGGCGCCCGGAGGGCTTGGTGCCCGGCGAAGGGGAGATGATGTGTGATGGAGCCGAGGCACGGGACTCCGGCGTAGCCAGGACGGAGGCGGGGAACGCCCAACACAATTTGCATCATCTCAGCATTGATTAGC
>CAZIKE010000074.1:0-18244 GCA_964539775.1 uncultured Chitinophagales bacterium
CTCGAAACATTTTCTATGGTGTTCGGTTGTCATTCGACTTCTGATTCTCATGAGTATATCGCGAGGAGTTTCATGAAGCATTCACGACAATTGCTGACCTTTGCTGTCCTATTGAGCACGGTGACCCTTTACCTGGGGCATCCCACGACCGTGGGGGCGCAAGGCGTTGGACTGGTCAATAAGTGGCTTTCGACGGGTTCGTTGCAAAGCTGGTACTCAAGTGCGGGGTGTGAGATTGAGGAGGGAAGGATACTGGAACAACAGGATGGGCTGCAATGGCCTGCCTTATACAAGTACCAGGACATGGAGGCAGCCAAAGGACTCTGGATTGGCGCTGCTAATTGGACTGATGAGAACGGTATCAACTACCCGCACAAGGTGGTGCACTGTGGGCCGCGCGTGCAAGGCATTGGATCGGGACCCAACGGAGGATTCTTTCCCATCAAGTTCGAGTTAGTGAGCAAATTCCCGCCTCCGGAAGTGATGGTGGATGGCGTCCGCTCGGTGCAACGCACGGACGAGATAGACCGGATTGATCCGACAATACCTTGCGATAGAATGATTATCAACGTCGTCAACACTTCGCTTGGCATCACTATGACCAGAAGGATCCTGCAATTCAGCCAGGAGTTTCACGACGACTACATTGTGTATGAGTACGAGTTCCAGAACACTGGTAACACCGACTATGACAGCGAGATCGAGCTGCCGAACCAGACGTTAGATAGCGTGTACTTTTTCTTCCAGTATCGCTACGCAATTTGCCGAGAGGCGACCTACGTTTTGGGCAATTCATCGCGCTGGGGCATCAACACGATGAACGATACCCGCGGCGACGGAGTGGTCACACCATATGTTGATACAGCCGGCGCCGATCTGCGCTGCCAGTATGCATGGCACGGGAAATATCCTCCGTGGACTCGCTACGACAATATTGGCGGGCCGATTTGGGATAACCCGTACTTCGACCGCGCAGATACCGTTGGCAGGCTTGCGGCCGCACAGTTCATCGGCGTTGTTACGATTCATGCGGATCGTTCACCTACTGATAGCAGCGACAATCCGGCTCAACCTACCACTACTACCTGGAAAGGTTCGGATGATCCGCTGAATTTCCGCAATGACCAATACAGTGTGGCCGGAATGAACGCCGAGTTTCGTTGGCTGGCAGAAGGTCATGCCAATCCCCGGCATGCAACGATTGTGGAGCCTCAAGGTCGGTTTACTGAGCCAACAGGGGATCCGTCGTTGGGAACACCGGGGGGGATTTCGTCGGCCAATGGATACGGACCATACCGCCTTGCACCAGGACAAAAGGTTCGGCTGGTGATGGCCGAAGCGGCCGGCGGTCTCAGTCGCGAGAAACAGGTCTCTGTCGGACGGCGTTTCAAGGCCGGCCAGATCACCGCGCGCGCCAAGAACGATTCGGTCTTTACCGGACGCGATTCACTGTTCCAGAATATGCGGCGGGCGATCGCGAATTACCGATCGCGCTACAACATTCCGCAGGCACCGATGCCTCCGAGTTCCTTTGTCATTGTCTCCGGCGGCGACAAGATTTCCCTTCGATGGGATGTGTACGACGCGAACGACCCTAATCTTGCCGGCTTCCGGATCTATCGCACGCTGGGCAGGTATGATGCCGATACGGTGAAACTCATCTACACCGCGGGCCGCAACGAACGGAGTTACGACGATACGAGTGCTCCCCGAGGATATGCGGCGTACTATTTCATTCAGGCGTTCGGCAATCCATCGCCCGGCGGACCCGGAACACCCCCCGGGGTTGTCCTTACCAGCAATCGGCTGTACGGGCAAGCCTTCGATGCAGCCAAGCTCAAACGACAGGCCGGTCCCCCGATCACAAGCGGTCAGCTTTCGGCAGTACGGATTGTTCCGAATCCGTTCATCCTCGAATCAAACCAGGCCCTGCGGCTGGGTCCCGGCGACACCCAACGGAACGTCATTGCATTCTACAATATCCCCGGCTATTGCACGATCAAAATCTACACGGAGCTCGGCGAATTGATCAGAACGATAGAGCACAGCGATGGCAGCGGCGATGCAACATGGAATCTCATCACCTCTTCCGATCAGTTGATCGTCAGCGGCGTGTATATCGCAGTCATCGAAGATACGCGCACCGGGGGCAGGGCGATCCAAAAGTTCGTCGTCATTCGGTAGTCACAGAAATGTACGAGGTTTCCTTATGGCATTGATACGACGATTATGGTTCTGGAGCGTGACAGCTTTGCTGCTTGCTGCCACCGCTGGTCCGCTTTTCGCTCAACAGAAGCTTGCCCAGGCCGGCATGAAGTGGCTGACCGTTGGGACCGATGCACGCGCTTCAGGCATGGCTGGAGCGCTCACAGCAATCGAAGGATACTCCTCTGCAATGTTCTACAATCCGGCGGGCATGGCAAGGTTGGAATCGGGAGCCAACGTGTGCTTCGGGACGACTCTCTGGATTGCTGATATCAACCACTCGTATGCAAGCTTTGCGTTTCGGCCGGGCCACGGCGAGTGGGGTGTGGTGGGCATCTCTGTGCAGGGCGTAGACTACGGAGAACTGATCGGTACAATCGGGACATCCAATCCCAATTATCCCGGCGGCTACATTGAAACTGGGACGTTCAGCCCGACTGCATGGATGATTGGCATCGGGTACGCCAATGCAATCAGTGAGAAGTTCTCGGTCGGCGGCAACGTGAAGTACGCCAAACAATCTCTTGGCGGCGGCTACACTGCCGTTACATCGGGAGGAGATGCAACGGCGTTCAAGAATTATGCGATCGATGTTGTCGCGTTCGACTTAGGCGTGCTCTATCGGACGGGCTTCCGCAGCCTCACCTTCGGTATGAGCGTGCGGAACTTCTCACGCGAGATTCGCTACATCGAAGAGAATTTTCAGCTACCGCTCTCATTCCGGATTGGTCTTTCGATGAATCTGATGGACTTGCTGGAAGTGAAGAAAGACCAGCACTCATTCCTCCTCTCCATCGATGCAGAACATCCGAGAGATTATCCCGAGCACATCCGTGTTGGAGGGGAGTATCGGCTGTTCAAGCTGTTTGCCCTGCGCGGTGGATTCGTTTCGGGGGCGACCGAGGAAGGCATTTCGGTAGGCGTCGGCGTGCTCAAGGACTACACGGAGGCCGGGGATATGCTGAGCGCAGATTATGCTTATACGCCGTTCGGTCTTTTCGGTGGCGTTCATCGGTTCTCGTTTCAGATTTCCTTCTAAGTCTCACAGAGAGTCAACAGCCAATGAAACAACGCTTTCCTTTCCCTGCTCAGCCGGTTACAGCAGTGCTCGTTTCGGCGACCTTGATCCTTTGCTCGCTAGGCTGTAACAAGGAGCCGCCACCGAGTCTCTATGATCCCAACCTTGGCAATGCTCCTCCGCCGGTCATTACTAGTGTCGTTCCTGCTGATAGCGCCCTTGCGGGAGTGACGGTGGTGACTATCACCGGCTCGAATTTCTCGCCCACCAAGGAAAACAATCTCGTGTTCTTCAACGCGTTGCTGGGTACCGTGCAGCAGGCTTCAGCGACGCAACTGCTAGTGAAGGCTCCTCTCTTGATCGCCGACTCCGTCGGGCTGAAGGTGGCGGTGCAGGGGGTGGAGTTGTTCAGCAATGCGGTGTTGTACAAGCTGGTAGCAGCGGTGAAGGAGTTCGGCGTTATTTCAGGAACGGTCGAAGAGCCATTCGGCATTACATGCGACACGGCAGGAAATGTCTATGTGTCTCTGCTCTCGAGCACGGGCGTGGGGTTGGGTGTGAAGAAGTTCGCGCCAGACGGTTCGCGCACAGATTACTCACCTCCATTTAGTAGTTCCGTCAACAAGTGGACGGCAATGAAGTTGGGACCAGGCGGTTATCTCTATGCAGCGGCCAACCGAAATGCTCTCTTCCGCATTCCTCCTGGCGGAGGTTCCGCTGCGCCGTGGGCAAGCGTTGCTGGTGCGGGAGTGTCCTTTTTATATGATTTCGACTTTGACCCACAGGGCAACATCTGGGGCGGCGGTGATAATGCCAGCATTGTCCGCATAGCGCCTGACCGCAGCGTGCGCGGCTTTCCCTTCTCGGGCAACGTGTATGGCGTGCGCTACTTCCAGAATCACCTCTACCTCGCTACGAAGAACGACACGATCTGGAATATCTGGCGCGCCCGCGTGTTCAGTGCGGACAGCGTGGGAGCTCGTGAACTCTATTTCAACTTTTCTGCCCGCTTCGGTTCTGTTGCTGGTGCCTACGCGCTGACCTTCGCTGCGGACGGCGATATGTTCGTCGGCACCGATTCGCTTGCCGGCTCGCTTGTCGTTGTTCATTCTGATAGGTCGGCTGAGCCGTTTTATCCGGGCTTGTTCAAGGGCAGAAACCAGGGTCTTGCATACGGGAAAGGTGTGGAGATGTATCTCTCACAATCTGGCAACTCCAATGCTGAAAAGCGCATCATCTACGTCAACACTCAGAAGCTTGGTGCGCCGTACTACGGAAGACAGTAACGTACCACACCCCCCTTATCGCTGTGGAAGGGAGGACCACATTCACTACTCAACACACAGGAGGTATCTATGAAACGTTTGGCAGCATTTTTCATCTTGCTTGTGGTAGGAAGCTCGCTGACGCTTGCTCAGTGGAACTTCGCGGGATACTTTCCCGATTCAACCTTTGCGAAAAAGGCCACCGGTATTCATGGCCTTGCGGTTGACCCTGCCGGGAAGGTCTGGGCGCAGTGGTATGGCCGGACTGATAGTCTGTTCGATCCGGGCGCGGGACAGTATTACGGAACACTTGCAATTTATGTATTCAATCCCGACGGTTCACAGGCACCGTTTTCGCCCATGAAGGTGCTGCAAGGACCCGGGGTGAATGATACGCTGTGGACCGCACCGTCAGCCCGCGCAGTGACCAATCGGGGTCTTCGGCGTGATCACACAGGCAACATTTTGATTTCGATTTTTGACCGTGTCTACCGTGTGAACTACCAGACCGGCGTTGTGATGAACAAAGTGGTTGCGGGTGCCGGTGCTGCTATTACCGCAGTAGCTGTGGATACCCTCGGTGAGTTCTTTGTTCAAACCGTTGTGCCGGGCAATCCCATTCGCATCTACGCATCCAATTTCACGTATCTGGGCAACGTGACCGATACCAGCCGTGGCTTCTGCCGCTCGACGGTGGCGTCCAAGGAAGGAAATGATTTCTTCTCGGCGAATTACACGTTGCATTGCGTCTATCGCTATCATAGCGATTTTGGAACGTTTGGTCCCTATACGGTGGGGCCCAACGATACGCTGATGCGAGGGTTCGACTGCGAATCCATCGAATGGAATCCGACTCGTACACGGTTGTGGGCGAGCGCCGGCTCGGCCAACGATCGCCCGAACAGGTATCCGGGCTACACCACCAACTACTCTCTCAATACCTGGTATGCCTTCGATCCTGTGACGTGGAGTATCGTTGACAGCATCAAGTGGCACTGGTACAATACCGACAGCGTGAACACGCGCCCGCGTGCGATTGCCTTCAGCAACGATGGAAACACTGCCTATGTTGGGTGCTTTGGCGCCGGAACGTATCCGTCGCTGGAGAAATTCACCAGAACCACAAGCGTGCAACCCGAGCCTGGTGTCATTCCGGTTGCCTTTACGCTTTCGCAGAACTATCCCAATCCTTTCAACCCGTCCACACAGATTTCTTTCACGCTCATCAAAGGCGGATATACCACCCTCAAGGTGTACAACACACTCGGCGAGGTGGTAGCAACGTTGGTTGATGAACATCTGGATGCGGGGGCGTACACCGTTCGCTTCAGCATGCCGCAGGTTGCGTCGGGCACGTACATCTATCGTCTGACCAACAACGGGACTGCGCTCAGCAAGAAGATGATGTTGTTGAAGTGAGGCGAAGCGTTCGAAAGGTCGTGGACTAAGACGAAGGCACCTGAGCATGCAGGCCCGGGTGCCTTTTTTATCATAAGCTTGGAGGTGAGAGGTTGCTATGATCCGTTTCTCGTGTCTTGTCCTCTCTGTTCTGGTCAGCATAGAGCTCTGCTTTGGGCAGGATTGGATGAGCGCGTTATCGAACCCTCCGAAACGCGAGTTCCGTGCGTCTTGGATTGCTACGGTGACGAACCTTGACTGGCCTTCGTCTCCGGGGCTGACGCCCGATGCCCAGCGGGCACAGCTTGTCGCAATGCTCGATTCGTTGAAGGCCGTCGGTATCTCGGCAGTCATCCTTCAGGTCAGGCCGGAGTGTGATGCCCTCTACGCCTCGAGCATCGAGCCGTGGTCGTACTACCTGACGGGCAACCAGGGCACACCCCCAAGTCCGTTCTACGATCCCTTGGAGTTTGCAGTGGAGGAAGTCCACAAGCGTGGGATGGAACTCCATGCATGGTTTAATCCCTATCGTGCGGTGCGTGCCGTCGGCAGTTATCCCCTCGCACCCAATCATGTCAGCATTCAGCATCCTGATTGGATCCTGACCTTCGGAACGCTCAAGATGCTGGACCCGGGGCTTCCACACGTGAGGGAGTATGTTGCGCGCATCGTGACGGATATCGTTCGCCGCTATGACGTGGACGGCGTGCATGCAGACGACTACTTCTATCCGTATCCTCCGAATCAAATCACCAATCAGGATGACTCGACCTTTGCGCGATACCCGCGTGGCTTTACCGACCGAGGCGACTGGCGACGCGACAATGTGAATCTCCTCATCCGCATGATTCGCGATAGCGTGCGAGCCGTGAAACCGCATGTGAAGTTCGGCATGAGTCCGTTCGGCATCTGGAAAAACGGTGTCCCACCCGGCATTACAGGACTGGATGCCTACAGTGTCATCTACTGCGACGCGATCGCATGGTTACGTCAGGGGACGATTGACTATCTCACCCCCCAGTTGTACTGGCGCATAGGAGGCAGTCAGGATTACAATGCTCTCTCGCGTTGGTGGTCGGATTCCGTCGCCTACTACGGACGGCATTTCTACCCCGGCAAGATCTTCGGCAGCAGCTATGCACCGACTGAGCTCCCGAACCAGGTCAGAATCGACCGTGCGAACCTGCAGACGCGGGGAAGCGTGTTCTTCCGAGCCTCTTTCTTTCTTTCGCACACGCTGGGCTTTGCCGATAGTTGCCGTACCGACTTCTATCGTTATCCCGCCCTCCATCCCGCGATGCGGTGGAAAGACACCGTTGTGCCTTATCCGCCGCGCGGCATTCGGTATGCTCGACTTCCCAACAGCGGACCGGCCGCCATCCAGTGGGATCTGCCGATCATCGCACCGGATGGGGATTCCGCTTCACGCTACGTGGTGTACCGGTTCGATCACTCCAACATTCTCCCGAACGAGCTTGATTCTGCGCGCAACATCGTTGCCATCGAAGGAAGACGTTTCAGCCGACCGCAGACACCTCCGACGCAGGGGCCATGGTATTACGTCGCCACCTCACTCGACCGCAACTACAACGAAAGCATTACCAGCAGTGTGTTGAGTGTTTCTCCGCCAACGCCACCGGTGCTTGCCTATCCAGCGAACGGCACGCAGAATCTTCCGCCAACGTTCACGCTTGGTTGGATAGGATCTTCCGATGCAGGTGGATATCATCTTCAAATTGCAACAGACTCATCTTTTGGTACGGGGTTGCTGATAAGCGACTCGAGTCTGGCAGATACGTTCAAGACCATCACAGGCACTTCCGGTCAGACGCAATATTTCTGGCGGGTTCGTTCGCTCAATGCCGGTGGCAGAAGTATCTTCACCGCCCCGTTCAATTTCAGAACAGGATTCCCGGTGCCGCCCGTACTCCTCTCGCCTCCAAACTATGCGACGAACATTCCTTTGAACGCACAGGTCGTGTGGCGGAGAGCGTCGGGGGCCGACTCGTACCATGTGCAAGTGGCAACGGATTTTGGCTTCACACAATTGGTGAAGGATTCCTCTGGTGTAACCGACACGGTTGTGGCGTTACCCCCGCTCACTCTTGCGACGGTATATTTCTGGCGCGTGAATTCAACGAACACGCTCGGCACAAGCGCTTGGTCCGAGGTTTGGCGGTTCCGCACAGTGCTGACCTCCGTAGAACAGTTGGCTGAAATGCCGGAAGAATTTGCACTGCGGCAAAACTACCCGAATCCGTTCAATGCGATGACGACGATTGTCTTCACCATTCCGGAGCGTGTTCCTGCTGCGCTTCGCGTGTATGACGTTCTCGGTCGTGAGGTTGCCGTGTTGTTGGACGATATCGTTGCACCAGGGGTGTATCGTGTCTCGTTCGACGCATCCAGCTATGCCTCGGGCGTGTACTTCTACCGGCTGGTAGCGGGCGGCCACGTGTACACGCGCAAGATGCAACTGATCAAGTGAGATGCGTTTGGCACTCTCCCACGAACGCTTGCAGTCGCTCGATGCTTTCCGCGGCGCAACAATCGCCGCGATGATTCTGGTGAACAATCCCGGAACATGGGACGCCGTGTATCCGCAGCTCCGGCACGCGGCATGGCATGGATGGACATTCACCGACTGGATCTTTCCTTTCTTCTTGTTCATCGTCGGTGTGGCAATGGTGTTTGCGTTTGCCAGACGGATGGAACACGGTATCCCTCCGAAACGGCTCTTCCGGCAGATCGTCTCCCGCTCGCTGAAGATCTTTCTGCTTGGATTGTTCCTCAACGGTTTCCCGTTCGGTTTATTGGGTCACCCGTTTGATCTTGCAACAATCCGCATTCCGGGTGTCCTGCAGCGCATTGCCGTATGCTATTTTCTTGCAAGTATGATCTACCTTCATGCGGGATTGCGTGCGCAGCTTCTGATACTGCTTGGGCTTCTGGCAGGTTACTGGGGCATTCTTACGCTGGTCCCTGTTCCGGGGTTTGGACCCGGCGTGCTTGATCCTGTTGGCAACATTTGCTGGTATGTGGATTCGCATCTGTTGGCCGGGCACACGTGGACAGGTGCACCCGCGCCGGGCTTCGATCCGGAAGGTATCGTGAGTACTCTCGGCGCGTTGGCCACGACGCTCAGCGGAACCTTGCTCGGCCGATGGCTGCGTTCAGAGCATACGCGCGAAGAAATTACCGTGTGGATGTTCGTGGCAGGTAATCTTAGCCTGTTGCTCGGCGTCGTCCTCGACACGTGGATGCCCATCAACAAGAACCTCTGGACACCATCGTATGTGGTGTTCATGAACGGCTGGGCACTGACGGTATTTGCTACCATGTACTGGCTGATTGATGTCAAGAACTACAGAAGGTGGGCAACGCCATTTGTTGTGTATGGAATGAATGCCATTGCTGTCTTTGTCCTCTCCGGTTTGGTTGGTCGTTTGCTTGTCATCGTGAAGGTTCACAGGGCGGATGGCTCTGCTCTCGCGCTGAAAACGTATGTGTTCGAGCATGTCTACAATGCAATTGCTTCACCGTTTAACGCTTCGCTCCTGTTTGCTCTTTCGTTTGTGTTGCTGATGTACCTTTTTGTATGGGGCTTGTGGAAGAAGCAGTGGTTCTTCAAGGTGTAGCGGTGCGGAACACTTGCACAAGCAACATGATTTGTGGAAGTTAAGAGAGAACGACCTGAAACCGGCGCGTTTCTGACTCTATGACGACACGAACATACGACGCATCATCTACCGTTGAGGAAAAAGCGCTTGCTGAAAGCGGACGCAAGCTCTGCTATCCTCCAACCGAAAAGATCAAGGTCATCGAAGTATCAAACTTCCCGGCATTGGGTCGCCTCACAGCATTGCGCTTTATCGAATGGGTGCTCAAGAACCCCGGCGGTGTCGTCTCGTTGCCGACGGGCAAAACGCCTGAGCACTTCATCAAATGGGTTACACGCATACTCCAGCGATGGGATCAGAAAGATGTTGCAGGCTTGCTCGACGCGTATGGCGTTCCGCGAAGGGCAAAGCCCGATATGCGCAGTCTGCACTTTGTGCAGATTGACGAATTCTACCCGATGGATGCGCGGCAGACCAACAGCTTCCACTACTATGTGAGTGAGTTCTACCTCAAAGGATTCGGACTCGATCCCGGCAGGGCGCTTTTGATCGACGCAACCTCGTTGGGGCTCCCGCAGGGCAAGACCATGCAGGAAGTGTTTCCCAACAACGTTGTGGACTTAACGCTGCGTGTGCGGCAGACGCGTTCGGATCTCGAACGTTTGCAAAAAGAGGTCATCAATCGCGTTGACTTGTTTTGTATGGAGTATGAGTCGAAGATTCGTGAGATGGGAGGGATCGGTTTCTTCCTTGGCGGCATCGGCCCCGACGGGCACATCGCGTTCAATGTGCGTGGTTCGAGCGTCTTCTCGGTGACGCGGTTGACAGGCACAAACTACGAAACACAGGCCGCGGCTGCAACCGACCTGGGCGGGATCGAAGTCTCACGTAACCGCCTCGTCATTACGATCGGCCTTGCCACGATCACGTACAACCCGACGGCAACTGCACTTATCATCGCTGCGGGTGATGCAAAGGCCACCATCGTGTCACAGGCAATCCAGGAAAAGAAGAACCCTCAGTATCCAGCCTCGGTGTTGCAGGACCTGCCCAACGCTCGGTTCTATCTGACACGCGGGGCGGCAAGCAAGCTTGTAGAACGACGGTTTGAAGATTTTGCAAAAGCCGAAGCGCTTTCCGACGAGCAAATCGAAGAAACCGTCATTACCCTTGCTCTGTGCGAGGGAAAATCCCTTCGGGAGTTGCAGCCTGCGGATTTCCAGCAAGATCGCTTCGCGAGCACGATGCTCTCGAAGATCGGGAAAACGCCCTCGGAGGTGACAGAGACGGTGCACAATGCAATGGTGGCCAAAATTCAAGAGGGACTGAAGCATGTCTCGCAAACGACGTTTCTCCATACCGAACCGCACCACGACGACATCATGTTGGGATACCTCGCGCACATCTACCATCTTGTACGAGACCCGACGAACCAACACTACTTTGCAAATCTGACCTCGGGATTCACAGCCGTATCGAACCCGTATGCGCTTCTAATGATAGAGAAGTTAGAGCGGCATGTGGATACGCCTCGGTTTGCCGATCTGTTGCGTGCCGGGTATTTCGAACCGCAGGACACAAAGAAGCGGATGGAGGATGTGTATTTGTATCTTGACGGTGCGGCCGATCGCAACCCGGACCAGAAAGCCGAAGCCGAGGCGCGCCGCATGCTGCGGAACCTTGTCGAGGTGTACCGTACCGTGGACATGACGGCGCTGAAGCTCCGCATCAAAGAATTGCACGAGTATTTTGTGCGACAGTACCCGGGCGCAAAAGACCCACCCGATATTCAGATGCTGAAAGGGACGATTCGCGAGTGGGAGGTTGAGCTGCTGTGGGCGTATTTCGGCATCGAGTGTTCGTCCGTTTTTCCGTTGCGGCTTGGCTTCTATACCGGTGACATCTTTTCGGAAGAGCCGGAAGTCAACCGCGACGTCCGCCCGATTTTTGAACTGGTGAAGAAGATCAAACCGAACGTTGTTTCTGTTGTGCTGGATCCCGAAGGAAGTGGTCCCGATACGCACTATAAGGCACTGCAGGCAGTGGCCGGGGCACTCAAGCTCTACGAAGCGGAGACGGGGGATTCCAGCGTTCGCGTATGGGGGTATCGTAACGTGTGGTACCGCTTCAAGCCCTCGGAGGCGAACATCATGGTTCCCGTGTCGCTCAACTCGCTCTCCATGCTCCACACGGCGTTCATGAATTGTTTCGGCTCGCAAAGCGCAGCATCGTTCCCCAGCTACGAGCACGACGGGCCATTTTCGGAGCTTGCTCAGAAAATCCAGGTCGAGCAGTATCGGATCGTAAAAACCTGTCTCGGCAACGACTATTTCTTGAAGAACGATCACCCGCGTTTGCGTGCGGCCCGCGGTATGATCTACCTGAAAGAAATGCGACTGCCGGAGTTCTACGCGCTCGTGCGCGAGTTGCGCAAGATGACCGAGGATAAGAGCTAAGACACTGTTCTTCTAACGAACTGCTATGCAAATAGCCATTTTTCATCCGGCGTGGTGAAACCCGGATTCATGACCGCTGATGGTACGCAGCAGACATTGTGTTGAACCCTTTTGGCGAAGCCATTCCTTCGGAACAGGCTTCGCTTTCTGTCTTTCGACGATTTGTCGGGGCTTCGCGCCGAGAGCCTTTTATACAGTGGTGACGAAGAAACTTCTTTCACGTAGGAGGGTTGCGATGAGATTGACTGTCGGTTGTACGGCTCTTGTCCTGATGAGCTGTATGTGGGCCAATGCACAAATTCGCATTGTGAAGGAACAACGACTTCCTCTGGATAAAACAAAGGTGTGGAGTAATCCACAATTCTCGCCCGACGGTACAAAGGTTTACTTTACATCCTCCGGCTACAATGGCATCTGGTGTTACTCGCTGGACGATGCGAAGGTTCAACACATCACTGGCGACTCTGGAGCAGGATATGGGTTTGCCTTGTCGGGTGACGGGGAGAAGATCGCGTATCGGCGTACGATGGAAAACGGTGGGATACGGGAGAGGCTCCAGCACATTGTTATTCGGGATTTGCGCGACGGCTCTACCACGGTTGTCGCAACCGGTGACAATCTCTCGTTGCCGGCATGGACACGCGCTGGGGTAATGTATTCTGTGAACGCTTCGGTGAAGAACCTGGACTTCAGTCGTGCCGAGGCGAAACCGGTTCTTCTCGGAATTGAGGACACCAAGATTGTCCTGGTTTCTAATGGGAGGAAACGCGTGCTTGATCCGCTTGGCACAGGGAGCTACATCTGGCCTGCACTTTCTCCGGATGGCAGAAGGATAGTGGCGACGGAGATGGCGCGGGGCGCGTTCGTGTGCAGCCCGCGGGGTGAAGTGATCGTGAGGCTGGGGAAGCGCAATGGCGCTGTGTGGACGCGCAGCGGGCGATGGCTCGTGTATATGCGCGATACCGACGACGGGCACGTGATTGTTTCGTCGGATCTCTTTGCGGTGTCCGCCGATGGAAAGCGAACTCTTCAGCTCACTTCCACTCGTGATAGACACGAAATGAATCCTGCCTGCTCGCCTTCGTCCACCATGATAGCCTGTGACACACCGGAAGGCGAGATTCTCCTGTTCTCGTACGAGGAGGCCGGACGATGAGCGTGCTGCGTGTGTTCTTAATGTTGATCCTTCCCGCTCTTGTGGCCTTTGCACAACCCGGACTGACAGGTGTACGCATTTGCATAGACCCCGGGCATGGAGGACATAACCCTGCGAATGATCGCCGCATCGAGCTTGACCCAGGCAACGTCTTCTGGGAAAGTGAAGGGAACTTCCAAAAGGCATTGCGCCTGGATACTCTCCTTCAAGCCCAGGGTGCATGGGTGATTCTCACCAGATATACAAACGAGTATCCGAATGATAGTTTAGAGCCGACACTCACCCAGCGGTGGCAGCTTGCCAACGCAAACAATGTGCACTGGTTTCACTCCATCCACAGCAATGCCTTCAACGGCTCTGTGAACTACACGCTCCTGCTCACGCGAGAGAGCACAACCCAACCGGGTCAGCCGCAGTGGCCGCAGGCATTGCAGATGTGTCAACTGATGGCACCAAACATCATGGCCTACCTCCGCACACCATCACAGATGAGTCGGCTGGACTATTCCTTCCTCGGCTACCGACTGGGCGTGCTCAGTGGCTTGCTGATGCCCGGCCAGTTATCCGAAGGCTCCTTCCACGACGTGTTATCCGAGTATCGAAAGCTGCAAAACCGTGAGTACAACAAGATGGAAGCGTACGCGTTGCGTAACGCGTTCATGTCCTACTTCAACGCCGTGCCGGACTCGCTCGGTATCGTTGCAGGCTTGCAAACCGAAATCGGAACGGGGAGGGCAATCAATTTTTCGCAAGTGCGGTTGCTACCGCTGAATCGCGTCTATCAGGGCGACCGGTTCAATAACGGGTTCTACATGTTCGACAGGCTGCCGGCAGGTCAGTACAGCCTTCGGTTTGAAACTCCGGGATACACGGCCGACTCAGTGAGTTTTACCCTGGGAGGAGGGGGCCTCGTCTTTGTAGATCGTCAACTCGAATCGTCGGCTCCACCGACTGTTGTGTCCTCCATTCCCTCGGAAGGAGATACGCTGTTCTCGGCCAATCGCTCGATCGTCCTGCAATTCTCGAAAGTCATGGATACTGCCTCGGTGCGACGTGCCTTTTCCATCACGCCGACTGTTCAGGGAAGAATACTCTGGTCGAACACGAACACTACCTTTACCTTCGATCCGGATTCGCTCTTGCCCTTCTTTGTGTCCTTTACCGTTCGCGTTGATACGCAAGCACGATCGGCAGGAGGACAAGCCATGGTGAATCCATTTGTTCTGCATTTTCGCACGCGCGACGTGGACATCTGGCCTCCGCAAGTTGTCGCTGCCTATCCCTCGGATGGCTCGCAGTTGCGTCTGCCTACCTCGGTCTTGAATGTGTCCTTCGATGAGTTGTTGAATCCGAACACCGTGACACTGACCAACGTTGCTGTCCAGAGGATAGGCGGTTCCCTTCTTGCCCGGACACTGGATTATTTTCAACGGGGTGCGAAGAGCGGCATTAGCATCTACCTCGCGTCGCCGGTGGAAGCGGGGGCGTCATACCGCGCGCGCGTCAGCGGTGTTGCCGACGTTGTTGGCAACGTGATTCCCAACAGCAACCCCGTCGTCTGGCAATTCTCCGTTGCTCCCACCCTCGTAACGACAACAATCCTTGATGCGTTGGATACCACGGTCAGCGGATGGCTTCAACCGCTCGCCAACGGAAGCACCGTCGGTGTGGATAGCGCGACGTTCAGCATCTCGTCGACGCGGTTCGTTCCGCCTCTTTCCGACAATCTTGGATCGGGGATGCTTTCGTACGTGTGGCAAACCGGCGCAAGTTCTTGGCTGATGCGTGTGCAAGCTGTTGGCGGTCCCGCTCGCGCGGTTCAGTTCCGCAAGGAGAATACGCTCCTGGTCGTTTACGTCTTCGGTGATGGAACACGCAATCAATTCCGGATGGCAGTGGAAGACAGTTTAGGCTACGAAGTCAGCCGATGGTATCCGATTGACTGGGTGGGATGGCGCATTATTGAGTGGGATCTCGAACACGATTCCCTCGGTTCGTGGACGGGGAACGGCCAGCTCGATGGCGCGTTACGTTTTGATAGCTTCCAGATGCGCTACGTGCCTGGCACAAGTCTCCCGTCTGGGCTGATCTATGTGGACCATCTGTACCTTGCAAATCGTACATCAACCAGTGTTGCCTCCGGTGGCGAGCTGCCGCGGGAGTTTGCGCTTGAGCAGAACTATCCGAATCCGTTTAACCCCTCCACGCGCATTGGCTTCTCGGTTCAGGTTTCAGGATTCACGTCGCTGAAGGTGTACAACGTTCTGGGACAGGAAGTGAGGACGCTTGTGCGTGACCGGCTTGATGCAGGCCGGCATCAGGTACACTTCGACGGATCAACGCTTCCGAGCGGCGTCTATTTCTATCGGTTGGAAAGCGGCGGGCAGAGTGCAGTGCGGAAATTGCTTCTGTTGCGCTGACCTTCGGGCGTGCACACTGCGCATGTCACTGCCTTCACCTCGGTCATCGGCTACTCAATCCTGCACGTGCATGTAGTGCTTCCGGCATTCCTCCTCGCGACCACGAACGACTCGCTTGCCGGTAAGCTCGCCCTTGAACTCGGTGACGACCGTGCATTTCTGTTCGCTTCCGCCTCTGCTGAAGTAGATGACGACCCAATCCTGTGTCTTGCGCAGATCGTGTGCTTTTTGTGTGTTGGAAAACAGTATCGTGAATCGCCAGCCGTCGCGCGCTGTTCGCATGATGGGCAGCCATGCTTTCCCTTCGGGATTGAATTTCTTTGGTGCGATAAGTTTCAGAGTGCCCGCGGCGGCTTTCTCGCGGTACTCAGCATCGAGCGCCAGAAGTAGTTCGATGGAAGGGAGAGGAGTTTCTTTTCGCATAGCATGCTCCTGTTCCCATATACAAAAAAGAAAGCGACGGAACAATCTGCCCATGGAAGCTCAGGTATTTTCATTGATTTTCTATGTGGTTTTGTCTAACTTTGTGCACAAAAATTTTTAGGGGGAGTCTTACTTATGTGCGGCATCATCGGATATATCGGACAACGCAACTGCGTGCCCATCATCGTCGAAGGGCTAAAGCGGCTTGAGTATCGGGGATACGACTCGGCGGGCATTGCTCTGGTCAAGGACGGCGTCTTCCGCATCGAAAAGAAGGCAGGCAAGGTTGCCGATCTCGTTCAGCACCTCAACCGGTACAACGGGGATCTGAGTGCGAACCTCGGTATGGGGCACACGCGCTGGGCAACGCACGGAGAGCCGAACGACGTAAACGCTCATCCTCACTGGGACTCGCAGGGAAAAATTGCCATTATTCACAACGGTATTATCGAGAATTACGCCGCGATCAAGACGAAGCTGACACGTGAAGGGCATGCCTTTCGCAGTGCAACCGACACCGAGGTGCTGGCTCATCTTATCGAGGAAATGCATACCCGCACCGGCGACCTCTGCTCGGCGGTGCGTCTCGCACTGGCCGAAGTGGAAGGAACCTACGGCCTGGTCGTTCTGTCGACGCATCAGCCCGACCGGCTCGTGGTTGCGCGCAAGGGCAGTCCGTTGATCATCGGCATCGGAGATGGGGAGACCTTCGTTGCTTCGGATGCTGCGGCAATCGTGAGTCATACCCGCCAGGTCGTCTATCTTGAGGATGGAGAGATCGCCGAGCTGACGGCCTCGGGATTCCGAACCATGACGATAGATGACGAGGCGATCGAGAAGGAAGTCGAAGAAATTACGTTCGAGCTTTCGCAGATCGAGCGCGGCGGCTACGATCATTTCATGCTGAAAGAAATTCACGAGCAGCCTGAGACCATCCGCAACGCGATACGCGGGAGATTGCAGCCGGAGACGGGAACAGTCGTGCTGGGTGGGCTACGCGATGTGCAGGAACAACTCCTCAATGCTCGGCGCATCGTCATTACAGCGTGCGGTACGTCGTGGCATGCAGGTCTGGTGGGGGAGTACTTGTTCGAAGAGCTTGCGCGCATTCCGACGGAGGTAGAATATGCTTCGGAGTTTCGGTATCGCAACCCGGTGATCGGAAAGGACGATGCGGTGTTCCTTATCAGCCAGAGTGGGGAAACAGCCGATACGCTTGCAGCAGGCCGTGAGGCCAAAGCGAAAGGGGCAACCGTTCTCGGCATCGTCAACGTTGTCGGCAGCACCATCGCTCGTGAGTCGCACGCCGGTGTGTACATTCACGCCGGACCGGAGATTGGTGTGGCCTCGACCAAAGCGTTCACCTCGCAGCTCACTGTTCTATCCCTGGTGGCGCTGATGCTGGCACAGGCGCGTGGAACAATCGACGCCCATCGTGCAAAGATACTCTCGCAAGAGCTTGCCGCTGTACCGGATAAAGTTGCGCGGATTCTTGCAAACACCCAGGAACAGATCAAGGCGATTGCCGATGAGTTTAAGGACTCGCAGCACTTCCTTTACCTCGGACGCGGCGCCAACTTCCCCGTGGCGCTCGAAGGCGCGCTCAAGCTGAAGGAGATTTCCTACATTCATGCAGAGGGGTATCCGGCAGCGGAAATGAAACACGGACCGATTGCACTGATTGACGAGAATATGCCTGTCGTCTTCATCGTCCCGAAGGATGCCATCTACGAAAAAGTGTTGAGTAACATTCAGGAGGTGCGCGCACGGCACGGTCGCATCATCGCGATTGCCAACGAAGATGACACTGAAATCGGGCATCTGGCCGAGCATGTTATTCGTGTGCCGCATACGTTCGGCTACTTTGGTCCGATTCTCAACGTGATTCCGCTCCAGCTCCTTTCGTACTACATCGCGGTTGCACGCGGAACGAACGTTGACCAACCGAGAAACCTGGCCAAGAGTGTCACGGTTGAATAACATGGACATGAAAGGACAAATGTGAATTCCACCTACTCCTACGGCATACATCAATGGGGGCTTATTCTCGGGGCATCCAGCGGGTTTGGCGCAGCAACCGCTCGCGAGCTTGCCCGGCACGGCATGAGCATCATCGGCGTTCATTTCGATCGCGCCGCAACCATGCCTGCAGTCGAAGCTCTCATCAAGGAGTTGCAGGGGTATGGGGTGAACGTGCGGTACTTCAACATCAATGCCTCCGACGCGCAGAAGCGCAACGAGGTGTTGGATACCGTCAAGAAAGAATTCGAGAAAGACGGCGCA
>CAZIKE010000075.1:0-14760 GCA_964539775.1 uncultured Chitinophagales bacterium
ATGCCCGGCGAGGAGAGAGGCACAAAATGGCTGGGACACACGTAGCCGGCGTTGTGCAGCGACGAGCCGTGCCCGAACTCGCCTTTGTCAAGAACGGTGACGCCGGCACCTGCTTTATGCAGGTAGTAGGCGGAACAGAGACCAATGGCCCCTCCGCCGATAATGAGTACATTAGGTTTCGTATTCATCGTAAAGAATCCGTAGGACAGAGAAGGGAACGGGCAAGTGCCACAACGGCAGCCTGAACCGCCGGGTCCCGGACGCCATCAGTGCTATTGGATGAGACAGTGAGGACTGAGCTTCTCAAATGAAAGTCTCCTCAGGGTTAGCAAAAGGAAAGTGCTACGCAATGGACAGGAACTCCTCATAATTCTTGACAACGATAGAGTCCGTAAACGGTTTTGACGCGCCCTTGTATACCAGAACGCCGCGTTGATTCTTCGTCATGACAGATTCAATGGACTTTATCATGTCGGCGCGAAAGGTCTCGGAGAGTTTGATCTCAACCAACTCCTGGCGACCTTTGCGGTCAACAATCAGGTCAATCTCGACACCATGATTTGTGCGATAGTAGTACAAATCGGCAAACGTGCCTGCGTGACGCTCTCGCTTGAGAACTTCCGACACAACGTAGTTTTCGAAAAGATAGCCGCTCATGAATCCTTCGTTGGCTTGCTTCTCTGATTCGATGCCGAGAAGAAAAGCCAGCAAGCCGCTGTCATAAAAGAACACCTTCGGGCTTTTGATAACGCGGCGCGCGTAGCTCTTGAAGTACGGTGGCAATAGGAAGATGATATACGATGCTTCAAGGATGGAGATCCACCGCTTGATTGTAGGAACGGAGACTCCAACATCCCGGGCAATGTCGGACATATTGAGGAGTTGCGCTGCACGCCCCGCAAGGAGCCGAATACAACGCTGGAAGTCACGCAAGTCCCCGACATTGGAGAGCGAGCGAACGTCGCGGTTGAGATAGGTATCGAGATACGAGGCGTACCATTCCTGCGCGAGTCGATAGTTGCGTGTTACCAGCTCAGGATAACAGCCATACAGGAATGAGCGCTTCCGACGGGCGACAGGAATCTCCGAACGCTGGAACGGCAGCAAGGTTACCAGCCCGATTCTTCCTGCCAGACTCTCGGAGACATCCCGCATCAACGAAAACTGACTTGAGCCTGTGACAATGAATTTACCATACCGCCGCCTGTCTTCATCAACGCGGATCTTGATATAGGAGAACATCTCGGGGACTTTCTGCACTTCATCGAACACAACCCTGTCGGAGTGTATTCGCATGAACCGCTCAGGGTCGCGGTGGAACAACTCGACCGTGTTTACGTCATCAAACGTCACATACTCGTAGGAATCCCCAAGCATGGTTTTCAGCGTTGTAGACTTACCTGACTGCCGTGGCCCCGTGATGCCCACCACGGGGAAGCTTTTCATGTATCGCCGAATAAGCGATTCAGCGACTCGCGGTATGTACACCATAGGGTCTGTGTCATTTTAACATTGCACGTTAAAATTACACAATCCCTTAACAAAAGGCAATTACGTGTTACACCACCTGGAATCCCCGCGCAAACGGGTCATCCTCCTCATCAATCGTAATTGTGTTGAAGCCGTATATTTTCGCCCAGCCTTCGATGCTCGGAATGACGGCGGCGTACTCGCCTACCTTCGTTCGACCCTCGATGCGCGCTTTGAATAGGCTGCCGATGATACTTTCATGCACAAACACATCGCCTTCCTTCAACTTTCCCTTTGCCGCCCATTGCGCTACACGAGCCGAGGTTCCGGTTCCGCACGGCGAGCGGTCAATCGCTTTCTCGCCGTAGAACACGGCGTTACGCGCTGTTGCGTCGGGATGCTTCGGCTTGCCGGTCCACATCACGTGACTGCATCCTTTAATCGTCAGATGCTCCGGATGCACGAAGCTGTAGCGCTCGTTGATGCGCCTGCGTACCACCGGACTCCACCGCAGCACATCCGCAGCCGTGATGTGTTCGAGTCCTTTGAAATTCTCCTGCGGGTCAACGATTGCATAGAAGTTGCCGCCGTAGGCCACATCAACGTGCAGAGTTCCTAGCTCGGGGCATTCGACTTCGAGGTCGGTTGAATGAAGGAAGGACGGCACGTTCACAAGCCGCACGGATTTGACTTTCTTGCCTTCCATCTCGTAGTACGCCTCAACAATGCCCGCAGGCACTTCAAGCCGCAGCTTGCCCGGCGTTTTCGGCATGACGAGTCCATGCTCGATCATCACCGTCACGGTGCCGATGGTTCCGTGCCCGCACATGGGTAGGCAGCCGCTCGTTTCGATGAAAAGGATCCCCATGTCGGTATCGTCTCGTGTCGACGGATAAAGGATGCTGCCGCTCATTATATCGTGCCCCCGCGGCTCGAACATCAAGCCGGTGCGAATCCAATCGTAGCGCCGCAGGAAATCCTGACGGCGCTCACTCATGTTCGTGCCCTCCAACTTGGGGCCTCCGCCTACGACAACGCGAACGGGATTGCCGCACGTGTGAGCGTCGATGCAGAAGAATGTGTGTGATGACATGATGATCCTTGATTATTCCATCACTCCGATCGTGTATCCCAGCTTGGCACCGAACTGCACTCGGGTAGATTCGGGCTGATGCAAGCCGCCCACCACAGCCGGCGACTTCGACAGCGTCCACGTCTCGAAACCGAGCAGGACAAACACGCGGTAGAGGCTTGCGCCGATGTGCAATGCGATTCTCGGATTGATGCCGGGACTGAGCGAGAGGCCGGTGTGTTGCGGCTGCCCTCGCGGGAACCTGTCGATCGTCTCCGCAATCGAAAACGGAACTTTCAGGATAAAGGCTCCAAAGATCTGGACGTTGGAACCGGCAACGTAGGTTGCGTTCGCGCCGACGCTTCCGAAAAAGACGGAGTAGAATTCATCATACCCGCTCGGATCACCGATGGCTATCTCGCGATTCCACACCTCATAGCCACATCCTGCAAGGGGAGTGAGCTGGAATCGCTTCGAGAGAACGATGATGTAGCCGGCGTTCGTTGCCACCTCGAAGTTCCAGTACCCTGTTTGCGTTGTGAACGGCGTTCGCTGTCCCGTCTGCAGGTCGAATTTGTAGCCCTGATAGTCCACCGTACCGAAGGTGTATTGCAAGTCCAACTCGACGTACAGGGTTCTCTTTTGCAAGAATGCATAACGAGACAGGACTCCGAAGGCGTATTTCGGGCCACTTTCTTTCAAGGCTTCCGCGCCGTTGTCGTCAAACTCCTGCCAAGTATAGCTGTGCAGGTCGAAGTACGGCGTGAGTTGGAATGTGGTGCCGAGGTTCTGGGCAAACACGCCTGGATACGCCAGCATAAGCAGCATAACCATCTCGAACACACGTTTCATAGCGTCATTTGTGCTCCTGTCGTGATTTTGCTCGTATAACTCTTACGGTCACGCTGGTCGAACAAAGAATGGTGAACCATCCTCACATTTCAAAAAAACCATCGTTCTTGAGGACGATGTGTTTGAACAGGGGATCGCTCACGATACCTCGTGATGATGGAGCGATTACTACACTCAGTTTTCTACGGGAGGCTTTGCGAAAGGTTCTTCCGTTCCGCAACACGATCCTATCTTGTCGGCAGCGATCTGCATTGCAAATTCTGAACTCGTCTAAACACCGGATCGTAGGAGAACAACTCGGCTTCCATCACAAGAGCTGTAGCTGCGACTATCGCATCAGGAATCTTGAGTCTATGGTACCACCGGATTTTGATAGCATTTTTCTTCACTTGCGCAGTGAGATCCACGATGGCTGTTTCGGCGAGAAATTCCTTGAGAATGGACTCCTCCGAAGGGGACAAGGAGTGTAATGTTGGTGTCCAGCACAACATTCACGGCCATTCCGCACGGACTCTCTGTTGATACGCAAGTGGGTCTTCCTTGAGTCGAATTCTCCCCGCATAGCGAGCCAGATCCGAGGGGGACTTAAACTTGCACAAGCAAAAACTACACTAAAACCACTTGATAGTCAATTGAGCAACGGCGTCGCCCGCGGCCTATCTTTCGGGAACAAACTCAAACAGAAGCTTGCAGGATCCGCTCGAACAGGAGTACCGTTCACGATGCCCACGAGTTATCCCGCCGATACATAGCACGTCTTCACCACCGTATAGAACTCCTTGGCGTACGCGCCTTGTTCGCGCGTTCCGTAGCTCGAGCCTTTTCGTCCGCCGAACGGCACGTGATAGTCAACGCCCGCTGTCGGCAGGTTCACCATCACCATCCCGGCTTGTGCGTTGCGCTGGAAGTGCGTCGCATGCTTCAACGATGTGGTACAGATGCCGGCACAAAGTCCGAATTCTGTGTCGTTGGCGACTGCGAGGGCTTCCTCGTAATCTTTCGCACGAATAACACCGGCAATCGGTCCGAAGGCTTCCTCACAGTTGAAGCGCATCGCATTTGTCGTTTCGATGAAAAGCGCCGGCGAAAGATACCAACCGTTTTTCTCGCGCTTCAGGCGTTCCCCGCCAAAGACGAGCTTGCCGCCTTCCTTCTTTGCAAGCTCAATGTAACTCAGGTCCTTCTGAAGCTGTGCTTCATCAATCACGGGACCGATATCGGTGCCGGGAGCGAGCGCATCGTCCACCTTCAGCGTCTTCATCCGTTCCACCATCGCCTGCACGAAGCGGTCGTGGATTCCTTCGGTCACAATCAGCCGACTCGATGCCGTGCAGCGCTGCCCTGTTGAGAAGAACGCACCGTTGATGGCAGCGTTCACCGCCACAGTCACGTCCGCATCATCGAGCACAACGAGCGGGTTCTTACCTCCCATCTCGAGCTGCACTCGAGCCAGCCGCTTCGCGAGCTGCGGGGCAAGCGTTCGTCCAACCTCAACCGATCCCGTGAAGCTGACCCCCGCAACATCGGGGTGATTGACAATGGCGTTACCAACAACGCTGCCTTTTCCCATCACGAAGTTGAACACTCCTTTCGGGAGGCCGGAGCGAGAAATGATTTCTGCAAGCGTCCACGAGCATGCTGGGGCAAGCTCTGCAGGCTTCAGCACAACTGCATTACCGAATGCAAGTGCCGGTGCAACCTTCCATGCTGGGATGGCAATCGGAAAATTCCACGGAGTAATCACACCAACAACACCAAGCGGTTCGCGCCAGGTGTCTATTTCGATGCCCGGTCGCACGGACGCAAGATGCTCACCACCCACACGCAGCGCCTCGCCTGCAAAGAACTTGAAAATGTTTCCTGCGCGCGTTACCTCGGCGATTCCCTCCGGCAGCGTCTTCCCCTCTTCTCGAGAAAGCAACCTGCCGAGTTCATCTTTGCGGCGGAGAATCTCCGAGCCGATGAAATCGAGAACATCGAAGCGTTGTTGAGGGGTGCTTGCACCCCAGCCCGGTTGTGCAGCCTTTGCCGCCGACACCGCATCATTCACCTGCGTACGATCGGCGTGCGCGTACTCGCCAACGACATCGGTAATGTCGGATGGATTGATGTTCTTCGACGTGTTGGGTGATGACACCCACTCGCCATTGATAAAGTTGCGAAACGGATTCATGGTTCGAGCATCGAGGTTCGGAGTTCGAGGTTTGAGGTTCAAGGTTCAAAATTGTGGATTTCTCTTCCAGATTCATGAATGTTCAAAGCTGTGGTCGTGTGTCTAACGCTTTTCTGATGATCGTTTCTACGCGGATTCGCTCCTCTCCCACCAGCGGCAGTCGAGGCGGGCGAACATGCTCGGTTCCAACGCCGACCATTGCCTCTGCAAGCTTGATGTACTGGACGAACTTGGGCGATACATCAAGATGCAGCAGCGGCATGAACCAGCGGTAGAGGGCGACGGCTTCATCGAGCTTCCCCGATGTTACAAGCGTGTACAATGCAACCGTCTCCTTCGGAAATGCGCATACCAGTCCCGCCACCCACCCATCAGCTCCCAGCAACAGACTTTCCAAGGCAAGATCATCGACACCCACAAAGATCCGATACCGTTTGCCTACCAGATTGATAATATCGGTAATACGTCGGACATTCTCCGAAGATTCTTTGAGTGCAACGAACTTCGGCTCGTCGGCAAGCTCGGCAAACATCTCGGGGGTGATGTCAACGTTGTAGGAGACAGGATTATTGTAGATCATGATCGGACGATCAGTTGCCCTGGCCACTGTTCTGTAGTACGCGAGTGTTTCCCGTCGGTCGGCGGGATAGACCATAGCGGGCATCAGCATGAAGCCGTCGGCTCCGTTTGCTTGCGCTTGCTTCACAAAGTTGCACGCCATCGCCGTCGAAGTCTCGGCGACACCGGAGAGTACCGGGACTCTCCTTCCGCTCACATTCACAGCCAGTTTCAACACCTCCTGCTTTTCAATGGGCGTGAGCGTAACGTTTTCCCCCAACGATCCGAGAACGATCAGCCCGTGCACGCCCGACTCGATCTGAACATTGAAGTGCCGTTCCATTGCGGCATAGTCGAGCTTGCCATCCTCGGTGAACTTGGTGGTAAGCGCTGGAAAAATGCCGGACCAGGTTGAGGCCATAGTGGATCAATGGATCAGTGGATTGTTGGAGCAGAGAAGTCTTGAACTATGTAGAGAATACTTGTAAATGGGAAGAGATTCAAGCCATCAAGCAAAAAGCCCCGACACGTCAGGTGTGTCGGGGCTGTGGGCGATTCAACAACGTCTGTCGCAAAACAACCTCCCGCTACCATCACTTGATCACCATCATCTTCCGCACTTGTACAAAATGCTCCCCGCGGAAGCCCTGTGCCGTCATGCGGTAGATGTAGATGCCGCTGGCAAGTGATGTTGCATCGAACGTGACATTGTGGTAGCCTGCGGTGAGGTTCTCGTCCACCAACTGAGCGACCTTCTGGCCAAGCACACTATACACTTCGATGCTTACGTGTGCATCTACAGGCAAGTCATAGGCAATTGCAGTCGATGGGTTGAAGGGATTGGGAAAGTTCTGTTTCAGAGCGAACTGTTCCGGTACCTCATTTATGGTTGCCGCCGGTCGCGGTAGTGTGAACACATCACCGTGTGCCAGGTGTGCCGGCACGGATGATGGGGCCACGCAAATCCAATGATACCGCCCGTTTGCTGTGCGGTGATAGAGTGCAACCTTGTCCAGATTCGAACCGCAACGGACGTCTTCGATCGTAACATTTATTGTGTCCGAACCGCTGTTGCACCTCGTGACATCCGTGACGTTAACGCTGAAGCTGTACGTACCGACTCCCATGGAAGTGGAGACTGTAATTGACGGTGTAGTAGCACCAGTGGACCACAAATACGTATATGGAAGGGCCCCACCACTGACTCCGGCGGTAAGAGTGGTGCTCGTAGGTCCGTATCCGATATAGAGCGCCTGATCAGGACCTGTACTAACTGCAACGGCGCCGTTCCACGGAATGAAATCAACGGCGCCTACAACAGAGTCGCCGGTTCCTGTGGTGTTCAGAGTAGCGTGGAAAGGACCGCTACCATCGGTATCACCCCACCAATTGTTCTCTGCATTCTGGGGCGATGTGCTTGCGTTCTCCAATCCGACCACATTGCCAACAATCGAATTGCGATTGACCGATGCGTTGAGCGTCGCGGTGCCCTCGTTGTACAGACTGAAACCGACTGCACAGTTGGTAACGCAATTTTCCTCCGCGATGAAATCTAAGACTTCGCTTCCGAGAGCGTCCGCCTCGATGCCCGTCCCCGAGCCTCCTCCATCAACATGATTGGCATTTATCGAGATGGTCAGGGAGGAAAAAGGATTCATCCCACCTCGTTCTTTGCCGGCATTGCCCACGGGGCGGCTGGAGGAACTGTCGGATGCAAAGAAAGCAGGCGGAGGCTGGCGCGTGCTTCCTTCTCCAGGGTCTGCCACGATCCCCCACCAGTATGACGTGCTGCCCATGCCCGTTTGTGAGTATGTAACAGTATTGTCCGTGGCCGAACCCTGACTATTGATATACCAAATTCCAACCATGGCGTTCGTAACGGTATTCCCGCCCGTCATCACTGTAGCGGAGGCATCGTACAACAGGATTCCAGTTGCCGACCAACCAGATCCTGTGTAGGCAATCCCAGAAACAGCATTGTTGGTGATCGCCCCTGTAGCCGCAAAAGAAAGTTGGATACCGTTCTGTGCAATAAAACCTACTGGCCCGGCACCAACAACGGTATTACCGGTTGCTGTCACGGTGAGGTTGGCACCGTTAAAGGCCGTACCGTTTTTCTGGAACCCCGTCAGCAAGTTGTTGTTGACGTTCAGTATTCGGTCCGTCCCATTATCGGCAAAGGCGTAAATTGCTACTCCGTGTTGCGTACCGCTGATAGGCGTTTCACGAATATCTTTGACCGTGCAGCCTTCGACGGTGCCACCGGCATTGCGGTACCCCACGCCGATGAAGCGATAGTTGCCGTTCCCGCGTCCGGCCCCATCCACCGTCAGGTCACGTACCACTGCATCTGCGGCATCATGGACGTAAACGACGGGGAAGTTGTTTGTCGAGACACCTGTGATAAATTTCTTTGTCAACATTGTTGGGGCCTTAATCGTCGTGAATGTTGCTCCTTCCCCACGAAGAGTTAATGACCGGGCGATCTCGACTTGTCCCTCGAATGTTCCTGGTGCCACGTTCACCGTCCATCCTGCACTCGCTGCATCAACGCCTTCTTGCACCAAACCCTTCTTTTGCGGGCTAAGACCTGTCAGCGGGGGGACAACGTAGACGTTGTTGGACTTGAAGAGTACCAATCCGTTCTTTCCAACATTGAACCGATGAACCATCCTGTACTCTAGTGTGTAGAGGTCATTTTGGCTCATCGCTGATGTTGACGACCCTTCGAAGGTATTGCCGGTGACATCGAGCAAGAACGCTGAAGCAACATTACTGAGGTTGATGTGCGTGCTCGGCGTTGCAGCAACGAAGCTGTTGCCTGCGATCGTGAACGCTCCCGTTGTAGGCGAAACTCCACCGAACGAAAGCGCTGTCCCATTCTGATCGAAAGTGTTACCCACAATGGTTTGAGCAGAGGTGTAATCATCGAGATTGATTGCCGTGCGGCAGTACCTGAACACGTTATTCGTAACGGATGTCGCTGTTCCGCCGCCGTTCGAGTAAATAGCGGAAGTCCAGGTTCGGTGGCTGAACAAATCCGACAGCCCTATACCGACGAACAGATTTGCTGTGATGCTCACTCCGCCGCTGCTGCTCGGAGAAATCTCCACGCCGCGAGTAATACCAGGTGAACCGCTCGCTGCCCGTTCGAAGATACAGTTCTTGATCGCATGAGTCGTCACCGCCGTGATACGGATTGCCGAGCGCCCACCCGCGGTGTTATTATCAACGATCTTGAAGCCGTCAATCACCACCGTCCCTGTCGCCGTTATCGCAATTAGAGGATTGCCACTCACTCCCGAGAAATCAAGAACACTTTCTGTTCCGCGCGTTCCGGTATTTGGATCAACATTGGCGTTGGCCCCCTGCAACGTGAGCGACTTGTTGATGCTCAGCACTTCTGAGTAGGTCCCCGCTGCCACGACGATGGTGTCGCCGGCACTTGCTGCGTTAATAGCTGCTTGAATCGTGGGGTAATTACCTGGAACGTTGATGGTAGCTCCGTATGCCGACAGCCCTAATGTAAGGACCACGACAACGGAAATGCATACACGTAGCATAGCAGCCTCCGTAATTGATGAAGTGAACGGTGAATTAAAAGGGGAAATCATGTCCCTGCACCTCGCGCCAATATCTCTCGTGCGTCGTTGCAATTTCCTCATCAGGATAATGCGCGGACGTGTCTCCTGAACACGTCCAAGAAAAGGTTAAAGAACAGTCAAGTGGGATAGGTCCGCGAAAGTTCTCTGTACCATATTCTATATAGCCACATTTGAGGGGCCCTACAGAAAAGACCTCGCGCGCACACTCTGAAGATTGGTTCTGACTTAGCGGGACTATCTTACAAAGAACGGGAAGGATCCCCTGAAGCGAATACCACACTCAAACATAGTTGAGGCTGAAAGAAATGTCAACACCCAGTGCAATTATCCGGTATTCGCAGCAATCTATCGGCCGAAGATGAGGCGGCGTCAAGAGATCACGGGTTGAATACTGCACCACGTTGAGTGGAAACACATTCGGCTCCGATCTCGCTGCACTGCCCGCCGAATCCGTCAGCAACATCCCCTTCCCGGTTTACTTACTTCGCCACGTGCTTCCAGAATTCATAGACTGCATACTGAGACCGGAGACGCTCCTGATTGTCTGTTTCTCGCATCCGGTTGTCCAGCTTCCTGTTGATAACACGCGCCTTGGCGGTGTCACTCCATTGAAGCTCAAGGATGCCGGCAATCTGTTTCTGGAGGGCCGGATCGTAGATGGGAAAGGCGGTTTCGATTCGCCGATCGAGATTTCTCTGCATCCAGTCGGCGGAGGAAAGATAGACCAGGGGTTCGCCGCCGTTGCAGAAGACGAACGCCCGTGCGTGCTCGAGAAACCGGTCAACGATACTGATCACCTCGATATTCTCGCTCATTCCTTTGATGCCGGGAATAAGACAGCAGATTCCTCGTACGATGAGCCGGATCTTCACGCCGTCGCAGCTCGCTGCATAGAGTTTGCGAATGATGCCGGGATCTTCCAGCGAATTCATTTTAGCGATGATGGAGGCCTCGCGTCCTTTCCGAGCATGTTTTGCTTCGCGCTCGATGCGCTGCTCCAATCGCTGCCTCATCGTGAACGGCGAAACAAGCAGGTGGTGGAACCTCCCTCTGTCTTTCCGATGGGAGAGGACCGCAAATACCCGACGTACTTCCGTCGTCAGGCGTTCATCCGCGGTGAAGAATCCGAAGTCGGTGTACACCGCGGCGGCATGTTCGTTGAAATTGCCCGTGCTGAGATATGCGTAGAGGCGAGCACCGCCCTTCTCGATGCGTTCAACCAAACACAGCTTTGCATGGACCTTCAAGTTGGGAAGACTGTATTGCACGCGCGCGCCGGCTTTCTCCAATTCTTCTGCCCAGAAGATGTTGGACTCCTCATCGAAGCGAGCTTTCACTTCAACGAACACGAACACTTGTTTACCCCGACGCGATGCATCTAACAAGGCGGCAACAACCTTCGAGTCGCGTGCCACTCGGTACAGAGTAATCCAGATCGAGCGCACATCGGGATCATCCGCGGCGGAGCGAAGGAATGCGAGAACCCCATCGTACGTATGGTACGGGTAATGCAACAGAACATCCCCATGGCTGATGTGCTCGAACACATGTCGTTCGTCGTCCCATACAGGCAGCCGCGGCATCGGTTCATACTGCAGCGCAGGAGAGCGCGGGTTGGGAAATGTCATCAGGTCGTGAAGGTTGTGATAACGGCCGCCGGGCACGAGATCATCTTCCGAGAGCTGGAAGTGCCTGACCAGGAAGCGCAGCATGCGTCCGTACATCTCGGTATCGTACAGAAAGCGACTGGGTGTGCCTTCACTGCGCCTCTTCAAGGCCTTCTTCACTTTTTCGAGCAGGTCGCCGCTCAGCTCATCTCCCAGATCCAGTTCCGCATCGCGTGTCAGCTTCACGGCGTAGGCTCCAAGCACATCGTGACGGGGAAACATCTCGGGAAGACACAGCCGGATCATGTCGTCGAGGAAGAGAACACAATGGCGATCACCGTCGGGAGGGAGAACGTGAAAGCGCGGTCGAAGAGTGGACGGAATCTCGATCAATGCATACTGTTCTCTCTTCGCATCTTCTGATCGCTTCCGAAGGTGGGCGACCAGATACAGTGCCCTGTTGTGCAAGAACGGCGGCTGCTTATCCTCACTCAGAAAAACGGGCGTCAGGAGCGGAAGAATACTCTTGCGAAACACCTCCTGCACATGCGCTCGCTGCGCGGCGTTCACATCACGCTCACGCAGAAGGACAATTCCCTGCTTCGCAAGCTCCTTTTTCATGATGGTGCGATAGACTTCGCCAAATTCCTCTTGCTGAAGCCACACGGATTTCAACAGACGCTTCAGGAGTTTCGAAGGCTCCATCTCCAGTTGCTTGCGGGTCCTTTTCTTCAAGCGCTGCAGCGCCCGGACTGCTGCAACGCGGACGCGGAAGAATTCATCAAGGTTCGAGGACCAGATTGCTAGGAACTTTATCCGCTCATAGAGCGGCACAGACGGGTTCGCCGCTTCCTGCAACACACGATGATTGAAGGCAAGCCAGGACAGGTCACGGTTTTTGAGGCGAACGTTGTCGGCACTCATGATGTGTTCGTCAGTCGTGTCAGCGGTCGGGAATCAAGAGGTCGTGTTCTCCGTGAAGCTTCCTCAGTGCAAGACCGGGATGAGCGAAGTACCGCTCGAAGTTCTTCTTGCGCTCGGGCCACTCACGGTCGATCATGGCGAACCAGGCAGTGTCACGGTTTTCCCCCTTGACAACCATGTGCTGGCGAAAGAGACCCTCGTAGGAAAAACCCAACCGCAGCGCAGCGTACTTGCTCGGTTCATTCCGGTTGTCGCACTTCCATTCCACCCGACGGTATTGCAGGTCATCGAAAAGATAGGAAAGAAAGAGATATGTTGCTTCCGTGTTCACGATCGTCTTCTGCACAAGGGGACTGTACCAGATGTTGCCCAGCTCTGCGCGTCCGTGTCGCGTGCTCACGTTCATGATGGCATACATCCCGACACAACGCTGATGGTCTTTGCTGAAGATGGTAAAGAACAGCGGATCACGGCTCTCGGCACAGGAGCGAAGCCACGCGTGCATTTCCTCCTTGCTTGCAAACGGGCCATAGAGCATGAAGCACCACAACGCTTTGTATTCTTCCCTGGCGTGAGAGAGTTCATACAAATCGTCAATGTCCGTGTCGGGATTCAGACGCCGGGCGATAACGTGCGTGCCCTCGAGGCGCTCGACCTCCGGCGCCCGCCACGACGTGTGCAGAATTGTTTTGTCCATACGTACTTCACTGATCTTGCGCAAACCGCCACGTGACGCGCACAGAGGCGCTAATTACTTTGACTTGCCGTGTGAGAAAAGGGGTCAAGAACGAGGTATTGTTACGTAAGATAATCCCTGGATTCGCGTTCATTCGCGTTGATTCGCGGTTAACATTCAACCCATAAGAACTCAGCCAGCGTAGCATCCGTCGTTCATCTTACACAAAATCCGACGGCACGAAACATCTCCGCTGTCACGCCGTCAAGCACCGTCCCATCAACAACATAATTATGAAACTCTCGCCTGACAGGATACGAAGCCCTTACATGACGGAAGTATTCAGCCCTCTCATCGGCAGGCAACGTCAGGCTCTTTCGCAGCGTCTCGTCATCCTTGCGAATATCGTAGCACGCGCGGACAGCGTGGCGGAGCAGCTCTTCACGATCCTCTACGCCGGCAGGCAACACAATCGGCTGCTTCGATATGTTCGCTTCTTGCGCGGGAGGATCAAGCGTGACACCACAGAAGGCGCTCAACGCCTCCTGCAGCATCCGCGTAGCGTTGAGCTTGCCGTCGTGCGAGTACCCGGCGATGTGCGGCGTACCGATTGTTGAGAGTTCAAGCAACTCCGCATCAATCGTCGGCTCGTTCTCCCAGACATCGAGGACGCACGCCGAGAGATGTTGTGAGCGCAGCACCTTCTTGAGTGCATCCGTCTCCACCACTGCCCCGCGGGAGGTGTTGATGAGAATTGATCCGGCCTTCATTGCGGCAAGTCTCTTTTCGTCAAACAGATGAAACGTCGCGTCCTCGCCTGTCTTCGTCAGCGGCACGTGCAGCGACACGAAGTCCGCTTCCATCAACGCATCGAGCGGTAGGTAGAGCGGATCGCCTGTCTGGCGAGCAAGCGGCGGGTCGTTCAGCAGCACCCGCATGCCGAGCGCCTCTGCTTTCTTCGCCGTACGGCTGCCGGTGTTGCCGTGCCCCACGATGCCGAGCGCCCTCCCTTTCACTGGTCTCCCGAGCAGCGCTGCAAGCTCCAGCAACGCCGCCAACACATACTCCGCCACTGACATGGCATTGCTGCCGGGACAGCTTGCAAACGCTATCGCGTGCTGCTTCAGGTAGTCGAGATCCACGTGGTCGGTGCCGATGGTCGCCGTCCCGACAAAGCGTACACGCGTTCCTTCGAGCAATTCCGCGCCCACCTTCGTTTCTGACCGAATGAGAATAGCATCGGCGTACCTGATTGTCTCACGCGTCATGTCTTGTGTGCGCACGACGTGAACATCGCCAAACCGGCTGAATGCATCTTCCGCGTCGGGTATCTTCGCATCGGCAATGATGAGCATATCTACGTCAGGGTGGGAAAAGATAATTCTTCCTCAAAGTATTGAGAGTTGAGGCGATTAGCAAGACTCCCGTTTCCGATGGAAATTCCTTATACTTCCGTCGAACATGTTCACTGTCAGGAAGGACGCGGCCATGCCCGAACCGGTGAAGGTCATAACCGTCGAAGAACTGAAGAAGATGTTGGACGAGAAGCAAGAGTTTCAATTGATTGACGTGCGCGAACGACAGGAGAAAGACTTCTCGGATATCGGTGGAGCATTGATCCCGATGGGAACCATCCTTCAGCGTGTCGGAGAACTGCGGAACGACGTTCCGGTGATCATCTACTGTCGCAGCGGTAACCGCAGCGGGCGCGTGATTGCAATGCTGCAGGAGAAATTCGGTTTCACTAACCTCTACAATCTTGTAGGCGGCATCCTTGCATGGTCAGACAGGATCGACCCGACCGTTCCAAAATACTGAGCAGC